>CAIXXC010000474.1 GCA_903923205.1 uncultured Rhodospirillales bacterium | reverse complement strand
TTCAAAAAAGCTCGACCAAGCCCAGCAACAATCAAGGATTTGCCGACATCGGAGCCGGTCCCCTGGATCATCAGCGCAGCGGGCTTTGGTGCAGTTCCCATGTCAGTACTCGACACCGATCTGGGCCTTGATACCCGCCTGGAACGGGTGTTTGAGCAGGGTCATTTCGGTCACGAGATCGGCCTGTTCGATCAACTCCGGCTTGGCGTTGCGACCGGTTACGACGACGTGGAGTTTCGATGGACGGGCGGCCAATCCGGCCAACACCGCGTCGAGTGCGAGATAGCCATTCCGCAGCACGATATTAAGCTCGTCCAGCACGAGCATCGCATTGCGCGGATCGGCAATCGCCTCCAGGGCCGCGGCCCAGGCCGTCTCAGCGGCGGCAATATCACGCGCACGATCCTGGGTCTCCCAGGTGAAACCCTCCCCCATGGCCTTGCAGGTGACGAGTTCAGGAAAGCGGTCAAGCACGACGCGCTCTCCAGTCTCCCATTTTCCCTTGGTGAATTGGATGATGGTCACAGGCATGCCATGACCAATGCAGCGCATGACCATGCCGAACGCCGCCGTGGATTTACCCTTCCCGGCACCGGTGTGGACGATCAACAGGCCCTTGTCGGCAGTCTTGGCGGATAGCGCCTTGTCCTTGGCCGCCTTATGCTTGGCCATTTTCTCGGCATGGCGGCGATTGATATCATCATCACCGTTATTGCGATCGATCATGTCAGTCGCTCCTGAAGCCGTTCGAATACGGAATTGAGTCGCGGCTTCCATAAGCCTCGATCAATCGCCTCGCGGAAACGCGCCGCGATTTCGAGACGTGCCGCGGGATTGTGCTGTTCTAGAAACTGATCGATCGCCGGGTCGTCGACATAGGCAGAATACAACGCATCGAAATGATGATCGCGCACGGCCCCCGTTGTTGCGGCGAAGGCGAAGAGATAATCAACCGTCGCCGCGATCTCAAACGCGCCCTTGTAGCCATGACGCATCACGCCGGCGAGCCATTTCGGGTTGGCGGCACGGCCCCGGACGACACGCGCAATCTCTTCCTCAAGCGTGCGCACGACGGGGTTCTCGGGGCGGCTGTGATCATTGTGATAGATAACCGGGCGCGTACCCGAGAGATGGTGGATCGCCGCCGCCATTCCGCCCTCGAACTGGTAGTAGTCATCGCTGTCGAGCAGATCATGTTCGCGGTTGTCCTGATTGTGGAGCACCGTTTCAACCTGGCTGAGGCGGCGCGCGAACAATCCATGGGCGGCCTCCCCTTCCGCGCCCGCGCCATAGGACCAGCCGCTCCACGCGAGATAGGCCGCCGCCAAATCTGCCTCGGTGTGCCAGCCGCCCTCATCGATCAGCGCCTGCAGGCCAGCGCCGTATGCACCGGGCTTCGCACCGAAGACCCGGGTGGCGGCACGATGCTCGGCTATTTCCGGGGGCAGACCATCGGCGCTGAGTGCCGCCGCGTCCGCCCGCACCCTGGCTGCCAGTGGATTGACGTCATCTGGTTCGTCCAGCGCCGCGACAGCGCGTGCAGCGGCATCGACGAGGTCAATCAAATTAGGAAAAGCGTCGCGGAAAAAGCCCGAAATCCGCAAGGTGACATCGACCCTCGGGCGATCGAGGATCGTCGCAGGAAGAATCTCGAAACCGGTCACGCGTCCCGTTACCGGCTCCCAGACCGGGCGAACGCCCATCAGCGCCAGCGCCTGCGCAATATCATCGCCGCCGGTACGCATATTCGCAGTGCCCCAGGCCGAGAGCGCCACAGTGGTCAGGTAGCAACCATGATCCTGGGCATGGCGTTCAATCAGGGCCGAGGCCGAGCGCCAACCCAATGTCCAAGCCGCAGGTGTCGGCACCATCCTGGTGTCGAGCGAGTAGAAATTCCGCCCGGTCGGCAGGACCTCGGGACGCCCTCGGGACGGCGCACCAGAGGGACCGGGCGCCACAAACCGGCTATCCAGACCCGCCAGCAACCCGTCGATTTCTCCCCGACCGCAAGCGTCAACAGTGGGGGCCAAGGTCTGCGCAACCCAATCGAGCACCGCACGGGTTCGGGTCCAGCGTTCATCCACCGGCACCTCACCATCGAGCAAGCGGCAGGCAAGAATTTCAAGTCGTTCGACTGTGTCTCCGGCAGTGCGCCAGGGTGTCGATGCCTCCAGCGCCGCAGGGCGTATCCCCTGCCAGGGAGAGGCCAGCGGAGCGATAAGCGGATCGAGATCGAGAGCAAGGTCCTGTGCCAGCGCCCGGATGAGAGAGGCCTGTTGTGGCTCTGCCCCTCGCGGCGCTCGAGCGAGGGCGATGAGGAGATCGCGTCGCTGCCTGCCTATCGGTGAGAGCCCGAAGACGTGAAGCCCATCACGAATTTGAAGTTCCTTGAGATCACACAGATGGGCGTCAAGTCTGGTGAGCGCCGCACCGTCATCGAGGTCCGGGCGAATACCGCAATCCTCGTCGAGCCCTGCGGACGCCGAGAGGTCACGAATTTCGCGGGCGAGCAGACCCAGCCTGCGCGGGTCGAGCCCACTGGCGTGGTAGTACTCGTCCACGAGGGCCTCGAGCCGGGCCATCGGTCCGTAGCTTTCCGCGCGCGTCAACGGTGGCGTCAGGTGGTCCACGATGACGGCCGCACTGCGGCGTTTGGCCTGAGTACCCTCGCCCGGATCATTAACGATGAACGGATACAGGTGAGGCATCGGGCCGAATACGGCTTCCGGATAGCAAGCCTCGGAAAGGGCCACGGACTTGCCCGGCAACCATTCCATCGTGCCGTGCTTGCCCATGTGGACGATGGCATCGCAACCGAAGCCATGACGCAGCCAGAAGTAAAAGGCAAAATAACCGTGCGGCGGCACCAGATCCGGGTCGTGATAGCTGCTTGCCGGATCGATATCATATCCACGTGATGGCTGTAACCCGACCACGACACCGCCGAAAGCCAGCGCCGGAACCCGGAAGCCCTGGCTTGGATCGAAAAAGCGATCATCTTCCGGCCTGCCCCAGCGGGCGTTGACGGAGGCCCGGACAGACTGAGGCACGGTTTCCCAGTAACGGCGATATAGATCGACCGGAAAATAAACCGATGCACGCCGGGTTGGATCGGCATTCGTCGGCCCCCTCGCAAGGGCTGCCATCAAGGCATCGCCATTTGCAGGCATGTCGTCAATTCGATACCCGGCACCCGCAAGGGCGTTCAGGATTTCAATCATACCCGCGGGTGTGTCGAGACCGACGCCGTTTCCAAGACGCCCATCCTTGTTGGGATAATTGGCAAGAACGAAAGCGATCTTGCGATCCCCAACCGCAGTCCGACGCAGTCGCAACCAGGCGCGGGCAAGATCGGCCACGAATTCAACGCGGTCGGAAACGGGGCGATAGCGAACGACATCGGCCTCGGTTACTGGGTCTCGGGTTTCGGCTTCCTTGAACGAGACTGCCCTGCTGAAGATTCGACCGTCACATTCTGGCAGCACCACATTCATCGCGAGATCGCGGGCATCCAGTCCATTCACCCCATCGCGCCAGGCCTCTACGGAACTTCCGGCGAAGGCCAGTTGGATCACGGGACAATCAAGCATGTCAAACGGGGTCGTCACGGCCAGCGCGCCGGGCCCAGAGACGGCAAAAGCGGTCGCGTTCAGCACCAGTTCCGGCTTGGCGTCGGCCAAAAAGCCACCAAGCAAACTCAGAGCCGCCGGGTCCTTGAGATTGGCGACATGGATTGGCAGCGGATTGATGTCACGGGCGCGCAACGCGCAAATGAGATCGTCGACAGCAGTCAGGTTCCCACCCTGGACCAGGGCGCGATAAAAGACGAGCGCAGCCACGGGATGATCGGCCCGCCAGGACTGTCGGAGGTCTGACACAGCGAGGTCCGCGCCGGCCCCAGGCCAATAGAGACCCGCACGAAACAGCGGCTGCGGCGGTCGCGGCGCCGGTCCATGATCTAGCAAATAGTGGCAATAACGCATGAAGGACTCGGCGTTTGCGGGTCCGCCTTCGGCCAGATACCTCCATGCTTGACGCGCCTGTTCCCGCCCCACCGTGGAGCGTGCCAGCAAATCCGGATCATCCCGATCATCGCCGGGCATAAGGATCAGTTTGATGCGCCGGCGTGTGCAGACGGCGACGAGTTGTTCGACCCCATACGGCCAGTAGCTCTCACCGCCGAGAAGCCTGACGACCACCAGACGCGCATGCGCGATGACCTGATCGACATAGAGATCGACAGAATAATTATGACGCAGCGCCAGCAATCGGGCGAGACGAAGGCTTGGCAGCCCCGGCTCGGTCTCCAGTAAGCCTCGCTGCGCCTCCGAGAGACAGGCGATTTCACTATCCGCCGCACTAAGGACAATGATTTCGCCCGACGTCTGACGGAGATCGACCGCAGCCGACCCGTCGTCAATCCGCCCCTGCTGTGCCGCGAGCAGATGCATCAGGCAGCGAGCGCCCGCGTAATCGCTGCTTGATCGATGCCCTTGACGCCAATCACGACCAGACGGCTGGAACGGTTCTCGTGCGGCTTCCACGCTCGATCGAAATATTGCTCGATTCGACCGCCAACACCCTGAATGACAGCACGGAACGGCTTGCCGGCGACATCAACGAACCCCTTTATGCGCAGGATATCGTGAACCGCCATGGCGGTTTCGATCCTTGCGATCAGTAAAGAGGGATCTGCGATCGTCCCTACGGAGACTGAGAAGCTGTCGAAATCATCGTGATCGTGACCTTCTTCACCATCATGGTGGGATGGCCGCTGCTGCAAGTCGTCCTCGGCAGCAGCGTTCAAGCCCAGAAGGACCGATGCGGAAAGCACACCACGACTGGCCTCGACGATCTTGACCGAGCCACGGATCGTCGCTGAAATCAATGCCCGAGCCTGCGCCGTACCCGCGTCATCGAGCAGATCGCGTTTGTTGAGAATAACCAGATCAGCACAGAGCAACTGGTCCTCGAAGACTTCTTCGAGCGGATTATCATGGTCGAGCGAGGGATCCTCGGCACGCTGTGCGGCGACGGCGAACGGGTCATCTGCAAACCGTCCAGCGGCGACAGCCGCGCCATCGACAACTGTCACGACCCCATCGACTGTCACCCGGCGCTTCACCTCAGGCCAATTGAAGGCCTGCACCAAAGGCTTCGGCAATGCCAGGCCCGAAGTCTCGATCACGATGTGCTGAGGTGGGTTTGGTCGGTCGAGCAGCTTTTGCAAGGTCGGAAGAAAATCGTCTGCAACGGTACAACAGATGCACCCATTTGCGAGTTCCACAACGTCGTCCTCGCTACACCCATCGACGGCGCAACCGAGCAGCACTTCGCGGTCGATCCCAAGTTCTCCGAACTCATTGATAATAAGTGCAATCCTGCGGCCTTCGGCATTTTCAAGCAGATGACGGATAAGGCTTGTTTTCCCTGCGCCAAGGAAGCCGGTGATTACTGTTGCGGGGATTTTGCTCATCGGGATGGTCCTGTACCAGACGGTGACTTGAGAATCATGGGGAGGCCGGCGGCGACGAAAACGACCGTACCAGCGACCGCTGCGATGGACTGATGCAGGCGGCCGGCGTGATCGCGGAAGCGGCGTGCGAGGGCGTTATCGGGAACGATGCCGAGCCCGACCTCGTTCGAGACGAAAACCACCGTACCGACGAGTTTCGGCAACACGGCGACCAAGGCCGCTATCTCCGCTTCGATATCGCGCTCGGCGTGAACAAGGTTGGAGAGCCAGAGCGTCAGACAATCGACCAGAATCGGCCGGTCTGTGTGCATTGAGTTCAGCAACGCCGATACGAGATCGAGTGGCTCCTCGAAGGTCTCCCACCGGGCATCACGGCGCTCGCGGTGTTGGCGGACCCGGTCGGTCATCTCGCCATCGAATGCCTCGCTCGTCGCCAAATAGAGCGCACGCTCCGCCTGCCCCAGAATCAGGGACTCGGCATAGCTGCTTTTTCCGGAGCGGGCACCGCCCAGCACCAAGGTAATCGACAAATCCTGCCCCTTCCTCCGCCCGAGGATGGAATCGCGTTCACGAGCATCGAGGAGGTTTCCTGGCTCCAGGGTCGTCGACCGGCTCTGCCTTCCCAATGCCGTCGCCATCCCATCTTGGGATGACGGGGCGACATCAGTGGCGTCGCGGAACCGCCGGTCTTACCTGTTACAGTTGCGGGGGCAGCGCCGGATCAAATGGAACCTCCATTCTACCGAACTTCCCTGTCTCGAACTCGTGGTTCTGGATAGCACGAAGCGGCGGCCGCGCCATAGGCCGCAAATCAGCGTCGGGTGATGAATTCCGAGGAATTGTGCCGGTGCTCCCATCCCGCGCGTTGCAGGGCGGGAACATCATCGGGATGTTGCGGATAGCCGAGACAGAAATAACCCACAAAGCGCCAGCTCTCCGGCACCTGCAGCGCGGCATTGACCGCGTCAGGACTGATGATCGAGACCCAACCCAGACCGAGCCCCTCGATCTGCGCCGCCAGCCACATCGTCTGCACAGCGGCTACCGCGGAATACATCAACGTCTCCGGCATCGTCTTGCGACCAAGCAGATGACCCTGCTCCGTCTCCTGGTCCGCGTAGACGGCGAATTGTACGGGAGCCTGATTGAGGCCGGCAAGCTTCAGCCGCGCGTAGAGCATCGCGCGCTCGCCACGCTGGCACTCAAGTGCTTCCTGATTGCAGATTTCGAAACTTCGCCTTACGGCTTCGCGGCGACCAACGTCATTCACCAGGACGAAGCGCCATGGCTGCGACAACCCAACCGACGGGGCGAGGCAAGCGACCTCCACCAGCCGCTCAAACATGCCGACGGGGATGGGATCGGTTCGAAATTCGCGGACATCCCGACGCCAGGCCAACAATTCGAGGAATTTCGCCCGGAACACGGCATCAAACGTCGGCGCTGAAGAAGCCTCCTCCGACATCATGCGGGCGGTCGGTTAAGGCAGGAAACCCGCCAGGAATGGCCGATATCGCTGCCCCCCCTAAAATGATCAAGCCGTGTCAACGAGATGTTATCCGCGGCAAAGGCCAGTGCCGTTTCAGGCGCCAGGTCGAGAGCCTTCGCGATCGCCGATCGGATCGTGCCACCATGGGCGACGGCAATGATGTCTCGACCGGCGAGTTCGACGTTGAGGCGATCAATCACGATGCTCACGCGGGCCAGTAAATCTTCAAAACTTTCTCCGCCCGGTGCCCTTTCATGGGCGGGGGCGTGCCAGAAGCGATGATACTGTTCCGCGCGATGTTCGGCCAGCCAGCTATAGGTCTTGCCGTGCCACTCGCCAAAATCCTGCTCGGCCAGATCGGGCTCGACGATGACACCATCCCCAGGAAATCGCTCAGGTCCAGGCAGACCGGCACGAACGATCGCGGCGGCGGTCTGGTGGGTACGCATCAAATCAGAAACAACCCACGCGGCGTCCCGCGGCAGGATCGCGGCCAAGCCAGAAAACCCGGCAGCATCGTCAGTGTCGCAGGGAAGGTCGGTGCGACCGTATATCCGACCATCGTTCACCGTTACCGGTGCGTGACGGATCCACCACCAGCGCGTCACAACGGAATGCCGCCGATCCATTGTCATACCTTCTTCTCCTCCCGCAAGTCCGTCATTGGTGCGCCGCGACCAGCAGGATCGCCGCCTCGACAATCTGCTCGAGTGCCCCGAGGACGTCACCGGTGTAGCCACCGATCTGGCGGGACGCAAGTTGAGCCATGCCGTAAACAACCGCGACCACCAGGAGCACGGCCAGGCCGCCATTGCCAGGACCGTAGAGCAGGACGAGAAGGATACCGGCAATTACAACAGCCTTGGCAGCATCAAGCATCACAGATCGACCCGCCGCCGCCGCCGCGCCGTTGGGCCGCGCCAATGGCAGCCATGCCATAAGTGCTGGCAGACAGGCGCGCCCGGTCGCATGAGCCGCGACGAGCGCCGCGCAGATGGCGCCTTGGCCGTGACCCGCGACCTGGGCAAGACAATCCGCGCGCAGGGCAACCGAAATCAGAAGCGCGAGGACGCCATAGCTGCCAATTCTGCTGTCCCGCATGATTGCGAGCTTGGCAGCCGCATCGCGCCCACCCCCAAACCCATCGGCAGTATCCGCGAGCCCGTCTTCATGCAGCGCACCAGTCAGCAACATGCTCGCGGCAAGGGCGATGATCGCCGCAGCGCCGGCACCGACGCCACTTTTGAGGGCGATCACCATGGCAAGCGCGGTCAGGGCGCCGATTGCGGCTCCGGCAATGGGAAATGCCCAAGATGCCCGCGCCAAGGCATTATCGGGAATCACCTCGGGCAGGTTGACCCTGATCCGCGTGAAAAAGCCGATACAGAGGGCAATTTGATCGGGCAGCGAGAGAGTGGAGCGAGGAGTCATCGCCGCTGGTTATACGGGCGTTCTCAGTGTCGCGATAGCGGCGGTTCGGCCAAAACTAATCCTCATCGTAGCGCTGCTGCAGCCACGGGTCGCCATGGTTATGATACCCACGCGCCTCCCAAAAGCCGCGCCGGTCTTCCGCAACGAACTCGATCTTCCTGAGCCATTTCGCACTCTTCCAAAGATAAAGGCGGGGGATTATCGCTCGGACCGGGCCGCCATGGGCCCGAGTCAGAGGTTTACCCTCCCAGCTATGGACCAGCAACGCATCCGGCGCGGCAAAATCGGCCAAAGGCAAGTTCGTGGTATATTGGTCGTAGCTCGATAGGATAACGAAACGGGCTTCCTGCTTCGGTCGAACAATCGACAGCAGATGGGCAACGCTAATGCCCTCCCATTGATTGTCGTAACGTGACCAGGCGGTCACACAATGCATGTCGGAAACATCTGAGACCTGAGGCTGAGCCTTGAAGGCATCCCAATCCCACACGATCGGGTTTTCCACGAACCCGGCCACACGCAGGCGAAATTGAGCGAACGGGATATCGGGTTGAACGCCCAGGTCCAGCACGGGCCAATCCTTGACCTCATGTTGTCCGGGCGGCAATCTGGCCTTGCCCATCCCCGCCGAGAAAGGCGTCAGCAGGCGTCCTGCACTCGCCCATTTCTGCTTGGTTTCGATCAGCTTGGATCTGGTCGAGCCAGTTATATCACTGCCGTCATCGTCGCGATTCTGCGCCACCCGATATCCCCGTTCTTGACCGACAATTTTTACACGCTGCCAAAGATTTTAAGAGTAAGGCCGTCGAGCTCGGCGGGTAAACAACCCGACAATGCGGGCGAACAGGGTTGGTGGCAAGACTCGCCCTATCATGGTGATGACACGGTTGCCGAGGCCGACGACGAGTACATGACGACGGCCGAGGGCCGCAAGGCCGGCTGAAGCGACCTGCGCCGACGTGTGACCGAGCAGTGCCAAGCGGGTCGGGCTCCCCGCCCGTTCGGCGAAGCGGCTCGCGGTAGAGCCCGGACACAAGGCTAGAACGTCAACCGGGCGCCCGCGCAATTCCTCGGCAAGGCCAAGCGCATACATGAGATCAAACGCCTTGGTTGCTGCATAGGTTGTCATCCAAGGCAACGGGAAGAACGAAACCACGCTCGCAACGATGATGATCCCCGCTCTCTGGCCAAGCATCTCCGCCCGGCGTAACATACCCGGGAGCAGGGCACTCGAGAGCGCAGTCGTTGCCACGACGTTGACCAGAACCATCTCCGCCTCGGCCTTGCTAGGGTTGACGGCGATTTCTCCAAAATACCCAAGGCCGGCATTATTGATCAGGAGATCGATGTCAAACTCTTCGGCCGCAGTGATCACTCTATTCAAGCCTTCATGACAAGCGAGGTCTGCAACGGTATAAGTGACGCGCCGGCCAGCGCGAGATAACTCCGCGACGAGTTTCTCCAGCGGCAATTCCTGGCGCCCGGTCAGGAGCAAGTCGGTCTCGGAAGGCAGCGCTCGAGCGAATGCCTCGCCGATACCACTGCTGGCACCGGTAATGAGCGCGGCTCGGTAGGTCATCGGTTTATTTCTCACTTGGGTTTCGAAAAGCACCTCATGCCCGTCGCTATCGGCATGTATCTTGACAGTATCGCGGCCAGCACCCTATCCCGCATGTCCGGGAGCAAAATCACGAAGCGAGAGCACAATCATGGTCGCCTTCAAGACACTGGATCAAATCGCGGTAGCCGGAAAGCGCGTTCTCCTGCGCGTCGATCTTAATGTGCCGATGCAGAACGGCGAGGTCAGCGATAACACAAGGATCGACCGGCTGGTGCCAACGATTTCGCGTTTGGTCAAGCTTGGTGCCAAGGTGGTTATTTTGTCGCATTTCGGCCGCCCGAAGGGCAAGCCTGTCGCCGAAGACTCGCTGAAACAATTGGTCGCACCGTTAAGCAAGGCGCTTGGCGGCAAGACGATTGCCTTTGGCAGCGATTGTATCGGCCCGGCGGCTGAAGCTGTCGTAGCGGCGCTCAAGCCGGGCGATATCGCGCTGCTTGAGAATCTGCGCTTCCATCCAGGCGAGGAGGCCAATAATCCCGCATTTGTCGCAGCCCTTGCCAAACTAGGCGATGTCTACGTCAACGACGCGTTTTCGGCTGCACACCGCGCCCATGCTTCGACCGAAGGGCTCGCCCATGTCTTGCCGAACGCGGCCGGACTGTTGATGCAGGCTGAACTAGAGGCACTTGGTGCGGCGCTCGACCATCCGCAGCGACCGGTGGTGGCGATTGTCGGCGGGAGCAAGGTATCCACCAAGCTCGATCTCCTCAACTCGCTGGTCAAGAAGGTCGATATTCTGGTCATTGGCGGGGCGATGGCAAATACTCTCTTGCTCGCGCGTGGCGTCGCTGTTGGAAAATCCCTGGTGGAAAGGGACATGCTCGATACGGCGAGGACCATTCAAGCCGCCGCTGATGCAGCCGGCTGCGAGATTGTTCTCCCGGTTGACGCCGTGATCGCCGCCAAACTTGCACCGGGCCAGGAAACGTCCGTTGTCGCCATCGACGACGTGCCCGCCGAAAGCCTGATTCTCGACGCCGGTCCGAAAACCGTGGCACTTGTGGTCGATCGCTTGAAGCGTTCCAAGACCCTGGTTTGGAATGGTCCGGTCGGTGCGTTTGAAATTCCGCCCTTCGATGCCGGCACAACCGGAATTGCCCAGGAAGCGGCAAGTCTCGTTCAATCCGGCAAACTGCTCGCGGTCGCCGGTGGTGGCGACACGGTCTCGGCGATGGCTCACGCTGGTGTGCTTGACAAGCTGTCGTACGTATCGACTGCCGGCGGCGCCTTCCTGGAATGGCTCGAAGGCAGAGAATTACCGGGAGTCAAGGCATTGAGCACCTGACGTCGAAGACGCACTCCCGGTCCCGAACCAAGCGAAGACCCTGCCGCTCGCGGGACTTTCGTATTTTTTCTGGATCGTGATATTCGAGATGTTCATGTCCTACTGAAGATCGTGTTATAGCTGCAGACATGGCTGGCATCCTGATCGTCGATGACGACATCAAACTCACTGTCCTGCTCCGCGAATATTTGGAGCTCGAAGGCTTTGCCGTCGAGGCAGTCCATGATGGTGCGGCTTTGTTCCAAAAGAACCACGAAAAATTCGACCTTCTGGTCCTCGACGTCATGATGCCGGGCATGTCTGGTGTTGAGATCCTGAAGCGTCTGCGCGAGACATCCCAAGTCCCCGTCATCATGCTCACCGCGCGCGATGGCGAGAATGACCGCATCCTCGGTCTAGAGACCGGTGCTGATGACTATGTTCCAAAACCCGTGAACCCGCGAGAGCTGGTTGCACGAATTCGAGCGGTTCTTCGCCGCGGAAAGACAAACAAACGATCACGCAGTGGTGAACTCGTGATCGGGCCTTTCAGGCTTAATACTGAAGCGCGCCGTGCTTTTTATCTGAAAGAAACGCTTGAGGTGACCAGCGCGGAATATAATTTGCTCGAACATATGCTCAGGAACGCCGGTCGCGTTATTTCGCGCGATGAACTCTCCGCTGCTGCCTTTGGTCGCCAGCAGTCTGCCTATGTCGACCGCAATGTGGATACTCTTATCAGCAAGGTACGACGGAAGATCATCGCGATCAGTGGGTCAGATGAATTTATCAAGACCGTCCGTAATGCTGGGTATCTCTTCGCTGTGCTGACATCCCCTACCGTCGATGCGGAAACCGATGAGAGTCGTTTGGAAGCCCCCGGCGGCGGCCCGGCCGATTGACCAACACCGTTCTCGGCTGTCGGGACAAATCCTCCCTCACAGATGAGCAATAGAGATCCAGTGAGCCGGTCCCGATGAAAAAAGTCATCCGTCGTGGCGTCGGCTTTTTTGATCGATCGATCCTCCGCAAAGTTCTGGTCTCACTATTAGCAATCTCGATCGTCACCTATGCGGCGACAGCGCTCGTTGTATTTACGGGTGTTCGCTCCGCAATGATTGAATCCGATGCGGCCGCGCTGGACCGCCTCGCCACCCTGAAATCAGACCGCCTTGTCGCCATGCTGCAAGAGCTGACCATCGATTTCACCTCTTGGGCGTCGCTTGACGTGATGAATGAACTCCTGACTGGAGATGCGAATGGGCGGGTCAATCGCACGCTGGAAGATCTGCGCCGTGTCTACGCGCTCCCGGGTGCGATCTATGTTTTTGGCGAAACCGGCCGGCTGGTGGCCAGTTCCGAGGGCGCGGAAATCCTCCGTGAAGCGCCCTCGATTCCAGAGCACTGGAAGATACCCAACGGAGGCCTCGTTTTCCTCGACAAGCATAACGATCCCCTGAAGGGAAGACCGATCATCGCCCTGTCGATACCGATCATGGCGAGCTTTATCCCGAACTACCGGTTAGGCACACTCGTCGTCACGTATCCTTGGCGCGCGATCGAACAACTGCTGTTCAGCCCTGGAACCGGAACCATCCTCCTGGACAATAACGTGCCGCCGCGATCCCTTGCGGACGATCGCCCGGAACTGGCTGCAGCGGCAAGCTTAGCGGCAAGCACGCACACCACGCGTGTCGGCGACATCGTCGTCGGCCAGGCCCCCCGGATGACGGGGGCTTTGGCCCATTGGCAGGTCTTGACCATGAAGTCCGCAGGGCCTGTTGCACCATCACTTTGGCATGTTGCCAATGAGTTGCTGATGCTGGGTGGTTTGCTGGCGCTTCCGATTCTTGGCTTCGCTCAGGTCTTGTCGCATCGCCTGACCCAGCCGGTGCTCGACTTGACCAGGGTCGTCAGCGACATCGCCGATACTGATCGACTCGATGCACGAGCGCCCGTCCTGACCGCCGATGAGTTCGGGACCCTGGCGAAGGCCTTCAACCGCATGACGGCAGGCTTGGAGAAGGCCGTCCAGGAACGGGAACAATTCGTTCGCGATCTCGAAAGCCTGAATCAGACACTTGAAGAAAAGGTTGTGGAACGAACTGGCGAACTTGAGGCCGCGATCGAAGCCCAACAGCGGCTCATCGGTGATATCTCGCACGAGATAAAATCACCCCTAGCCCGCCTCAGCGTTGCCCTTGAGCTGGCCAGACGCTCACCCAAACAACTGATGTCGAAGCAGTTCGACCGGATGGAGACCGAGATCGAAGGCGTATCGGCACTCGCCAGCGAATTGTTAACGCTGGCCAGACTGGACGTCGCGAGCGCGTCCGTGCCATTTGCTGTCATCAACCTGTCGGAACTTGTGGCACAGATCGTCGCCGATGCGCGCTTCGAGAGCCAAAAGCGCGCCTCGGATTTGATCTTCGAGCCTCAGGGAGAGCCCTTGTTTTGCCTCGGCAATAGCGGATTACTTAGGCGGGCTGTCGAAAATGTGGTTCGAAATGCCATTTTCTACACCGCAGACTCTGTGCCGATAGACATCCGGCTAGAAAAGCTCGGTGACCGCGAAATGTGTATCACGATCATGGATAGGGGCCCAGGCGTCCCCGAGGCAGCCCTTGTTGATTTGTTCCAGCCCTTTTATCGCGTCGATCCCGCGCGTAACTCCCAGACCGGCGGGGCCGGACTCGGACTGTCCATCTGCCAGAGAGTTGTCACGCTCCACGGCGGCACTGTCTCCGCCACAAACGTCGAACCCCATGGTTTGCTCGTCAGCATATCCCTGCCACGAACAGAGTCACCTGATGAGGTTTAGCTCCGGTCAAAGTACCTGACGTTCCAGTCTCAACCCGCGATTTTCCCTGGTCCCAGAACGGCAATCACATCGACGTCAGAACTGCTCGACCTGCCAGACGGCTTTCAGAAATTCTGGGTCACGCTGCCAGCGATGAAGCATCGCCACAGCCGCGTCTTGAGCAATCGTATCGTACAAATGGAGCACGGCGGCACCGTTTTCGCCCATACCCTCAACGCCGGATTGGCTCTTGCGGGTAAGACGATAAAGCGCCGTGAAAGATTGCTTGTCGATACCGGCACCCTTACAGGCGATGCACAGACCCTCTCCACCTGGCTCGAACAAGATCCGCCGTGCCAAGGCCAGACGAACACCGGTAAATTTCGAAAACAATGCAATGAACAGAGATACTTCACCCCGACGCAAGGTGCGGAGCATCAATTCGAACGAGATGCCCTCACTTTCGGCCAACCGCTCGGCAAGCTCCATCGCTCGCGAGACCGCGTCCTCGGATGGCGCACGAGCCAAGGCCTTGACGGTTGCTTCCATTGTCGAATCAAGCATCTCGGGATCAACTTCGAAATGATCGAGGATGAAGCTGCGGAGGGCAGCGGACACCCACCAGTACATCCGTCGCGCAAGTGCCGGCTCGAGATCCGGGCGGCGCAGCAACGGGTTCTGGTACGCATCGACCCGCTGCGACTGTTCGACAAGATACTCCATCGTTTTCTGGGAAATCTTGGCGTTCTCGTTCTCAAGCAGACGGGTAATCACATCGACATTGTCCGTCTCGACAAGCGCTTCCGCTACCGGCTCACTCAGATGATTCCGGATGGTGATGGCGAGTTGATGCTCGAGCGTGCGATTACGGATGATCTCGATCAGCTCGATGTCCTGGAGCACTTCGCTCTCAACAAGGAGAGGATGGGCAACCTCGATCGTATCATTGGCGAGCGCGACAACAAGCTCTCGTGGCGCCTTGGGATGGCCCGCGAGCCGTTCGGCAAGCGCCTTGCGAAGCGACAATTCCATATCAAGCACCAAACGGTGCAGGATTTCGGACATCAACACGCGTTCCCGCTCGGAAAGCACGGTATCCATCGACAGGAAGAGATCTCCAATCGTCGCTACGAGGGTTTGCCGGCCTGAGACAGTTTTGTCCCTGGCCAAGCGGACCAAGTTCTCCAGATCCCCGTAGTCTGAGGTTGACATCCGCGCACTCCGATAAGCTACAGCTGCGTTATAACCTATAGCATAATCCAGGAATCGCGCATCTCAATCCTGGTTGATCCCCACAATATTGCGCCACCTCAAGGAGCGATGGGAGACCCCCGCGGCCCAGTGACGACACGATGGCACCCCGCAGGAGGCGGAAAAACTTTCCTCTAGCCCTGTTCTCGAACAATATCCAGCCGGGTTCTACATCCCGCCTCCCGCGCCGGGGTGCTGCCAAGCCCTGTCGCGTTGGCACCTCCAAATTACAGACCGGATTCCATCTGTCGCGCCCTCTGTCCTAGGAAGCTCATGACACCGATCACTTTACTCCCCTTCCACGCCTACCCGCATCAGGCGGAAACGGATATCCGCCACAGCGACACAGATAGAATCGGTCACGTCAACAACGTCGCTTTCGCAGCATTCCTCGAGTTCGGCCGGGCGTCTCTGCTTCATAGTATGACCACCAGCCACCCAATACCCGGGCATGCCTTCGTCATTGTCCGGTTGGAAATCGACTACCGCGCGGAAATGCGCTGGCCTGGAAAGGTACAAATCGGTGTTGGGATCGCACGGATCGGCCAATCGTCATTCGCTGCCAAACAGGCGATGTTCAACAATGGCAAGCTCGTCGCCGAGGCAAACGCAGTTCTGGTGCTGATGAACGAGTCGACCCGTAAATCAGCACCATTACCCGCCGAAATCATTGCATCCCTCAACGGTCTCAGCCTGCCTGCGTGAGGTGATGGAGAACGATCCCGCTGGTTGTCGCAACGTTCAAGGAATCGAAGCCACCCGCCATGGGGATTGTCACTGTGCGGCTGCGCGCCAGGATCGCTGGAGGCAGGCCAGGACCTTCACTCCCCAGTAGAACCGCGACACGGCCACTGCAGCGCAATTGAGCGAGGGTCTCATCACCTCGCGGTGTAAGGGCGATCGGCTCGTACCCTTCCCTTTCCAGTATGGATAGGGGATCATCCGCCTTATCGAAACGGGCAAAGGGCATGACCAGAGTACCGCCAACCGAAACCCTAATCGCTTTTCGATACAGTGGATCGCAACAGGTGGAATCAAGGACAATCCCCATCGCCCCAAATGCAGCAGCGTTGCGGAAGATGCCGCCCATGTTGTCATGATTAGCGATGCCAAAGAGAGCAATAACGAGACCGCTCGGCGCTAACCGGTCAAGGAGGTCACTCGGCTCCGGTATCGTTACACGACGACCGAGTGCAAGAATGCCCCGGTGTACTGAGAAGCCGACCACGGAATCGATAACTGCTTGGCTTACGCGATAAACGACGACTCCCGGCTCCAAGCCGTCAAGTTGCGGCAAGAGCCCTTCTAGCCGATTTTCGACGACCATCACCGATACGGGACGGCAGAGTTTCGAGCGAATGAGCACCCGCAGTACCACCTCACCTTCCGCAATGAAGTGGTCGTGTCGCGTCAGGTCGCGTTCACGGATCGCACGATAATCTCTGATCCGATTATCATCGGGGTCGAAGATCGAAATGATCTGGAGCGGCGCACCTTCATCACAACGCTGGGTCATGATGAGGTTAATACATCAAACCCGAGAGATGATTGATCTAATTTTCGATGGCAATTTTAGGTGTCATCAATCCCGCAGTAGGTTGAGAAAATCAGTATTTATCTCAATAGATCATGGAATCGGGTCGACCAATCGCATCCGAGAGGCAGCCATTGGTTACCGGTAAGACTGCTGCCGCATTGCGCCCATCATCGGTTCTTTTGCCCGGCCCGCCGGTCGTACTCTGTACGACCCCAATCGGCTTGGCAGCGCTCCGCAGGCTGCCGGAAGAAAACGCACCCGCCCCTTCACAACTATCCGCTACCGGCGTATAGTTTATTCGCCTTCGGATGTATCGTCCTGGAATAAAGCGGAGTCTATTCGTGGTCAGTTGCGATGATCTGCGGGCGAGAAATTGCTTCAATTATACCAATAGGGTGCTTACGCGCGGCAGTTCCTTTTCAGCCGCCACCCGCGAGAGGGGCTTGGACTGATGTCTAGCATCGATGCGATCGCCACCTCAGGGCTAGTAGCGGCGCAGGTAGACTTGGCGGTTGCGGCTTCGAACATTGCGAATACCGGTCTACCGGGCGCCCCTCCAACCCCTGCTCCGTTCGGATCGTCAGCGATTGCGGCGGCCCCACCCCTGAGTGGCTCGCAGCCTTCGACAAGCGCGAGCCAAGTTTTCTCCGCGCTCTCAGCCACGAACACCTCAAGCAGCAGCGGCGGCGTGAGCGTCACTGTTTCGGCACAAAATAACCCTCAGGGCGCTGGGAGCCTGCAGGATGTCACCGCGCTGAACGCAGCGAGCACCGCATATCAGGCGAATATTGCGACGCTTAAGACGAGCCAAGACCTCTCGAAACAGACCTTGAACCTCATTGCCTGATAGCATCCAATCGGTTCAGCCTTTTAGTTATAGCACCCCTTTTCATCTTCCCCGCCCTCTTGTGCAGCGAAGTGTCCATGCCCCTCCCCCTGGCTTCATGAGTAAATTCCCCGTTCTTCATTTTCCTCACCGCCATCTGCTCGGCATTGATGGTCTCGATGCCGCGGACATCGCAATCATCCTCGATCTCGCCGAGACATATATCGAGCAAAATCGGGCAGATGATAAAAAGCGCGCATTACTGCGCGGGCGGACGATCATCAATCTCTTCTTTGAGAATTCGACCCGCACGAGGACGAGTTTCGAACTTGCCGGCAAGCGTCTGGGGGCGGACGTCATCAACATGTCGGTAGCGAGCACGTCGGTAAAGAAGGGCGAAACCCTGCTCGATACCGCATTGACGCTCAATGCGATGCATCTCGACGCCCTCGTCGTCCGCCATCCAGACAGCGGAGCCGTCAAGCTGCTTGCCGAGGCTGTCAATTGCGCCGTGATCAATGGCGGTGACGGTAGTCACGAACATCCGACGCAAGCCCTGCTTGACGCCCTGACGATCCGCCGTCGCAAAGGCCGGCTCCATGGGCTCACAGTCGCGATTTGCGGTGATGTTCTCCACAGCCGCGTCGCCCGATCGAATATCGCGCTTCTCAATATCATGGGCGCCCATGTTAGGGTCGTCGCACCACGGACGCTGCTGCCTGCACAGGTTTCCCGTCTCGGTGTCGAAGTGTTCCACGACATGGCGCGGGGCCTCGCCGACGTCGACATCATCATGATGTTACGACTGCAAACTGAACGCATGCACGGCAGTTTCCTGCCTTCCATTCGCGAATATTTCCATTTCTATGGGCTCGATCACAATAAAATCGCGCGGGCGCGACCTGACGCCCTGGTCATGCATCCTGGTCCCATTAACCGCGGGGTCGAGATCGACAGCGCCGTTGCCGACGATCTTGATCGCAGCCTGATCCGTGAACAGGTCGAGATGGGAGTTGCAGTGCGGATGGCCTGCCTTGATCTATTGCTTCGCGCGAACACCCCGATGACGGAGCATTAATGCCCGCGACCCTTTTTTCCAACGCACGCCTGCTCGATCCCTGGACTCACCTCGACCAGGTTGGCGAGTTGCTGGCGATCGACGGCCGGATTGCCGCAATTGGTGCCGTGCCCTCGGCACAGGTCCCGCAGGATACGATCCGCGTCGATTGTCGTGGCAATTGCCTGGCGCCGGGCCTCGTGGACATGCGCGTGCATATTCGCGAGCCTGGTCAAGAGCATGTCGAGACCATCGAAGGCACCTCGCGAACTGCTGTCTCTGGCGGCATAACCTCTCTGGTCGGTTTGCCGGACACGACCCCCGTCATTGATGATGTGTCCCTTGTGGAATTCGTCACGCGACGCGCGCGCAAGGCGGGAATGGTCAACATCTATACCTACGCGGCGGCGACGAAGGGGCTCGACGGTGCCACACTTTCGGAACTCGGCCTGATGGCCGCCGCAGGGGCTCTCGGCTTCACGGACGGGACAGCGCCAATTTCCGACAGCCTGGTGATGCGCCGCCTCCTGAGCTACGCGCGGACGTTTGATCAACTGGTCATCCAACGCCCCGAAGATCCCAGGCTCGCCGCCGGTGGAGCAGCGACTGAAGGGGAAATCGCCTCCCGGCTCGGGATTCCCGGGATCCCTGCAGCCGCCGAACTGATTCTGCTAGAGCGTGATCTGCGCCTGGTTGAACTAACCGGCGGCCGCTACCATGCCTCATTGATCTCAACCGCAGCCGCCGTGCACGCAATAGCGACCGCTAAGACCCGTGGCCTCCCGGTGACCTGCGATACGGCCCCCCCCTATTTCACCCTTAATGAAACAGCGATCGACGGCTATAGCACCGACGCCCGTCTGTCACCCCCTCTACGTGCAGAAGCAGACCGTCTCGCCATCATCGAGGGTCTGAAAAATGGCACCATCGACGCGATTACCTCGGACCACGCACCGGTAGACCAGGATGAAAAGCGCGTTCCATTTATCGCTGCGACACCCGGAGCCATCGGCCTTGAAACTCTGCTCCCACTTGTTCTTGCGCTTTATCATCGCGGTGAGATGAGCATTCTTGCCGCACTCCGTGCCGTAACCCAGGCACCGGCCCAAATTCTCCGTTTACCGGTTGGCAGGCTCGCCATCGACAGCGCCGCCGATCTTGTCCTCTTCGATCTGGACATGCCATGGCGGATCGGTCGCCGGGGTCTTCGGCTCGCCGCCACGAATACGCCGTTCGAGGATATGTCGGTGAAGGGTAAGGCCCTGAAGACGTTTGTGGCTGGTCGATTGGTCTATGGCTTCGACGCCTGAGATGGTATCGCCCACCGCCCTCGTCCTGAGCGTGGGGCTATCCTATTTTCTGGGCTCTATTCCCTTCGGCCTCGTCCTGACCAGGGCCGCCGGCCTTGGCGACATTCGTCAGATCGGCTCCGGCAATATTGGCGCAACCAACGTGCTGCGAACCGGACGCAAAGGCCTGGCGGCCGCGACCCTGGTCCTTGACGGCTTAAAAGGTCTTGCCGCCGTCATGCTGACGCACGCCCTAGCGCCCGTTTGCGTGCCCTTCGCCGCGGCTGCGGTTTTTCTGGGCCACCTCTATCCCGTCTGGCTGGGCTTCAAGGGCGGAAAGGGCGTCGCAACCGCCCTTGGGGTGCTTCTTGGCGTAAGTTGGCCGGTCGGTGTCCTGGCAATGCTGACCTGGTTGGTGGTGGCGTTTTTGTTACGATATTCCTCGCTTGCAGCCCTCGTTGCAGCGGCGCTCGCGCCGGTCACGGCGTGGTTTTTTGCAACGCCGGGAACGGTACTCCTGGCCATTTTCCTGGCGATCCTGGTGTTCCTTCGCCACCAGGAAAACATCGGCCGGCTTCTGAATGGCACCGAAAGCCGGATCGGCCAGAAGAAGCCTGGATCGACAGTGTCGGCCTAGGGATGTTCGCGATATTGCCTTTCGCTCATCCCCTGGCCCTGGTTTCCTGTGATTCGTTGGCTTCGCATATCGACGATCCAAGTTTGAGAGTCGTCGATGCGACCTACAAGATGCCGGGGATCGCGCCCGACGCAGCGGAGAGTTACGCCGCAGGACACATCCTTGGCAGCGTGTTCTTCGATATCGACGCGATCTCCGACAAGACATCGCCCCTGCCCCATATGCTGCCGTCCCCGGAGCAATTTGCCGCCCAGGTTGGCGCGCTCGGGATTGCCGATCACCATCGTGTGATCATTTATGACAGCACCGGCTTGATCGGGGCGGCCCGGGCTTGGTGGATGTTTCGTGCCTTCGGACACGATAACGTCGCGATACTCGATGGCGGCTTGCCCGCCTGGATCGCTCAAGGCAAACCCATCACAGCATCTGCGTCCTCGATAGCGAGTGTCCACTTTACGCCCAAATACCGACCTCACCTGATCCGGAACAAAACAGAGGTACTGGCCAATATCGGCACCCAGATAGAACAGCTACTTGATGCGCGGAGCGCCGCTCGATTCCGCGGCGAAACTCCTGAGCCTTGGCAAGGGCGGCGCTCGGGAAGGGTTCCGGGTAGCTTCAATCTCGATCACAGCCTTTTGACCGATCCGACGACGAAGCTCTGGCGGTCGTGTGAAGAAGTGGGTGAACTTTTCAACCAGTCTGGAATTGACGCAACGCGCCCCATTGTCACGAGTTGTGGCTCGGGCATCACTGCCTGCGTGCTTGCTTTCGCGCTGTATTTGATCGGCATCGAAAGCGTGGCCGTCTACGACGGATCCTGGGCCGAATGGGGTCTGCCCGGAGATCTTCCCGTCGTTACCGGCGAACGGTAGGCGATCCGCCAGGCGTTGCAAATTCAGGGGCGAAACTTTCAGCGGCAATCGGCCTTCACTGGATCGATCAGATACAACGAAACGGTCTGGCTGTTGTCCAATCGGATCAGGCAGCGGGACCTTAACGGCTCGGATCCGACCTCGCCGACGAACACGATCGCATCGAAATGCTCAACAACAAACCGCTGCAACAACAGGCTCGATTTATCGCCCCTTTGAAAGGCCTGCCAGACACGATCCGGATCGGTTTGCGCTGCAAGCTCCCGCCATCCTGGCATCAACGCGACCGGCTGCTGCGTCGGAAAGGCGAACAGGGTAGGCACAAAAGCGTGTCGCAGGGGAACGGCTAGAACAGGAAAGTGATATTCGGGCGCCGCACTCACGCGAACCGCGCTCGCCGGTGCCGCAACGGCAAGCCGAGTGCCGAGGGGAAGTCGCTCGAGCATCGCCAAGTCTCGTGCATAGGTCCGTGCCGACTGCAACCACGCCTTTTCGATCACCGCCATACGACCTAAAAACAGCAGTGCGAGGCAAGCAGCAAGGGCGCCAAGGTGTCGCCGCGATAAACCTGAAGGGTCCGTCGCTCCCGACAGCAGAAGAAACAGCACCAGTGGTAGACGGTGGTCTGCGCCAGCACCGGTAAACAGCATACTCGGCAGCGCCAGATAAAGCATACCGATCAAAAATATCGGCCAGATCGCAGGCGGGGCGATGCGAAGATAACCCCGCACACTCATGAAGATCGCGCCCCCGAGGCAGAGGACAAAGCAAAGGATATCGAACGGGCGCGAGTAATTGTCGAAAACACTGAACAGGAGATCGGGTTTACGATCGAGTCTCGGCAACGTCAGACCG
>CAIXXC010000473.1 GCA_903923205.1 uncultured Rhodospirillales bacterium | reverse complement strand
GTACTGGATCTTGTTTTGGATCGGACCGTACCTGTTGCCTTGGTCGGCACCATCGCCAACCGCAGTTTGCCGGGCCAGTTGGTGCAGTCGGTCGCGCAAGCGGTCGTAGATATCGGCGTGGATGAACATCCGCTTGGTCACCACACAAACCTGGCCGGTGTTGTGAAATGCGCCGTGGAACAAGGTCTCCGCAATCGTGTCGATGTCGACATCGGGCATCACAATCGCTGCGTCGTTGCCACCAAGTTCAAGCGTGATGCGTTTCAGATCTTTCGCAGCCGTTTCCATGACCCGTCGGCCAGTCGCGCTCGAACCGGTGAAGGTGATCTTTGCAAAGCCTTTGTGCGCCGTCATCAGCGGGCCCAGTTCGTCGCCACCCGAAATGATGTTGAGCACACCTGCCGGAAAACAGTCACGAATAAGTTCGCCAATCCGCAATGTTGTCAGCGGCGTGAACGGCGATGGTTTCAGAACCAGCGTGTTGCCCGCCATCAGGGCAGGCGCGATTTTCCAGATCGCCAGCAGTACAGGGAAATTCCAAGGCACTATGCCGCAGACAACCCCAAGCGGAACATGGTGCACCTCGATACGCCGTGTCTCGGTATCTTCAGTCACGTCGACCGGAATGTCGAGCATGGTCGTCGCTTTCAGCCACATGGCTGCGCCTGCGATTTCGCCCTTCGCACCTTCTATCGGCCTGCCTTGTTCGCGGGTAAACAGCGCGGTCAGTTCCGCCAGATGCGCCTCGATAATGCCGGCGGCATCGATCAACGCAGCCTTTCGCTCTACCATAGGTGTGTCGCGCCAGGCTGGAAAAGCACGTGCCGCGGCGGCGACTGCAATGTCCAGATCGTCCGCTGTGGCAGACGGCGCGTGTGCAAAAGGCGAGCCCGTGGCCGGATTGATAACCGGAATCGTAAGCTCAGTAAGGACCGACTTGCCGTCAATCGTCATGCAAAACGTGTCAACTGCTTGCGAACCCATTTCCCGCTCTCCAGCTATTGCATACAGGTCGGGAAACCCGACCGGATTGTCGGTTCATGAATTTGCACTTGGCCGGTCCCGCAGGATGATATCGGCCGCACGCCAGGCCATCGCCATGGTCGGGCCCTGGGTATTGCCGGCAGGGATGCTGGGCATAATTGACGTATCCATCACCCGCAGAGCTTCTACACCGCGCACCCGCAGTTCCGGATCAACCACCGACAGCGGATCCTTGCCCATCCGGCAGCTGCCCACGGCATGATAAGCGCACGTTCCAAACCGATCGTAAGCTTCAAGAATCTGGTCGTCGCTTTGGTATTCAAGCCCGGGCGAAGTTTCCTCGCCAACCAGATCGGCCAATGGCTTCTGGCTGATATATTCGCGAACGACCCGAACTGCCCCGATCATGGACTGTCTGTCGATATCATTAGCGCGATAGTTGGGTTGGAAAGCTGCCGCAGCATCCGGATCGCGCGTGCTGATATGGATGCTGCCGCGTGAGGTTGGTCGCAACGAATAGACTACAACATGCATGCCTGGAAATCGCTCTACATCCTTG
>CAIXXC010000472.1 GCA_903923205.1 uncultured Rhodospirillales bacterium | reverse complement strand
GTCCGAATCTCATGGCTCATCATTGCCAGGAAGTTCGATTTCGCGTTGTTCGCCTGTTCGGCGCGTTCCTTTTCCGCCGCGAGTTGGAGGGTCAGGTTATGCTGCTCGGTAACGTCCCAGCTCGTTCCAATCAGCCGGATCGGCTTGTTCTCAGAATCCAGGATGGCCGAGCCGCGGCTGTGGAGATATCGGACCTCGCCGTTCGGCCAGATCACACTGTATTCAAGGTCATTGATCTCTTCGCCGCTCCAGCACGCGAAGAGGTAGTCCCTGACCTTCTCGACATCTTCGGGTGCGATCGCGGCCCACCAGGCAGCGCTCGAGGGGTTTTCCAGTGCGGGATCCAGCCCGAAAAGTGAGCGCATCACGTCGTCGCCGCTAATCGCTCCGTCCGGCGCTTCCAACTCGATAACGCCCACCCGTCCGACATGGGTAGCCCGCTGAAGCCGGATGCCGAGTTCCGCCAGCGCCTGTTCATTCTGCTTGCGACCTGTGACGTCCTGGAAGACACCGAAGACACCGATAATGCTGCCGTTCGCGTCGCGCTCGCACTGACCAATGACCGAGACAAAGCGAATTTCGCCATCGTCCCGGATAATGCGCCACTCTCGGTTATAGATCGTTCCACCGACCAGGGCGGCTTCGAAATCGGCGATTACAGAAGCGCGATTATCCGGATGATAATAAAGCAGCGCGCCTTCGAGATCGGGTGTGCCCAGGTGCTCTGGCCGACCGTGGATACGAAACAACTCTTCCGACCAGAACAGCGTGCTCGTTGTAACGTCATACCGCCAATGTCCAAGCTGGGCCAGTTGTTCGCCCATCGTCAGTAGACGATTGGCTTCATTGAGTTGCCGGATGGCGGATTGTGCCGCCGCTTCGGCTTGTTTGCGGGCACCGATGTCCAGAAATTCCGTGACGACGAATTCGGCCGAGCCATCGGGTCCGCGAGCGACGGAGATGGTCTGAAGAACGGTCGCGACCGAGCCATCCTTTCGGGAGTAAAGCTTTTCAACCTGATAGGTATCGATTTCACCACTAAGCAGGCGATCGACCCGGTTGAGGACTAACGTGACCTCTTCAGGCTGACTGAGGTCGAGGATGTTGACGGCAAGCAATTCATCTGCAGAGTAGCCAAGCAGGCGGCAGAGCGCGTCGTTGACCTGAAGGAAATGGCCCGATGGTGCAATCAGCGCCATTCCCGTTGCAGAATGGGTCATCGCCATGCGCAGCCGCCGCTCGAGACTGGCGAGTTCGTTCAGGGTTTCGGATTGCCTGGCGCGGAGATAGCGCTCGTTATCCTGCCTGAGCCGCCGCTCGAATGCCGCACTCAGCATGCCGGTGATCAGTTCGAGGATATGCAAGTGAGCGGGCTCGAAGCCAAACTGCGTTGTCGATGCGAGCATCAGACAACCGAAGACCACGCCATCGCGCGATAGCGGCGCGGCGATCAGCGACTTCGTGCCAAAGGGATCACAGTGGGCCCGGGAGACCCGCGGATCGGTCTCGCAATCCGACGCGATGTAGCTATCCCCTGTCGTCACGCAGAGGCCGCATAGGCTGTGGGTAGGGCTGAAGTTGATGCCGACGCCGCTGCGTACACTCCCCGACGCGGCTTTGATAATCATGCCGTCGTCGGAAGCATGGATAACGGCCACCCCGGTCGCTGGCATCAGCGGCCCCATGTCGATCAGGATGGCGTCGAGAAAATCATCGAGGTCAAGATCGGCGTTGGCGAGATGCTTCTGTACGGCTGCAATCTGGCCGAGCCGCTCGGTTTCCAAATTGACCGCCGCAGTGGCCGCAAGATGCGTCGCTGTGATCGCGAGTTCCGTCACTGCTGCGGTCTGACCGCTACTCAGCGTGCGGCTCCTGGAATCAAGAGCGCCAAGGACGCCGAGCACCTCGCCCTTAGTGTCGCGCAGGACCATGCCGGCGCAAAATACGAAGTCCCCGGGCGCTTTGTCCCCACCATCCTGTTCTGTCGCACTGATCTGAACCACAGTTCCGGAAGCGCCATCGAGGAGTATCCGAGATATCAGTCGTTCTTCGGCGGGCGTTGTGGGAAGAGTGGGGTCCGATCGCAAGGATAGTGCGGTGCTGCCCGGTCCACCGATCCTTAAGAGAGCGAGGGGCGTGTCACAGATGGCCGCAGTCGCGCGCGCCAAGGCCGACAAGAGTTTGCTTGTTTCGGAGGAGGCCGTCGTCCGGCCGGCTGGAGACGGCTTCAATCTCGCTTCCAGGGCAGCTTTGCCGCAGGCTCGGCTCGTTTCCATGTCCGGAAATCAATACTCCTTCGAACTCTTTCGGCGAACCAACAGCCCACAACGTTATCGCGAAAAAATTTAAAAAGCATAAAAATTCTACCCAGAAATACTGATCTCATCCTGTCAAATCGACGGATCACGACCAGGACGTGGCTCACCGTCGCGTACGATCCAATAAACGAGACCGATTGCGAGGATGGCCGCCGACAGCGCGAATAATTCAAGAGGGGGCGTTTCCGCCAGATCGATGGCGATGAACTTGCGGACCATGGCGAGCATGGCGATCAGGATGATCGACCGTACCCGAACGACATTCTCGCGCCGTGGCAACGAGATGAGCAGGGAATGCTTGAACTCGAGCGCGATCATGATCGTGAAGATCATGCCGAAAACGGCTTGAAACACGCCTTGATTGGCCGGATTCAACTGGTCTGTCACGACGAGGAGCAGGACATCGAGTGCCAGGTGCACGATTCCTGAAGCGACGATCACGATGATGATCATCGTCAGGACCAGGAAGACGCCACGCTCGAAGCGCTCGTAGAAGGTCAGACTCCTGAAACTTCCGACGAGCCCTCGCATCTGCTTCAGCAGACCATTGTTATCCTGTAGCCCTGACGCCGACTTATCCATAATCGCCCGTCCTGTGCCTGGCCGCGCCTCGACCTCGGGATTAGGAGGTCAGGACACCAGCCGTTCTAACGTCCCCATTTACGTCGTCGGATCAAATGCCCAGCGCGGCGAAGAGGATCATCACCGTGCCGACCAGGCCGACCGACCAGACCAAAGGACGGATGAGAGGGACGGCTGCGAGGTAGACGACCGCATGGGCAACCCGGGAGCAGAGGAACAACTCGGCGCCAAGAACGGTCCAATGGTTGGAAATGTGAGCAATCGAGATCGCCAGCACCAGCGGCGCGAACACCGTCAGACCTTCGCGATGATTATCGACAACACGTTTGGCCCGCGCCTGAAAAACGCTCGGTGGGGGCAGATTGTCGCGCGCACCGGCGAGTGGCATCAACCCTTGCGCCCTTACGCCCACAACAGCCTGGATCAGGATCAGGACGAGCAGCAGCGCTGTGGCGTAGGCGAGCATGGTGAGTTCGATTGTCATCCGGTTTCTTCCTTATTGCTTTCGGTCCTTGCTCACGCATAATGGCTTGATCCGACAGAGGCTGGCAAGCGTGGCGGCGGTGCCGTCGAGACTTCAATCTATTCTTTATAGTGCCGCTTTAGCTGATCACCTAGAGTATCAGGCCCCCCGGCTCTGCAGAGCCGAGACTGGCAGGTATTTCTCGTAGATATTGTGATCATTGACATGCATCCGATGGCCGGGCACCCCGGCAAGTTGCTCGAGCCGGGTCATGCGACCTGTCTGGACGTTGTCGGCATGAATGAGGCACCACGACCAATAGGGGCGGGCGCCGTCCATAACGCGCCCTTTGCCGTCGTCATAGACTGAATATGCGCCCTCGAACGACCGGAAGATGTCGCCGCGGCGGTCATAGGAAACCATGACGAGCGGCAGGCCGGTCCGGGCATCGAACCAAACATGCTTTTTGCCGATAGGCGCGCCCGGATGCAATTCGACCTCCGTAACGACGCCCGCGTCCTTGACCTGGACCAAGCACACTGGAAGCAGCTGGCATAGAACCGTTGGGCCTGGTCCGCCGCGCGACATGCCGGACGTTTCGGCAAGGCTGGCGTATGGCCGGGCGCTCCACTACGCTGTCTCGGAAACCGGGGCTTATGGCGGCCTCAGGAACAATAACAATCAAGGGTAAGGACCATCGATATGAGCGCACCCCCGACCACACCGTTCAGCCTTGCCGGGCGCCGTCTCCTGATCACCGGTGCCGCGGGTGGCATTGGTGCCGCCTCTGCCCGGCTCGCGGTTGCCCAGGGAGCAACCGTGGTCCTCACCGATGTGCTCGATCCGGCAGTCACCGCCGAGCGGGTTGGCGATCTGGGGGGCAAGGCCGAAATCCACCGCCTTGACAGCAGCAAACTGGCCGATGTCAAGGCTCTGGCGGCGACGATCGGGTCGGTTTACGGCTTGATCGACTGTGGCGGTATCTGTCCGTTTGATGATTGGCTTGCCGATGATTGGGACGAGGCCCTTGACCGCGTCATCGCCGCCAACATCAAGGGTCCGCTCAACCTGACACGGGTTTTCTTCCCCGGCATGGTGGCGCAGAACGAAGGCCGCATCGTTCTGTGCGGCTCGGTTGCGGGGTGGATGGGCGGCGTCAAGTCGGGTCCGCATTATGCCTTCTCGAAGGGGGGCATCCATTCCTTCGTGCGTTGGCTCGCGCGCCGGGGTGCGGCGCATCAGGTCAATGTCAATGGCATTGCGCCCGGCCCGATCGATACCGGCATGACGCGTGGCCACGGCTATGAGCGCGAAAACTATCCCCTCGGCCGGCTCGGTCAGCCGGAGGATATCGCGGCCATGGCGATTTTCCTGTGTTCCCCCGGCGCCGGCTATACGACGGGCGCGATCATGGACGTCAATGGCGGGGTTCATTATCACTGATGCTGATCGTCGAATGATCGACGCGAGGCACGCGCCTTAGCCACGCGAGCGGGGGGGTCGTCTCAAATGCTGGATCATGTTCTGGAGGACCGACGTCGCGATCTTGGCGGGTTCGAGGTGGCCAGGGTGCTGCCCGCGATCGGCCATCGTCAGGTGGGACCCTTCGTGTTCTTCGATCATCTTGGCCCGGTGGATTTCGCCGCCAATATCCCGAAGACCGCCGATGTCCGCCCGCATCCCCATATCGGATTATCGACCGTTACCTATCTGTTCGATGGCGAAATCACGCACCGCGACAGCGTCGGCTCGGAACAGGCGATCAGACCCGGCGAGGTCAACTGGATGATCGCGGGGCGCGGCATCACCCATTCGGAGCGCTTCGAGACGCTGCGCCGCCACGGTGGCCGGATCGATGCAATCCAGGCCTGGGTCGCCCTGCCCGAGGCCGAGGAGGAATGCGAGCCAGCGTTTATCCACCATGGCACGGCGGATATGCCGAGCTTTGATGCAAAGGGCGTTGTCGGGCGACTGATCGCCGGCACGGCTTATGGTCTGCGCTCTCGCGTCGAGACACACTCGCCGATGTGCTATCTACATTGTGTCTTGCAGCCCAATGGTGTCGTGCCAATGCCGGACGATCATCGCGAACGTGCCGCCTATATCGTCTCCGGTGCGGTCGAACTGGCGGGTCAGGTCTACCAGGCCGGTCGCATGCTGATCTTCACCCCCGGCGCGGCGGTTGCCCTGAAAGCAGTGGCCGATACGGTCCTGATGCTGCTCGGCGGGGCGACAATCGGCCCGCGTTTCCTCGAATGGAACTTCGTGTCCTCGTCGCGGGACCGGATCGAGCAGGCCAAGGCCGATTGGCGTGCCGGTCGCATGAAGCTCCCCGATCTCGACAGCCAGGAATTCATCCCCTTGCCGCCGGATCCGCCCGGCGTGCGGATTACCGGCTGATGGGCTGAGCCGATATCACGCCCAGCCGCGCACACGCTCGACCGCGGCGTCGAACTTGGTGCGGATGCTGCTGCGATTGCCCGGCTGCGGCGCGATCTGACGCCAGTGGCTTGGCAGGATGAGGGGCGTCGCCAGGGTTGTCGCGCACAGGCGCAGCATGCCGAGCGCCGTTAGATCGGAACTATCGGCAACGCTGATCTCGCGGTGGAGCACATCGGCAAGGAACTGGCAGAAATACCGGCTCTGGCTCAGCCCGCCATCGATCGAGACCCGACCGACCGCCGCCGCCGATGCGAAGGCATCGATGATCTGGGCGGCGCGCAGGGCGATCCCTTCGACAACGGCGCGGGTGAGGTCGGCGCGCGGGGTATCGATGCCGATCCCGATCCAGCCGCCACGCGCGGTCCGATCCCAATAAGGGCAGCCGAGACCGCCTTGCGCCGGGACAAAGAACAACCCTCGTTCGGCGGCGCTCTCGGCGGTGGCGGCGTCGAGCAGGGTGAAATCGTCCAGTAGGCCGATATTGCGTAACCACTCGAGCGCCGATCCCGCCGTCAGAATCCCGCCATCGAGCGCGTATTGTGCCGCTGCGTCGCCCAGTTGCCACGCCACCGTGGGCAGCAACCCCGCGTCATTCTCCATCATCGGGGCCGTGCCGGTCAGGCCGAGCGCGAAGGCGCCGGTGCCAAAGGTGATCTTGATGTCACCGGGGTTCTGGCAGTCATGGCCGAACAATGAAGCCTGCTGGTCTACCGCGCTCGCAACCAGCCGCGCCCCGCCGGGCAAGAGCCCGAAATCGCCGACGGTCGGGCGGATCTCTGGCAGGCATTCGATCGGGACGCCGAACAGGGCGCACAGTTCGCCATCCCACTGGCGTGTCTTCAGGTCCATCAATCCCGTGCGCGAAGCCGTCGAGACATCGGTCGCATAGACACCCGTCAGGGCGGCGGTGAAGAACGCGTCGCTGGTGCCCAGCCGCAGCCGCCCTTCCTGGCGCAGCGCCTCGGCATCAGCGCCGTGATCGAGCAGCCAACGCAGCTTGGTGGCGGAAAAATACGGGTCCAGCGGCAGACCGGAGCGCGCCAGCGAGAGCACTTCGTGGCCATCCTCGCGAAGCTGCGCGGTCACCGCGCTGGTGCGGTCGTCCTGCCAGACGATCGCGTTGCCAAGGGGCCGTCCCGTATGTGCATCCCAGGCGATAACGGTTTCACCCTGATTGGCCAGACCGACTATATCGATCGGGCCAGCCGCATCGAGCAGGGCGCGAATATGGCCGAGCAACTCCTCGGCATCATGTTCGACCCAGCCGGGATGTGGCCGAATCTGACGATGGCTGCGATTACCGACCAGGACAGCCTCGCCAGAGCCATCGGCGCGATATGCCTTGGTCGATGTCGTGCCTTGGTCGATGGCGAGGATGGACGGCATCAAGCTCCCTCAGTCGAGCAGGATCGAGACGGCGCTGCGACCGACAAGGTCACGCGCCGCAATCGTGATGGCAAGACGGCGTTCCGGCAAGATCGTGATGGGTCGGCTCGCGATCACCGCGTCGTCGCAAAGGACTCGCAGGCGACCCTGATGGGCAATCCGGGCGCGGCCGAAAAGCCCCAGCGGCTTGTCATCGGCAAGCACAAGACGCTGGGGATAGGCATAGCGCATCGCCCCGCCGATGGAGACCGGAATCGCGGCGTCGGGACGCGGTAAGCCCGCGCCCAGGGCTTGCAAGATCGCTCCTGCCGCAAGCACGCCCTCCCGCGCCGCCATCCCGGAATGCTCCACCGGGCGCAGAATATTGCCGGCGGCAAAATAGCTCGGATCGGAGCAACGATAGAAATTGTCGATGACCGGCCCCCCGCTCCCAGGATCGATCGCAAGCCCCGACGCCCTGGCGAGGAAGGCTTCAGGAACGAACGCGCCGGAGAAGATGATACCGTCGCACGTGATCTCGCGGCGCTGTCCTTGTTGCTCAACAACGATCCCTTCGACACGATCGACCCCCTTGATCGTGACGAGCCGGGTATCGGTCAGAACGGGAACGCTGAAGACGTGACGGGCGATCAGGTCGCCTGGGCGGCGCGCGGTGATACGGGGATTCACCTCGATCATGGCGACCGGGCTGATCCCGGCGTGACGCGCGGTCATGATGGCTGAAAAGGCGACGAGTTCTGTCCCGATGATGACGGGGCTACGAAACGGAATCTGTCGGGCTTGGGCCATTTCCTGAAAGGCGCCGGTCGTCATGACGCCCCACGGCCTGGTCCCGGAAACCAGGCGCGGGCCACGTGGGGTCTCGCGAATGCCGGTCGCGATCAGGACGGCGCGGCTCTCGATCACGGCGGGCCCGTCGGGGCTGCTGACATGGAGGCTGCCGCCCGCGGCCATCGCGGTGACGGTCGTGTTGGTGCGAATCTCGGCGCCCGCAGCGCGCGTGACCAGTTCGCGGGCGTAACGAGGGCCGCGCCAGAAGCGATGAAGATCAAGCACCCCCCAGCCAAGGTGGTCGCAGAACCTGGGGAGCCCCCCTGCCTCGGGATTTCGCTCCAGCAGCAGCACGTCACGCAGGCCCGCAGCGACGAGGACCCGCGCCGCGCTGAGACCTGCGGGGCCGGCTCCGATGATGGTGACGCTACGCATGGAGAAGGCCAGGAATTTTCGCAGCCGCCAGTTCAAGAACCCGGCGGGAGCAATAGAAGCCCTGGCAGCGGCCCATCATGCAACGGGTGCGACGGCGCAAGCCGCCGATCGAGCCGGCCGCCAGCGGGCCATCAAGGGCGCTCAGGATCTCGTCGCGGGTGACCAACTCGCAATGGCAGATGATTTCGCTCCGTCCGGGTTGCGCAGACGGCCTGGGCAATTCCTCTGTCAGGTTGGGCACACGCGGCCAGATCGGTTCATCGAGCGGGCTCAGCTTGCCGAAATGCGCGACATAGAGGTCCAACGCCAGTTTCGCGATGCCGAGCGAGCCGGTCAGCCCGGTCGAGCGGATTCCACCGATGGTGATCCAGCGCCGCGCCGGCAGGGCCTCGATCTGGTAATCCTTGAACTCGGTGGCGGGTCTGAGCCCCGCATAGGCCGTTGTAATCGGGACATCCGCCAGCCTCGGCAGCATGCGTCGGCCTGCCTCGGCAAGGGCTTCAAGGGTGGTATCTTCGACTGTTGCGATCTGGCGTTCTGCCTGATCTTCCGCAGTCGGCCCGACCAGAAGGTTGCCATAGGCCGTTCGGGTCATGACGATGCCCTTGGTGCGGCTGGTCGGCACGGGCAGGATGATGGCGTGGATCAGATCGTAGGCCGGCTTGTCATAGACCAGGAACTGCCCCTTGCGCGGGGTGATGGAGAACGGGCTTGGTCGCGCGATCGCTTCGACCAGATCGCCGTAATTGCCAGCACAGTTGATGACGACGTGGGTGCGAATGGTCGTGCCGGTCGCGGTCTGCAGCGCCCAGATATCGCGATCGAGGCTGCCGCTCGCGATTTCGGTGTTGCGGTGCAGGCTGCCGCCGTTGAGGACTCCCTGCAGAGCATAGCCGAGTGGTGCCGACCAGGGATCGATCACGGCCTCGCCGGGGATCCAGACACCGCCGTAAACGCCCGTGCCAAGCCCCGGCTCCCGTGAGCGCACGGCCTCGGCACTGATCTCGATGACGTCGCTCACCCCATTGGCGTGGGCTTGGGCAACGATGCCTGTCAGGCTTGCCCGCTGCTCCTCGTTCCAGGCGACGACAAGCGCGCCGGTTTCAAGCAATGGCAGATTCAGCCGCTCACGGATTTCACGGTATCGGCGGTAGCCGTCACGCACGCAGGCGGCTTCCACTGTCCCCGGAGTCGCATCGAAGCCGGTATGCAGAATGGCGCTGTTGGCCTTGCTGGCTCCGGAAATAATGTCGGCGTCCCGCTCGATCAGGACGCAGTCCCGTCCGGCGAGGACAAATTCGCGAAAGACCGCACAGCCGACGACACCCGCGCCGATAATGGCAATGTCGTGGATCCTGTCCGCCTCGGGGGATGACACTCTTGGCACTCACTTCAAAACAAAGAGCGCGGTCGCTTCCCGGTTATCCCGATGGCTCCCGCGCTCTCAAGCCAGGCGATGGCTCATCCCGCCGTGGCGGGATGAGCGTCCCGAGGTATCAGGCTTCGCCGACGGCGCGTTCTTCCAGGGCGATTTCCTGGGCTCGGGCGGCGACAGCAGCCGAACCGATCGGCGGGCCGGGGAAGTGCTTGCGGGCGACACCGAACCACAACACAGCCATCAGGACGACCAAGCCAATGCTGTACTGGATCAGGATATCATTGGGCGGTTGCACGCAGACAAAGGCGACGACGCCAGTGCCGAGTACGGCGAGGATGCCGATCGGCTTCGACAAGCCGCCCAGCCGGAACGGGCCGAACTCGGTCCAGCTCTTGCCCTCGGCGAAGATGCCGGCAAGGATCGGCATGGCGTAGGAGATGTAGAGGAACATCGCACAGCCGGCGGCGAGCGCGCCGAACGCCGGAGAGTACAGGGTCGATGCGATTGCGAGCACGGCGGAGAGCCAGATCGCGTTGCCGGGGGTGCGATGGGTCGGGCTGACCTTGCGCAAAGCGGCATGGAAGGGCAGACCGCCGTCACGTGCGAAGGCAAAGACCATCCGCGAGATCGATGTCATGCCGGCAAGGGCACAGAGGTAGTTGGCGACGACAATGCCGATGTAAAGGGCGTTCTTCAGCACTGTCGGGACGGCGAGATTGGCGAATAGGTTGAAGAAGACGTTGGCACCGTCGAGTGCCGATTTCTTGGTATCCGGCATCGCCAGGACAAATGACGAGACCATGACGAGGCCGAAGGCGAACGACCAGAATACAGCGTTGAGCATGCCTTTCGGGACCGCCCGGCGGGCATCGCGGGTTTCCTCGGCGGTATGGGCCGAAGCATCGAAGCCGGTGATCGTGTAGAGCGGCAACAACAAGCACATCAGGAAAACATACGTGGCGTTTTCGCTATGCGGGATGACGCCGCCGCCCGGGTCACCGGAATTATTGGTGAAGGTCACGAGGCGGCTCAGGTCAAGATGAGGCGTGCCATAGAACATCGTCGCCGTCAGAATGACAGCGATGGCGAGGATGAGGTAGCCGGAGAAGTCGGTCAGGATCGTCGTGACCTTGATACCGGCGTAGTTGAAGGCCGCCTGGCTGAGCGTGATCCCGGTGACAGCAAGAGCCTGCTGCGTCGGGCCCCATTTCGAGGTATCGACCCCGAAAATATTGCCGAGGATCAGGCTGTTGAAGAGCGAATACACGCCGACATCAACCGAGGAGACAACGAAGATCAGGCCGAGCAGGTTGACGAAAGCCGTTGCCCAGCCCCAGCCGCGACCACCAAGAATCGACGACCAATGGTACAGTCCACCCGCAGTCGGGTAGGCCGAGGCGATCTGCGCCATTGACAAGGCGACAATCATGGCGAAGGCGGAGCCGACAATCCAGCCAAGGAACACGCCAGCGCCACCGCCGGCGGAAAAGCCCACCTGGAAGGCGGTGATGCCGCCCGCGAGGATACAGATGATCGAAAACGAGATCGCGAAGTTGGAAAAGCCGCCCATGCGCCGGGCTAGTTCCTGCGCGTAACCCATCTTGTGCAATGTCGCGGCATCGCTGTCATGAATTTGCTGCTCGGTCTGTTCCGACATTGCATTGATCTCCACTTAAATGGATTGAAATTAAGGATGACTATCACATCTTGCGATCATGATTGCTGGCATTCGCGCAAAAGTTCAATCAGAAAAAATGATTTTCTGAGCGATAATGATTGATTGCGTGAATTATCTACAGGTGACTGGCGTGCCAAGGAAAAAGTCTAGAAACCCTGCTTCCCGGCGAGCCGAGCTGAAGCGCTTGATGCTCGCCCACGAAACCGTCTCGGTTGAAAGACTGTGCGGATTGCTCGACGCCTCGCCGGCGACAATTAGGCGTGATCTTGCCGCGCTAGAAGCCGAAGGTACGCTGGAGCGAACGCGCGGCGGCGCGGCTGTGCAGGTCCTGCGTTTCGCCGACCAGAACTTCGCCAAGCGGGAATTGGAAGATGTCGATGAAAAGCATCGCCTCGCCGAGGCCGCGATCCGCTTCATCCCTGCGGGCGGCACGGTTTTTCTCAATGATGGCTCGACGATTGTCGCCGTCGCCAAGGCGATCGTGTCATCCGGGCTCGAGGTCTTTGCCGCGACCCCGGCGGTGAATGTGGCTTCGAAGCTTGCGGAAAGTCCCCACGTGACCACCTGCCTGCTCGGCGGCTTCATGCGGACGACCTCGCTCGCCACGACAGGGCATTTCACGCAATCGATGGTCTCGCAGATCAACGCCGATGTCGCAATCATCGCGCCAGATGCTATCTCGCTTGAGGCGGGCATCACCTTCGTCGATCCCAACGATGCCGCCTTGGCGCAACGGATGATGGAGCAGTCGCATCACACCATTATCCTTGCCACGGCGCGCAAGCTGAATGCGCGCTGTCGCGTCACGGCGGCCGCTGTTTCCAAGATATCGCATCTCATTACTGGCAGCGCCGCGACAATCGCGGAGCTGGCAGCCGCTGGGGTAACGATCATCGTTGCCGACTGACGGGAAACGTTGCGACGGCTCCTATCGGAGTCATGCTCCATAATGTCGCAGTAAAGACGCCTGTTCTTCAGGTCAATCCGGTATAAATCTGCAATCGAGTGGCATAAGCAATGCCCTCGGGTGAGAAATCGCCGAGAAAGGACTAAAACGATGTTAGGTTTCAGCGCCTTGGAATTGGCGCGGATCCAGTTTGGGTTCACGGTATCGTTCCACATCATATTCCCCGCCATCACGATCGGGTTGGCGAGCTACCTTGCCGTGCTGGAGGGTCT
>CAIXXC010000471.1 GCA_903923205.1 uncultured Rhodospirillales bacterium | reverse complement strand
GGGCTATCAATGTGTGCTGGCGGCCGGATGGCGAGCCGGTCTGGCAGAACGAAAAGTTGATCGGCGATGATGCCGCAAATTACGGCTATGATGTTGAGACCGCACGAAGATTCATCGATGCGCTTGCCGATCGACTTGATGTGGCAAGCGAATTCGTGATCCCGGCTCATGAAGATGCATGGCACTACATGTGGCAGGAACGGCGTCTGCCGAGCAACGTCGATCCGCTCGACAACAAGCTATCCGACAAGGAAAAGCGCGCTCGCATACATCGCATCTTCGAACAAGGGCTCGATAAGACAGCAGGTTACGTGCTGCCGCTCGAACGCCGCGGTCGCGGTAACAACGGCCTTGTTTGGGCATCCGGCCCCTGGTTTCTGCGCAGCGAGCATCTGTTTTTGCTGCCTGGCGACAGCCCGCTTGGCCTTCGGCTGCCGCTTGAGAGCCTGCCATGGGTCGCAGCCGAAGACGCGCAGCCAGTGACCGAACTGGACCCATTCGAAAACAGGCCCCCGCTGCCGCGCCATCAGGCAATCCGTCAGATGTCCCCCCTGACACCCGAAGAGATCACAGCCGGTTGGGCGCGCTACGGCTACAGCGCTCAACCGATTCCGGGAGCGCCTGGCGATATCCCCAAGGCAGGCCAATCCTTCCCGAATCTCGTCCGCACCGCGCTCTGCACCGAGGTGCGGGACAGCAAGCTCTACGTCTTCATGCCGCCCCTGGCGCGGCTCGAAGATTCGCTCACCTTGATTGCTGCTATTGAGGCAACGGCGGAGGATCTTGGCACGCCGGTCTTTCTTGAGGGATATCCGCCGCCCCGTGACCCACGTCTGAAATCACTGAGCGTGACCCCTGACCCAGGTGTCATCGAGGTCAATATTCACCCGTCTGCCAATTGGGGTGAATTGGTGGAAAAAACCACCGTGTTGTATGACGAGGCCCGCCAGACCCGGTTGTGCGCCGAGAAGTTCATGATAGACGGTCGCCATGTCGGGACGGGCGGCGGCAACCACATTACGCTGGGTGGCCCGACGGCCGCCGACTCGCCCTTGCTCCGCCGACCAGACCTCCTGAAGAGTCTTGTCAGCTACTGGAACAATCACCCGGCACTGTCCCGGCTTTTCAGCGGCCTGTTTATCGGCCCGACGAGCCAGGCGCCGCGCGTCGACGAAGCCCGCGACGATGCGATCTACGAACTCGGCATCGCGTTCGAGCAGATCAAAACGGGCGCCAGTGTGCCGCCCTGGCTGGTCGATCGCGTATTCCGGAACATCCTGGTGGACGTTACCGGCAACACCCATCGGGCCGAATTCTGCATCGACAAGCTCTATAGCCCTGACAGTGCGACCGGTCGGCTTGGCTTACTCGAACTTCGCGCGTTCGAAATGCCGCCTCATGCGCGCATGAGCCTCGTCCAGCAGTTGTTGCTGCGCAGCCTCGTCGCGAAATTCTGGAATGAACCCTACGAAGAAAAGCCCGTCCGCTGGGGCAGCCATATCTCGGATCGGTGGTTGTTGCCCCATTTCATCGAGCAGGATCTGGCCGATGTCGTGGAGGATGTCGGCCGGGCCGGCTATCCACTCGATATCAAATGGTTTGCCCCGCATCTAGAGTTCCGCTTCCCGCATTACGGTCATATCGATCAGCGTGGGATTCATCTTGAACTGCGTCAGGCCCTGGAGCCTTGGCATGTACTTGGCGAGGAAGGCGCGCCCGCTGGTACCGTTCGTTATGTCGATTCAACGGTGGAGCGGCTTCAGGTAAAGGTCTCAGGGCTGGCTGACCAACGTTATTTCGTGACCGCCAATGGCCGCCGCCTGCCGTTGCAGCCGACAGGTATCGCCGGCGAGAGCGTCGCCGGCGTCCGGTTCAGAGCCTGGCCGGCACCATCGTCGCTGCATCCGACGATCCCGGCTCAAGTGCCCCTGGTCATCGATATCGTTGATTCATGGTCGAAGCGCTCGCTCGGTGGCTGCACGTATCATGTTGCCCATCCCGGCGGTCGCAACTATGCCACCCTGCCGGTGAATGCCTATGAAGCGGAAAGCAGGCGTCTCAACAGGTTCTTCGCGATGGGACATACCCCGGGTCCGCTGAACCTCGCGCCGTCCGAGGTGAATCCCGACTTTCCGATGACGTTGGACCTACGGCGCGGCAGAGGATGATGAGGCCGCGATCGTGACCGAGGGTCTTCCCGCCGGATACGTGCCGATGGCGGGCGTCTTCGATGAGATGCTGTGCGCGGACGGAACGCTCCGCGACACTTGGGAGCGTGTTCTGGCGACGCCCGACTTCCGGTCTGCGGAGGTCTTGGAAAACCGTTGGCGGGAGGCCGAACGCCAAATCCGTGAAAACGGGGTTACCTACAATGTTTACGGCGACCCGCGCGGCCTCGCCCGTCCCTGGCCACTCGACCCGGTGCCGTTGGTCATCGAGGCGTCGGAATGGCAGGCGATCGAGGCGGGGCTGATCCAGCGCGCGCGGCTGATGAGTTACGTGGTCGGTGACATTTATGGCGGCCAGTCGCTGTTCCATTCAGGCTCCGTAGCGCCGGGGGCGGTCCTGAGCAATCCGGGCTTCCTGCGCCCGTGCCATGGCATTGTGCCGCCCGACAATACTCATCTCCACTTCATTGCTGTCGATATTGGCCGTCAACCCGATGGCGCCTGGGCCGTGCTCAACGATCGAACCCAGGCACCCTCGGGCGCCGGCTACGCACTTGAAAATCGGATCGTCACCTCTCGCTGCCTGTCGGAATCGTTCAATGCCCAGCCTGTACACCGCCTCGCTGGGTTCTTCAGGGCTTTGCGCGACAACATCAATAACGCCGCCAGTCTCGCGGCGCGGCGGTCGCGCGGCAGCGGGGCTGAGCCACAGGTGGTGCTGCTGACTCCCGGGCCTTATAACGAAACCTATTTCGAACATGCCTATCTTGCGCGCTATCTCGGCTATCCACTGGTCGCAGGCGAGGACCTGACCGTCCGCTACGATCGTGTCTACCTGAAGACTCTGAGCGGGCTGCAGCCTGTGGATGGTATCCTACGGCGCCTCGACGACGACTATTGTGATCCGCTTTGGCTGAAAGCGGGATCTGCCCTCGGTATTCCTGGGCTCGTGGCCGCTCATCGTCGTGGTCACGTCGCTGTTTGCAATCGCCTAGGCAGTGGCATTGTCGAGGCCCCCGCTATGCTGGGCTACCTGCCCCGGATCAATCGCGAGATATTCGCCGAAGATCTGATCCTTCCGCAGGCCGAATCCCATTGGCTGGGTGACACCGACAATCTGCATGACGTCATGGGGCGTCTTCGCGAATACGTCATCAAACCCGCCTTTCGCAGCTTCCCCTTCGAGCCGGTATTCTGCGACACGCTAGACGACGAATCGCTCGAAGCGTTGGAGGCTCGAGTCCGCAAACGCCCGCACGCCTTTGTCGCACAGCGTCGTATGAACCTCTCTTGCGTCCCTGTCTGGCAGGACGGCAGATTGGTCGCCCGCCCCATGGTGGTTCGGACCTATATCGCCGCAAGTGGTTCCGGCTGGGTCGTGATGCCCGGCGGCCTTACCCGAGTGGCCCGTCGGTCTGGCGACCCGGTTGTCTCGCTGCAAGCCGGTGGTGGCAGCAAGGATACCTGGATCCTTGCGAGCGCTCCGGTTGAGATCGAAACCCTATGGCCATCGCAAAGTGAGGCGATCGCACTTCGACGGACGGCGACGGTCGACCTGCCGAGCCGGGTGGCAGATAATCTCTTTTGGCTTGGTCGCTATGTCGAGCGCACAGAAGTCATGCTGCGGCTGGCGCGGGCAACCATGAACCGCTACATGCCCGACGCCGCGCTTGGCGCATCGGCCATACCGTCGTTGCTTCGATGCCTCAATCGTTTTGGCATACGTCCGGCGCAACCGGCTCGACTCTCGCATCTGCTGACCGCCTTCGACGAGGGTCTGCCACCCGTCTTCAAGGCATTGCATCATTCTGCCACGACCGTCCGCGATCGCCTTTCGATGGACGCCTGGCGTCTGCTCAATCCCCTTGGCATGCCGACCGGGTTATCCAATCGCGCGCCGGTGGCCTCGGCGGCGGAACTTGAAGGTTATCTGATGAGGATCGCCACCTTCAACGGACTGGCGATGGAGAACATGACCCGCGGCCTTGGGTGGCGTTTCCTCGAACTCGGTCGGCGCATTGAGCGTGCTATTCAGACCGCGGGTGCCGTTCGAATTCTCGGCAGCGAGTCGGGCGAGACCGAGCCCGCTGCTTTCGAAGCCTTGCTCGAAGTCTGCGACAGCACCATGACCTATCGAAGCCGCTACTACACCAGCCTGCGGCTGGATGGCGTCCTGGACCTGGTGATTTCAGATGATTCGAACCCCCGTGCGATCGCTTTCCAACTGACCGCGATCAACGAGCATTTGCGCTATCTGCCGCGCGAGCGGCCGGGAACGCTGGCAACGCCAGAGCATCGGATGGCCGCTGCCTGCCTAGCCGAGTTGCGGCGGGTCGACATGCGGCGCCTCGCGGACAGCAGCGACGCCAGTGGCGAGCTTACACGTCCAGCACTGGATCGCTTTGCGGCCAATCTCAGCCACGATCTCTCCGCCCTTTCCGATGTCCTTGGGGAAGCGTATTTCAAGCACGCGATCCCGGCGCTGGTCGCCCATACGCCAGCGATGATTCCGGCAAGAGGTTAGCAGAGCGATGCTGTTCTCGGTCGTCCACCGCACCACCTACCGCTATACCAGCGCGGTGTCGTTATCACATCACACAGCGCATCTGCGCCCACTCGACCTACCCTATCAGACCTGCCGCTCGCATCAACTCGCGATCAGCCCCCTGCCGACATCGGTAGAAGAGGATCGCGATTACTTCGGCAATGGTGTGGCGGCCTTCAACATCACACAGCCACACCGTGAGCTCGTGGTGGAGGCAACCAGCGAAGTCGAGATTTTCGTGCGGGATCGCCCGGATTATCTGTTTGATCGTCCGTGGGAAGACGTCGCCGCAGAGACAGCAATCGTGCGGACACCAGGTGCACTCTATGCAACGGAGTTTCTGTTCCCCTCGCCATCGGTGGAGATTACCGACAGCGTCACGGCCTTCGCCCAGATCTCCTTCGTCCCCGGGCGATCGATACTGGAAGCCGCACTCGATCTCAATCGCCGTATCTTCGAGGAATTCACCTTCGACTCGCAGGCGACAACGATCACCACGGCACCTGCGGAGGTACTGATATTGAAGCGAGGCGTCTGTCAGGATTTTGCCCATCTCGCGATTGCATGCTGTCGTGCGGTTGGAATCCCCGCGCGCTACATCAGCGGTTATCTGGAAACCCAACCGCCACGCGACCAGCCGCGGCTCATCGGCGCTGACGCCTCCCATGCCTGGTTATCGGTCTATGGCGGCAATGGCGATTGGATCGATGTCGATCCAACCAACGATATCCTGGCTGGAATTGGCCATATTGCCCTCGCCACAGGGCGCGACTATCGAGATGTCAGTCCGTTGCGCGGCATTATTATTGGTGGTGGCGAACACCATATGGATGTCGGTGTCGACGTTGAACGCCTGCTCATTTGATAACGGGGAATTTACCGCGGAGATTTGATATCATTATTTCATGTCAGGCCTCCAACGTCCCCCCGACTGCCCCCAGTTAAGCGTCCGCCAGGATGCCTATCCCTTTGACCGGGGTCAGTTTCCGAAGGATCAGATGCCGCCGCCGATCCGTGTCGTGACCGTTGAGATAACGGAAGGTCGATGCCGCGGTCGCGGCGAAGCCCTTGCCTATGATCGCTTCGGCGAAACCCTGGACGAGGTTATCGATACGATAGAGCGGCTTGGTGATGAGATCGCCAAGGGCATGAATCGAAAGTCGCTGCAACGAATCCTCCCGCCCGGAGCTGCGCGGAACGCGCTTGATTGCGCCTTATGGGATTTCGACGCCAAGCGACAGGAATCGGCCGTTGCGAACATGATTGGCCTTGGCACGACCCACCGGATCGTTACCGCCGTGAGGTTGATTTCGGGCACGCCGGAAGAAATGGCGACACGGGCCACCAACGAAAATCACCGCCCCATCCTGAAGCTTAATCTCGGTGAGGCGACCGATCTGGAACGCATCGCGGCAGTCCATCACGCCGCGCCGAATGCGCAATTGATTGTCGATGCCCAGGAACGCTGGAGCGCCAACCAGCTCACCGCCTGGATGCCCCACCTTCCTGGTCTCGGCGTCGTCCTGCTGGAGCAACCTCTGCCGGCGGGGCAGGATGCTGAACTCGCCAGTATCAGCCGCGAAGTCCCTATCGCCGCCGATGAGTCCTGCTTCGAGATCAGGGCTCTTGACGGTCTTATCGGCAGGTACGACGCGGTGACGATCAAACTCGATAAGGTCGGCGGATTGACTGCAGCGCTCAGGCTCGCCGAGGCGGCCCGCGATATCGGACTTCGAATTGCCGTTTCCGCTGATTGGTGCTCATCCCTTGCCATCGCTCCGGCGGTCCTGCTTGCCCAGGAAGCAGAATGGGTCGATCTCGACGCCCCGCTATTTCTCAGTCGTGACCGGCAACCGGGCCTGCGGTATGACGGCAGTCTGCTCTATCCTCCCAGCGTTTCGCTCTGGGGCTGAGCCACGAGTTTCAGAACAATCTCGGCCGCACGGTCGCTCGGCGCCGGCCCGCCCCGACCGATCAGGCCAAGCGCCTCATCAAACGCGGACTTCTGCATGCTACGGGCTGCCGGATCGGATAACAGTCGCTCGACGGCTGCCGCCAACCGCTCGCCGATGCATTCTTCCTGAAGAAGTTCCGGGACAACGATGCGCTTGATCAGAATATTCACCAGCAGTACGGACGGCAATTTGACAAGCCGGCGCAACAGCCACGCGGAGAACGGTGCAACGCGATAGGCCGCCACATGGGGGACCCCAGCTGCAGCCAGTTCGAGCGTCACGGTACCGGAGGCCGCTAGCGCAACATCAGCGGCGGCGAAACTATCGAATTTTTCTGCCGTGCCGCGAACCACCACCGTCCGAACGGGCCACTGGGCGACAGCCGCCTCGACAACTGCGCCGACCGTATCGACCGTCGGCAGCACGACAACGAGTCTCGGGTGATCAAGGACAAGACGGAGGACCGCGTCTGCGAATGGGGGAAGAAGTCTGGTCACTTCGCCACGACGACTGCCCGGCAGTGCCAGGAGGATCGGCGCATCGGGCGCTATGCCATGACGCTGACGGAAGCCCGCACCATTCCCTCGCGCCGCATCGCCTTCGACCACAGGATGTCCGACATAGGTCGCGGACAGCCCGACTTTCTCGAAATAGGGCGGCTCAAATGGCAGCAACGTCAGCAGATGGTCGGCAGCCCGCGCCGCATTCCTTGCCCGAAATTCCCGCCAAGCCCAGACCATTGGAGCCACGTAATGGATGATCGGCGGCCGAGACTGGCCGGCAGTCTCGGCACTCTGCTTCAAACGCTCGCCAACCCTGAAGCAGAATCCGGAACTATCAATGGTGACGATTGCAGTGGGATGCTGCTGCTGGATATCCGCAACCGTCTCGCGGACATGGCGCAGAATTCGTCGTGCGCTCGGCAACACCTCAAGAATACCCATGATCGCAAGCTCACGGATATTGATCCTGCTGCTCAACCCTTCTTGGGCCATCTGGTCACCGCCGATACCAACGAACCGGACCCTTCCTCCCAATCGCCGCTTGAGCGCGCGCATCAATGCGGCGCCCAAAGTGTCACCAGACGGCTCCCCCGCAATCAGATAAAAGAGCGGTGCCGCAGCCTCGTCGCGACCCGCGATCACGGCACGACCCCAATCACGAACAAGCCAAGTCGATCGGCCTTGTCGATTACCAACTCGAGGCCAAGCACAAGACTGCCGCCGGCCTCAACGGCAACACCACGCAGGCCAGCCTGACAGGCAAGTTCAATGGTCCTGGGCCCGATCGACGGCAGATCGACTTCGACATCCTGGTTTGGTTTCTTCGCTTTGATCAGGACGCCACCGG
>CAIXXC010000470.1 GCA_903923205.1 uncultured Rhodospirillales bacterium | reverse complement strand
GCCTGGATTTCGGCCATCTCTTCCGGGGTCAGTATCTTCTCGGCGATCTTGCGCAGCCAGTCTTCGGGGATCGCCTGCTGCAGATCCTCAAGCGTGCTCTCGATCCCGCCGAAACTCGCGGCATAGACGCGGTCGAAACGGTCGAGATGGCGCTCATCCTTCACCAGGGTGGCACGGGCGAGATAGTAGAAATCCTCGGTGCTATAATCCGCGACACCGGCTTTCATAGCGCCCAGCAACGCAAGATATTCGGTCAGAGAGGCCGGAACCCCACCCGCCCGCAGCGCCATCAGAAAATTGCTGAACATCGGCGTGGCTCCCGTCTCGGATCAGGTCCCGCGCCGCGCCATGAAGGCGAGCTTTTCGAACAGGTGGATGTCCTGCTCGTTCTTCAAGAGTGCACCGTGAAGCGGCGGGATCAGGGTCTTCGGATCGCGCGAGCGCAGGACTTCCGACGGCAGATCCTCAACCATCAGCAGCTTGAGCCAATCGAGCAGTTCCGAAGTCGCGGGCTTCTTCTTGAGGCCGGGCACACCGCGGATCTCATAGAACAGGGTCAACGCATCGCGCACCAGATCGTGGCGGATATTCGGGTAATGGCTGGCGACGATGGTTTCCATCGTCTCGCGGTCCGGGAAGCGGATATAGTGGAAGAAACACCGGCGCAGGAACGCGTCGGGCAGTTCCTTCTCGTTATTCGACGTGATGATGATAATCGGCCGATGCTTGGCGATAATCGTCTCCCGCGTCTCATAGACGTAGAACTGCATGCGGTCGAGTTCGAGCAAAAGATCGTTCGGGAACTCGATATCGGCCTTGTCGATCTCGTCGATCAGCAGCACCACCGGCGTCTCGGAGACAAAAGCCTCCCAGAGCTTGCCGCGAATGATGTAGTTGCTGATATCGCGGACGCGCTCATCGCCAAGCTGGCCATCGCGCAGACGCGACACCGCATCATATTCATAAAGGCCCTGTTGCGCCTTGGTCGTCGATTTGACGTGCCATTCGATCAGCGGATAGCCAAGCGCGGCGGCGACTTCATTGGCCAGCACGGTCTTGCCAGTGCCGGGTTCGCCCTTGACGAGGAGCGGACGGGCAAGCGTCACCGACGCGTTGACCGCCACCTCAAGATCGCGACTGGCGATGTAGCGGTCTGTGCCTTTGAACTTAGTCACCAGAATATCCCCGGAACATGGTCGAACAGGCCGCTAATTTGTGCGCTGCGTCGTTTCCTGTCTAGCGGGAATAGCGGTCATCTGAGGCTACTTTATGCCGGGCTTCTTTGCGGATGGCTCGGCGGTGAAGCGCGAGACGGCAATCTCCGGCTTCTTCTTTTCGGCCTTCGGCTTCTTGATTTCGCGATTGCTCTTTTTCTGACCCTTGGCCATGGCGTGTCTCCCGTTGGTGGAACAGCCACGCCGGCGGTCGTCTTGATGATCGTCCGCGGGTCTGCTTGAAGCGACCAGTATGAGCGCGCAAAGCCCGTTTTCCCAGTCAATTCGCGATCCCGGTGACCGGGCCAATTTCGCGATTGACGCGAGAACAAAGAAGAAACAATCTAAAGATACATTTTATCAAGAACTCGCGTGATGACCACCCGTATCCATACCGTTGCATTCCAGGGGATTGAGGTCCTGCCGATCGAGGTCCAGGTCCAGATCGCCAATGGCCTTCCAGCTTTCGTGCTTGTCGGCCTACCGGATAAGGCTGTGGCGGAAAGTCGGGAACGGGTTCGAGGTGCCCTCAACGCGCTTGGTCTCGCTTTGCCCCCAAAACGGATCACGATCAATCTCGCCCCTGCCGATGTCGCGAAGGAGGGCTCACACTTCGATCTGGCGATCGCCGCCGGACTCCTGACCGCGATGGGCATTCTGCCGCAGGACGAAATGGAGGGTTATCTCTGTCTTGGCGAGGTCTCGCTTGATGCGTCGATCAAGGCTGTCACCGGAGCGCTGCCAGCGGCACTTGCCGCGGGTGGCCAGGCACGCGGCCTGATCTGCCCGGCATCGTGTGGTGGCGAGGCAGCCTGGGCCGGCGAAGTCGAGGTCTTGGCCCCCCCGACCTTATTGGCCCTGATCAATCATTTTCGTGGCACACAAGTTCTCACCGCGCCGGTCGCGCGGCTGGAGGAAACCGCGGCCTCCCGCCTCGACCTCAGGGATATCAAGGGGCAGGAAACGGCCAAACGGGCGCTGGAAGTCGCCGCCGCCGGCGGCCATAACCTGTTGATGATGGGGCCGCCAGGATCGGGAAAATCGATGCTGGCGGCCCGTCTGCCCGGCATCCTGCCGCCGCTTGAGCCGAGCGAGGCACTGGAGGTCAGCATGATCCACTCGGTTGCGGGATTGCTGCATGAAGGTCGGCTGATGCGGCATCGGCCGTTTCGCGACCCGCACCACTCCGCCTCTCTGCCCGCGCTTGTCGGCGGCGGGTCTCGGGCCAAGCCGGGCGAGATTTCTCTCGCCCATCTTGGCGTTCTCTTCCTCGACGAGTTGCCCGAATTCCAACGCCAGACACTCGAAGCGCTTCGGCAACCTTTGGAATCTGGCCGCGCCGTGGTCGCCCGCGCCAACGCCCATGTCACCTATCCAGCACGGGTGCAACTGGTCGCAGCGATGAACCCCTGCCGTTGCGGCTATCTTGACGACGCCGGGATGGCCTGTGGCCGCGCGCCGCGCTGTGCGATGGACTACCAGTCGAAGATTTCAGGACCACTTTTTGACCGTATTGACCTGCATCTCGATGTCCCCGCAGTGCGCCCCAGCGATCTCGCCTTGCCACCACCCGCCGAGGATTCTGCTGTCGTCGCCGCCCGCGTTGCCCATGCCCGCCTGCGACAGCGGGCGCGGTTCGACAGGCTTGCCCCGAGGCTGGGCTTGATGACAAACGCCGAAGCCGAAGGCGCACTTCTGTCCGAGATTGCGGAGGCTGACGCCGATGGCCGAACGCTGCTCACACTGGCTTCAGAGCGTTTGAAATTATCAGCGCGCGGTTATCACCGAGTCCTTCGGGTGGCTCGTACCCTTGCCGATCTCGATGACAGCGAACGGGTGCGCCGTGTCCATCTTGCCGAGGCCCTGTCCTATCGACGCTCCGGGTCCATGACATAACAACTAGTTCGGTAACGAGCACCGCAAAACTGCTCGCATACATAATTATTCACCCAATCTTAGGGCGATATGTTTAAGCTTCGAAACGTAGTGACCGATAAAGCTCGGTGTCTCGGATGCGTCGCCTAGGGAGCACATTTCTCGATAAACTTCTGCGCTCCGCCGCGGAGGGAATTCTCGTACTTGATGCCAGCCACAAGATCACGGTGTGCAATCCGGCCGCTTGCCACATCCTCGGCCTTGACGAGGGGCGTATCCTTGGCTCAACCCCTGATGAACTCGAAGGCGTCTATGTCCACGAGGATGGGAGCGTGTTTCCGCCCTCGCAATATCCCGCCGAAGTCGCGCTGCGGACGGGCCTCCCGTGCCATGACGTTACCATGGGGCTGCGGCGGACCACCGGCGAACGTCGGATCTGGATTACGGTCAATGCCGATATCCTGCCTGGCCGAAGCAAAAGCGCAACCCGCGTGTTTGTCGTTTTCAACGACATAACAGCCCATATCGAAACAAAGATCCGGTTGCGCGAAGTCCTGCGGGCACGCGAAGAGCTTTTCCAAGAGTTGGAGAGGAGCGAAGCAAGCATGCGCGGCCTGTTGCAGGTGATGCCTAGCCCGGTTTGGATGAAAGATCTCAACGGTGTCTACCTATCCTGCAACGCGGAACTCGAGCGCTTTTTCAACGCTCGGGGAAAGGACATTATCGGCAAGACGGATGAAGAGCTAACATCACGAGAGGACGCCGCGCTCTTTGTTGTCACCGACAGGAAGGCCATCGAAACCGGCGATCGAATCCAGACAGAGCACTGGGTCACCTACGCGAGCGACCAGCACCGCGCCTTCATGTCGATCGTCAAAATGCCAATCCGCGACGCCGGCGGAAACATCACCGGCATTCTGGGCATCGCCCATGACATGACGGAAAAGAAGCAGGCCGAAGATCAGTTAAACGGTCTGATGGCCTACAAGGATGCGATCCTCGCCAACGCGCCGATCGGTCTGTCCGTCTTTTCGGTCGATCGTCTCTGTCTTGAAGCAAACCCTTCGTTTTGCAGTATCTTTGGTTATGCCGCAGCCGAATTGATTGGCAAAAGTTCGCGATCCCTGTTCCGCGACGGCTCGGGCTTCGAGGAACTTGGTCTCAAGATTTGGTCTGTTGTGCTTCAGGGCGGCACCTATACCGCCGACCTGCCAATGCGCCGGCGCGACACAATCGATATCTGGGTCCGTACCGTCATTCATCTGATCGACATCAAAACGCCCGATCTCGGCGTGATCGTGATCGTGACTGATGTGACGGCGCAGAAAACACTGGAACTTGATCTGCAGCGAAGCAACGCCGAGCTGCAGAAACGGACCGAGCAGCTTCAGGCCGTGGCACGAACCGATGCACTGACGGAAATCGCCAATCGTCGCGCCTTCATTGAGGCTGCTGAGGCAGAGTTTCTACGCTTCAAACGCTTCAATTCCGCCACCTCGGTACTGCTGATCGACATCGACCATTTCAAGATGATCAACGACACCTTCGGACATGAGATCGGTGATCATGCTCTGATCGCCTTAGCCGCGACCCTCAAGAGCCTCGCCCGGGCGACCGATTTGCCGGCACGCTTTGGTGGTGAGGAATTCGTGGTCCTCCTGAGCGGCACCGGCAGCCAGGGCGCCTTAGAGGTGGCAGAGCGTATCCGTGGCGAGATCGCGGCCTTGTCGATTTCGGGTGGAAGTCGTCATTTCGGCATCACCGTCAGCATCGGCGTCGCCTCGTTCGGGTCGAGCGACGATTCCTGGTCCCAGGCAATCGCGAGAGCCGATGTTGCCATGTATCGGGCGAAGTCACTCGGCCGCAATCAAGTCGTCGTCGACGCAAAGCCGCACGACTTTCAATAAGTTAGCGTGGCATTCAGCCTACATTGCGTTGCTGATCTGATGGTGCGCAAATGCGTGACCAGACCGGATCGCGGTGGCTGTATAAGGTCAGTTCCGTGCAATAGCTGCGCGACGATGGTGAGGCAATAATGGCCGGTATCTTGACGAGCTTCATGGCGGTTTTTCTTGCCGTCTTTCCGATTGTCGATCCCCTCGCCGGCGGATTGCTCTTCTTCGGCCTGACCAGCCTCGCCAGCCCGGATGTTCGCCGCAAACTCGCGCGGATGGTGGCCATCTATTCGTTCATCGTGCTTAATCTATCGCTGTTCATCGGCGGCTATCTGTTGCATTTCTTCGGCATCTCGCTTCCCGTGCTCCGCGTCGCAGGCGGCCTCGTCGTCGCGGCAGCAGGCTGGAAGATGCTGAATGCCCGCGAGGAATATGGCGCAGCCCAGCAGAAAGCCGGCGGGTTGGTGGTGCTCGAACAGGATTATTTCCGCAAGGCGTTCTACCCGATCACGATGCCGCTCACGACGGGGCCGGGGACAATTTCCGTGCTGATTGCGCTCGGCACCGGACGCCCGGTTGGCTCCATGATCGAGACGATGGATTTTACCCTGGGTGCCGTCGCCGCCACCATCGCGCTGGCTGTGACTATCTATGTCTGCTACGCGGGCTCAGGCGTGATCAGCCGGGTTTTCGGTGGCAATGGCACGGAAATCGCGATCCGGCTTACCGCTTTCATTCTGTTCTGTATCGGCGTGCAGATACTCTGGACCGGGGTCGAAGACCTGCTCGTTTCGGTACTGAGAGCGGCTCGATAGCCGAGGCCGCGACCAAGTGGGGGCGCCAGTTCAGCAGATCGCGCCGAGTCGGCGTTTGCCAAGAATATGGACGTGCAGATGGGGAACCTCGCCACGGCTGTCCTCGCCGTGATTGGCGACCAAACGGTAGCCGCTCTCCTCGACACCGAGTTGGCGCGCGATCTCGCCGACGACCCGAAAATAATGGGCGATCTCGCCATCCTTGGCCTTGGCCGAAAAATCGGCGAAGGAAACATACGGGCCTTTTGGGATCACGAGAACATGGATCGGCGCCTGTGGGTGGACGTCGTTGAAGGCAAGGACGGTGTCATCCTCGTAGACCTTGGTGCAGGGGATTTCGCCGCGGAGGATCCGCGCGAAGATATTGTTGCTATCGTAGGTCATCTGCTTTGCCCCTCCGCTCTGGCAGTCAAGCCTTACTGTTTCTGCCGTGACGCCTTTTCGACCAACCCGCTCACACCTTCTCGGCGCTGCAGTTCTGCCCACACATCTCCGGGCGTCACGCCAGCATCGGCCCACGCAAGCAGCAGATGGTATAACAGATCGGCGCTCTCGCTGACGATGGCATGGCGATCATTGTTGATGAACTCGATCACGGTCTCTACCGCCTCCTCGCCAAACTTCTGGGCGATTTTTGCCCGTCCACGCGCGAACATCTTGGCGGTATAGGAGAGGTTTGGATCGCTGTTTCGTGACGCCTCGATCCTGGCAGACAGCCGATCCAGAACCGTGGCGTCATTGTTATTGTCGGGAACTTGCGACATCGTTTGCCTCAGTGCTTCGGGGTTCAACGCACCGGAATGCCAGCGGCGGCCATATGCTGCTTGGCCTGGGCAATTGTGAATGTGCCGAAATGAAAGATAGAGGCCGCCAACACCGCGGTGGCGTGGCCGTCGCGGACTCCAGCGACGAGATCATCCAGAGATCCGACACCTCCGGATGCGATAACCGGCACCGATACCGCGTCGGCAACGCCACGCGTCAGGGCAAGATCGAAGCCCACCTTGGTGCCATCGCGATCCATCGAGGTTAGCAGCAATTCACCGGCACCATATTGCGCCATCCGCCGCGCCCACTCGAGGGCGTCAAGCCCGGTGTCCCGACGTCCGCCATGGGTAAAAACATCCCAGCGGCCAGGAGCAACCTGTTTGGCATCGATCGCCACGACGATGCATTGGCTGCCGAATTTTTCGGCCGCTTCGCGCACGAATTCGGGGCGAGCAACTGCCGCGGTATTGATCGACACCTTGTCAGCACCGGCGAGCAACAGTTTACGGATGTCCTCAACCTTGCGCACACCACCACCAACCGTCAGCGGCATGAAGCACTGCTCGGCCGTCCGTCGGACCACGTCGTAAAGGGTATCGCGCTCTTCGGAACTTGCCGTGATATCGAGGAAGCACAACTCATCCGCGCCGGCGCGGTCGTATACCCGGGCTTGCTCCACCGGATCGCCGGCATCGATCAGGTCAACGAAATTGACACCCTTGACGACACGCCCATCCTTGACGTCCAGACAGGGGATGACCCGCATCTTGAGCATCAGTTGGGGATCCCGAATCCGTCCGAAGCCGTGCCACTGGCGCTCAACAATTCCAGTGCGGTTGCCGGATCGATGCGGCCATCATAGAGCGCTCGGCCAACAATCACACCCTCGACGCCGGTATGTTCGATTTCCTTCAACGCGCGCAAATCGGCCAGTGATGCCACCCCACCGGAAGCGATAACCGGGGTGGTGAGCGCAAAAGCCAGATCGCCGGTGGCCTCAAGATTAACGCCGCCAAGGGCACCGTCGCGGTCGATATCGGTATAGACGATGGCGGCGACGCCGGCATCCTCGAAGCGCAGAGCCAAGTCGAGCGCCTTCACGGTCGAGGTCCGGGCCCAGCCCTCTACCGCAACCATGCCCTTGCGGGCATCGATGCCGACGACGATCCGACCGGGATGGCGCTTGCACGCGGAGCGCACCAATTCAGGCTCGCTGACGGCGATGGTGCCCAGGATGACGCGACGGACACCCCGCTCGAGCCAATAATCGATCGTCGCTTGATCCCGCAAACCGCCGCCGAGCTGAGCCGGGATCGAGACGGCACCGAGGATAGCTTCCACAGCGGCAGCATTAACCGGCTTGCCCGCAAATGCACCGTTGAGGTCGACGAGGTGGAGCCAACTGAAGCGCGCATCTTCAAACTGCTTGGCCTGATCCGCCGGCGCCGCCGCGAACACCGTCGCCGCCTCCATGTCGCCGCGCAGCAGACGAACGCAGCGTCCATCCTTGAGGTCGATAGCTGGGTAGAGAATCAAGCCTAATGTCTCCGTCGGGCCGCGCTCGGCCAAAAATCTGCAGCAGGATGGAATGAGGCAATACCAGAATCAGCTTTGCTGCTCGCTGTCCAGTTTCGCATGGCGTCGTTGCGTCGAAAACGGATCGATCGCGTCAAATATTCCAGCGCAGGAAATTCGCGATCAGGCGGAGACCGGTTTCCTGACTCTTCTCTGGATGGAATTGGGTCCCGATCAGGTTGTCGTGACCGACGACAGCCGCGATTGAGCCACCATATTCCACGCTTGCCAGGATATCGGAGGACTCCGCACATGCCATTTTATAGCTGTGAACAAAATAAGCATGGGTGCCCTGGCCTATTCCGTCCAGTACGGGATGATCGGTCGCAGCGATCACGAGTTCATTCCATCCCATATGGGGAATCTTGAGGCCCGCCGCCTTGAATGCTGACGCAGAGTCAAGAGCAACGACATCGCCTGGAAGCCAGCCAAGGCCAATCGTCGTAGTGAATTCGAGGCCGCGGGCGGCCATCAATTGCATACCAACACAGATGCCAAGGAAGGGTCGACCATCCTTATGGACACGCGCCTCCAGCGCATCTACCAGCCCCGGCACGGCGTCGAGGCCGCGACGGCACTCCGCGAAGGCGCCGACACCCGGCAAGACAATCCGATCGGCAGTCATGACATCTTCTGGTCGGCCAGAGACCAGGATTTCAATCGCTCGACCACTCTCCGCACTCGCGCGCTCGAAAGCCTTAGCGGCGGAGCGGAGATTGCCGGAGCCATAATCGATGATGATGCAGCGTTCCAACGGGAAAACCTTCCGAGGAGTTCTAGGGGCGTGAGAACAAGGGTCTAGAGCGACCCGCCAAGGACGCCCTTGGTCGAGGGCACTGCATCGGCCTTGCGGGGATCGATCTCGATCGCCTGCCTCAGTGCGCGAGCCAGCCCCTTGAAGCAGGACTCAACGATATGGTGATTGTTCTCACCATAAAGGTTCTCGATATGCAGTGTCACCCCGGCCGCCT
>CAIXXC010000469.1 GCA_903923205.1 uncultured Rhodospirillales bacterium | reverse complement strand
CCTCGTTCACCGGCTTCAGCACCAGCAAGGTCAACGGGTCCGTTGAACGCTGGGTGATAGGGTCGAAGTGGCGCAGACCCTCAAGCTCGTCGCCAAAAAAATCCAACCGGACCGGCTCCGCCTGCCCCGTCGGGAACAGATCGATAATACCCCCCCGGATGGCGAACTCGCCTGAATCTCGCACCGTATCCGTCCGATGATAGCCATTGTCCTGGAGAAACTGGATCAGACCGGCTGTCGCGATCCGCGTTCCAGCGGAAAGCCGCAGCACTCGCGCGGCGAACGTCTGGCGTGGCGGCACCCGCTGGGTAAGTGCACTCACCGTCGTCAAGACAATCCGTCGCGAGGTTGGCGTCTCCGCCAACCTTGAGAGCACATCAATGCGTCGGCTGAGCAGATCAGCATGGGGCGAGACCCGATCATACGGCAGGCAGTCCCAGGCCGGAAAAACCAGCACCTCGACCTCAGGCACGAAAAAACCCAGCGCGGTCAGAAACTGATCTACCCGCGAATCGTCTCGGCAAACATGGAGCAGATTTGGCACAAGGCCGCCGGCCACAAGGCTGCCCAGGACTTGGGCGTCATGACCTTCGGGGGCGCCATGGATCAGGACTTCGCCCGGTCTGGCCAGCAGCGTATGAAGTGGAGGCAAAGGCCTAGACCGTGAAGCGGAATTCTTGGACCAGCGTCCAGACGTCGGATGCGACGTCGTCAGGTACAGGCGACCGCCCGGTCAGCCAGATCCACAGATCGGCATCCTCTTCCGCAAGCAGGCTCTCGTAGGTGTCCAATTGCGCGCTGGTGAACTCGGCGAGATAGCGTTCGGCAAAGTTGCCGAGCACGAGGTCCATTTCCTTCATGCCGCGATGCCAGCTCTGAAAGAGCAATCGCTTGCGCCGGATCTCATCGACGTCGGTCATGGCCACTCCTTCTCGGCAACAGGCAATAGCCGGGAACACGTATTCGTGCCCGGTCGACAGGGACCGCGTTCATAGCACGGCTCTTGCCTCTTCCAACAGGCGCCGCAGCGCATGGGAGGGCTTCAATGCGCCATCGTCGCGATGTGATTGAATTCAGCAATCGCCCGGTTGGCGTATGAGTCGCGGTGGTTACCGGTGACGCTTGATTCCTGGATGCCGGAAAGGCTGTAGAACCCCCAAATCCCCGGTGCCAACTGGTTGAGATAATAAGTCACCCGGAGATCGCCGGGATCGAACAGGCGGATAAAATAGCTCTGCACCGGCGTCGTGTTCTCTGCCGTGATGACAAGACTGTTGGCCGTCGCGATGACCGTCCGCAGCCCATAGATGACCTCCCCGCTGGAGCGGTTATCCTCTTGCACAAAATAGTGGAGGGCTCCATCCGCCAATTCAGCGGGTGTGAAGTCGCCGCGACCGGTCTGGCCATCGGCACTCGTCACGGCGGACGCAGCGGTTATCAAAGGTTCGGTTTTCTTATCGGTGACAGAATAATAGCGAATATCGGGACGCCGCGAGATGGCCCCAAACCGCGCCAGCAGATCCTCCACACCTGCGTTATCTCGGAACTGGCCTGCCAATAGCACCACGAGGCTCATATTGCGGGCGTCCCAGTGGACGCAGGCGCTCAAATCGAGCGTCGCGGAAAGGGCGGCCCCGGTCCCCGTCAGCACGTGCGGCGCTGCGCCCAATGGGGCATAGCCAGGCACCGGCGCGCCCCCGCAAGGGGGCGTCGGGCTTAACGATTGGGCCAGTGCCGGAGCGATCAAACCAAATGCCGCCGTCAGCCACATCGCGGTCGCAAGCAGACGTCTGCCAGGATTTGTCGAGAACATAGGCTCTCAGCCTCCCTGAATTAATCGCTGCAGTTAAGTCCGGGACGTTGCCACCAAGGTAACAGGAAATGGCGAGATCGTCGTCAACTCATGCCACCCCCGCCGAAGCGGTTCATCACCGGGGCATGCGGTTCCAGGCATCAAGTGCTGCTATCTTATAGGCTTCGGCCAGGGTCGGGTAATTGAACGTGTTTTCGATGAAATAATCGAGCGTGCCCTTGAGGTTCAAGACGGCCTGGCCGATATGGACGAGTTCGGTTGCGCCCTCGCCGACAATGTGCACCCCGAGCAGACGCCTCGTTTTCTGCGAGAAGATCAGCTTCATCATGCCCGAATTAAGCCCCATGATGTGTCCGCGCGACGTCTCTCGGAACCGGGCGATACCGCATTCATAGCGAATTCCGCGCTCACGTACCTCGTGCTCCGACATGCCCACGGTGGAGATTTCGGGCACGGAATAGATGCCGTAGGGAAAGTATTCGGGCGCCGGTGGCATCGGGATATCGAAAGCATGGCACGCGGCGATCCGCCCCTGCTCCATGGACGTCGAGGCAAGGCTTGGAAATCCAATCACGTCACCGGCGGCGTAGATATGCTCGACATCCGTCTGGAACGTTTTAGGATTGACCTTCAAACGTCCTCGCTTATCCGCCGTCAGGCCACAGGCGGCGAGATTGATCTTGTCTGTGGCGCCCTCGCGCCCGCCGGTAAAAAGCAGCATCTCAGAGCGTGACCGACGGCCATCGGCCAGGGTGGCGACGGGCCAGCTATGATCAAAATCGATCTTATCGATCTTGACCCCAAGGCGAATGACGAGGCCTTGATCGCGGAGTTGATGGGTGAAATCTTCGATCAGTTCCTGATCCACGAAATCGAGAAAGGTCTCCCGAGGTTCAATCAGGGTGACGCTAACGTCGAGCGCGCTGAAGATGGTCGCATACTCAACCCCGATCACGCCAGCGCCAATCACGGTCAGGCTTCGCGGCAAATGATCGATCTCGATCATCTCGTCGCTATCGAGCACGTTGTTGCCATTGAAGGGCACATCCTCAGGGCGATGGGGCCGCGTGCCGACAGCGATCAGGAAACGGGTGCCTTCAACGATATGAGTATCGCCATGGGGCGAAACCACCTCGATCCGATGCGAATCGACGAAATGGGCGCTGCCCAGCATCGTCTTGACGCCGTTTCGCGCAAACTGATGCTCTAGAACGTCGACCTCATGATTGAGGGTCATCTGCAATCGGCCCATCAGATCGGGGGCTGCGATATCCTGCTTGACGCGGTACGCGCGACCGTAGAACCCACGCTCCCGGTAACCGGTAAGGTTCAAGACGGTCTCTCGCAGGGTTTTGGACGGGATCGTGCCGGTATGAACCGAGACCCCACCTACCCGGCGGCCTTTCTCAACCACGAGAACCGATTTGCCAATCTTAGCCGCCTGAATGGCGGCGCGGCGTCCAGCGGGACCGCTACCGATCACGATCAGATCATACGGGGTCAAGACTGGCTCCTGGTTCGGCGGGGTTAGGACGGTATCCGTGCCATGCAAGCCATAAGCCGCAGCAGACAGGACAAACACCCGACCTCAATCAGTTTCACAGGTTTCGAACAATCCCACAACGAGTTGCTGTTGTTCGATTATATGCTGGCAATGCCATGGGCTTGATAGCCAAAAAGATCGTCAAGGCACGATGACGAGCAGCGCTAGCAACATATTGACGATCGCGCCGTCGGCCGAGAGCGGCGCGATGACGATCTCGAACTGCTTGGCGCTCTTGTGGTTTGCCCAATAGAGCTTGCCAGAGGACAACCAGGGGCGGTGATGATTTACACAGAATTCCCCAGCCTGAACGATCCGCTGGGCCGCCTCGGAGGAAGTCACATCAAAGATCTGTTTTCCAGTCCAGTCCTTCTGATGGAATTCGACCAATTGTGTTCCAAAAAGTCTGACCCGATAGCGTTTTTCGATCGGCGTGTCGGGGATGACATCGACAAGCGCAATGAACGGCAGCAAGCGCACGATTTCGGCCGGGTCGATGTCGCTTCGGGAAGGCATCGCACGCCCGCGCAACTTGGACGTCCAATACTCGATGAGATCATGGATGCGCGGATCCCGCGCGGTACCGTGCTGCAAGGCTGGGGAATTATTGGAATCTAGAAACGTATCGGCCATATCATGATCAGTCTTCTGTAGCTTTTTCTTCTCATCTTGGGACGCCCAACACGGCAGAAATACGGGACTGTCGACGCGGGTGGCGAACACCACAAAAGAACACGCTGTAAATTAACTACCAATGATTGTCTCAATAGCAAATGGTTAATTTGTATTGGAGAGCCACGATTCCCGTGGCGCGATTTCTTCCCGGGTCTGCAGAACGGTAATGATCCCCGTCCGGAGCAACCGGTGTTCTTGGCAAGAGGCGACGGTCTCGCTACGGTGCGGCCATGACTGAAGCTTTCTCTCCAGACCCCTTTCGGCTGTTCGCGGTCATCGTTGCCGCCGGTCGAGGCAGCCGTTTTGGCGGCCCAATCCCTAAACAATACGCCCGCCTGAAGGGTTCCGCCGTACTCAGAACAACGGCGCAATCGTTTCTGAGCTATTCCCGGCAGGTCTCGGTCATTGTTGTGATTCATCCGGACGACCGAGCCTTGTACGATCAGGCGATCGAAGGCCTTGCCCTGCTGCCACCGGTGCATGGTGGTGCTACCCGCCAGGATTCCGTGAGACTTGGTCTCGAAGCTCTGGACGCCGCACCGCAGGATATTGTCATGATCCATGACGCCGCCCGGCCCCTCCTGGATCACGCCATTATCGATCGGGCAATTGCGGCCTTGCAGGCCAGCGATGCCGCGCTTGTCGCGATCCCGGTTCGAGACACGATCAAGCGGGGGGAAGCCGGCGTCGTCATCGCGACCGTGGACCGTGAACATCTTTGGCGGGCGCAAACCCCGCAAACCTTTCGCTATGGCAGGATCATGTCCGCCCATCATGCGGCGCTCGGTCTCGACCTGACCGACGACGCCGCCGTTGCGGAACAAGCAGGGATGACGGTGGAGCTGGTCATGGGTTCGGAAGACAACTTCAAGATCACAACGGCCGACGATCTCGCACGGGCCAACCGTCTCGTCGGGACCGGTTACGAATTCAGGACCGGACAGGGCTTCGATGTCCACCAACTGGTCAAGGGCGACCATGTCTGGATCAATGGCATCCGGATCCCGCACTCAGCCAAGCTGCTCGGTCATTCCGACGCCGATGTTGGCCTCCATGCCCTGACCGACGCGCTCCTCGGCGCGATCGGAGCTGGCGATATCGGCAATCATTTTCCGCCCACCGATGAGCGCTGGCGTGGCGCGGATTCGAGCAAGTTCCTGGCCCACGCGGGCGAGCTGATTGCGGAAAAGGGCGGCACGATCACCCATTGCGACGTGACCATCATCTGCGAGCGACCCAAGATTGGTCCCCACCGTGCTGCGATGGTCACGCGGATTGCGGAAATTCTCAAAATCAACCCGGTGCGGGTGAGCGTCAAGGCAACGACCACTGAAGAGCTCGGCTTTACCGGGCGTAAGGAGGGCATCGCCGCCCAGGCGGTTGCAACCGTCCGTTTGCCGGCGTTGGACTGAAATTGTCACGGCTGGAACGCCTCGCCCCTCTGAAGTTCCATGACTGGTCCGTGGTCCTCGGCACCTGGTTCTGGTCAGGCTTGATTCGCCCGGCCCCCGGAACGTTCGGCTCGGCAGCCGCCCTGCCCTTCGCTGCTGCGATCGCTCTGGCCTGGAGTCCGGTCATGCTGCTGCCTGCTGCGTTCCTGCTATTCCTGATCGGCTGGGCAGCCGCGGCAAGAATCGTGCACGTCACCGGAGTCGAGGACTCACAAAGTATTGTCATCGACGAGGTCGTGGGCATCTTCGTAACCCTGTCGCTGGTGCCGGTGCGCCCGCTGAGCTACGCGATCGGATTCCTTGCCTTTCGCGTGTTCGACATCATCAAGCCCTTCCCGGTCGGGCTCGCCGACCGCCACATCGGCGGAGGCTTCGGCGTGATGCTCGACGATGTCCTGGCAGCGATCTACGCTCTCGGCATGACCATGGTAATCTGGCATTTTATCCCCGAAGGATGGCGACGATGATCGACACGGAAATCGAAGTCCTCGCGCTCAAACTGCTTGAGGCGAGCCGTGCGCGAGGCCTTAAACTGGGCACGGCAGAATCCTGCACGGGCGGCATGATCGCTGGAGCACTCACGGCAATCGCCGGCTCCTCCGACGTGGTGGTCGGCGGTTTGGTGACCTATTCCAATGATGCCAAGATTGCCTTGTTGGGCGTAAGCCCCCTTGTCCTAGAGGAGGTTGGGGCAGTCAGTGCCGAGGTTGCAGGAGCAATGGCTGAAGGCGCGCTCGCGCGCCTGCCCGATGTCGACCTGACCATTGCCGTGACCGGAATTGCGGGCCCTGGCGGCGGCAGCGCCGAAAAGCCTGTCGGCCTCGTCCATTTCGGGCTTGCCCTCTGGGGACGCGAGACCGCGTTGTGGTCGCATGTCTTCGCCGGCGATCGGAACGCGATCCGCCGCGCGACCGTGATCTGCGCGCTCGAGGCTTTGCTGAAAACGATGGGCTAAAGCCGCATGACCTGTCCGGTCTAGCGCGCCGCCAACCGGCTTTGCGGCTGTGCGCCGGTCGGACCGTAAAGGGTCTGTGCACGCCCTTCGAAGGCCTTGACCATGCGGTGCACTGCTTCGTTGAAGAGGACGGAGATAAGCTTATCCAGAAGCTTCGACTTGAACTCGAACTCGACGAAAAAATCGATAAGACAACCACCCTGATCTGGCAGGAATACCCAACGGTTCTGGAGGTGCTTGAACGGTCCTTCAGAGAAGACCGTGTCGATACGATCCGGCGCCTGCAAGGTCACCTTCGAGGTAAACCGCTCGCGGTAGATCTTGAAGCTGATCATCAGGTCAGCGACGACGAGATTATCGCGCCGCTCGCGAATCCGCGCACCCGAGCACCATGGCAGGAACTGGGGATATTTCTCGATATCGGCCACCAGATCATACATCTGCGCCGGAGAGAACGGCAGGACCCGCCGCTCGGTATGCCGATGCATCGTCGCCTCTCAGTTGCCGGCAGTTGCCAGCTTAGCAAGCCGAGCCGCGCGCAAGCGCTCAAAATCCGCACCGGCATGGTAGGATGAGCGCGTCAACGGCGTCGCCGCGATAACGAGGAATCCCTTGGATAACCCCGTCTTGCGGTAAACATCGAATTCATCCGGTGTGACCCAGTCGGCGATCGGGTGGTGTTTCGGCGTCGGCTGCAAATACTGGCCGATGGTCATAAAGTCGACATCCGCGGCACGAAGATCATCCATTACCTGCAGCACTTCCGCCTTCTCTTCGCCGAGGCCAACCATAATCCCCGATTTTGTGAAGATCGTCGGATCAAGCTGCTTGACGGTATCGAGCAGGCGGAGCGAGTGGAAGTATCGGGCCCCTGGCCTCACCTCGGCGTAAAGCCTCGGCACGGTCTCGAGATTGTGATTGAAAACGTCCGGCTTCGCCGCAACGACGGCCTCAATCGCGCCTGGTTTGCGCATAAAATCGGGCGTGAGTACCTCTATGGTGGTGCCGGGCGAATGGCGACGAATCGCCTCGATCGTCTTCACGAATTGCGCGGCACCACCGTCGTCAAGATCATCGCGATCAACTGAGGTGACGACAATATGCCCAAGGCCAAGCGCTGCCGCCGCCTCTCCAACATGGTCTGGCTCGTGCGGATCAAGCTTGTTGGGTTTGCCGGTGGCGACGTTGCAGAAGGCACAGGCGCGTGTGCAGACGCTGCCCAGGATCATCACCGTGACATGCTTCTGCGACCAGCACTCGCCAATATTCGGACATGACGCCTCTTCGCAGACGGTATTGAGCTTGAGCGAGCGAACGAGTTCCTTCGATTCGACATATTCTCGGCTCAGCGGCGCTCGAACGCGCAACCAATCCGGCTTACGGCCTGAAGGTCGGTCAGGATTTCGCTGTTTCTCCGGGTGCCGCGGCTTGACGGCGACGGTCGGGCTATCGGTCACGCTTGGGGCGCTTTCACTAGTGCAGTCAGGCGATACAAGTGGAACGCAGGCGCGCACGCGTCAAGCATCGCGTGCGATACGCCCTCGTTCACGGAAACTAGGCCGGGCTTCCCTAGCCGGCGCGATTGCCCCACGATCATTCGAGCGCGCAGCGCTATTTCTTCGAATTTTCCTGACTGTTCAGCAGAACAACCTCGTCCGGCCCCACCAAATTCAGCGCGAGCCGCGCCTGTTCGTCGAGCAGATCGGGATCTAGATGTTCAGGCCGCAACATCTCCACGCGGTGCTGCTGATCCATCCGCTCTGCGTGGGCTTTGGCGGCCAAAGCGGTCTGCACGTGAATTTGTTGGGTCAGACGACCCCAGGCGACAAGACCACGATCCCCCTCGACCAGATGATACGCGAAGTAGGCTGAAAGGCTGAGACCAATGGTAGGTCCCAGCACATAGCCCAACTGCCGCCGAATTGTCCGCCCGATATCCATCCGTGGAGAGAATCACGGACACGAGTCGCGGTCAACGGTGAAGACAGCAAAAACGGGGAAGAATTTTCCAAGCGATTCTCTTTTCCGGTAAAGGGAGAGTTTGATCGCAGATTCATAGCACTAGAGCACGTCGCTGCGACAACGAAACAAGCTGAAAACTACGCTCCGCCCACGACCTTGTCGGCCGCCCGGAATGCCTCCACCGCTGCCGGAAAACCGCAATAGGCGGAAGCGTGGATGAAGATTTCCTGCAATTCAGCCGGCGTCACCCCGTTGTTGAGGGCACCCCTCACATGGGCGCTCAGTTCATGAATACGGCCAAGCGCCGTAAGGATCGAAATCGTCACAATACTGCGGGTCTTGAGGTCGAGCCCCTCGCGTTGCCAGACCGTCCCCCAGCCGTTCTCGATGATGTGATCCTGGAGCGGCTTGGTGAAGTCGCTGGCGTTGGCAAGGGCGGACTCGACATAATCCGCCCCCATCACCTGCTTCCGCAGCGTCAGGCCCTTGTCATATTGCTCGGACATCGCTTGGCGCCTCTGGCTCGGGATTATTCAGGAGCGACTGCCGATCAGCCGCGCAGCACCGAGCGACCGGCATAGCGACCGGCATCGCCAAGCCGCTCTTCAATGCGAATCAATTGGTTATACTTCGCCAGCCGATCGGAGCGCGAGAGCGAGCCGGTCTTGATCTGACCGCAATTCGTGGCAACTGCGAGATCCGCAATCGTCGAATCCTCCGTCTCGCCGGAGCGGTGAGAGAGGATGGCGGTATAGCCGGCGCGGTGGGCGCGCTCGACCGCTTCCAATGTCTCCGAGAGAGTACCGATCTGGTTGACCTTCACCAGGATCGAATTGGCCAGGCCTTTGGTTATCCCCTCGACCAGGCGCTTGGGGTTCGTGACGAAGAGGTCGTCGCCGACAAGTTGCACCTTACGGCCGAGAGCCTGGGTCAGTTCAAGCCAGCCATCCATATCGTCCTCGGCCATACCGTCCTCGATCGAAACGATGGGATAGCGGGCGACCAGATCGTCGAGATAACGGACCATGCCGCCAGCATCCAGGACCTTGCCCTCGCCTTCAAGATGGTACCAACCGTCACGATAGAATTCGGTCGAAGCAACATCGAGCGCGAGGTAGACGTCTTCGCCCGGCTTGTAGCCAGCAGCCTCGATCGCCTTGGTGAGAAAACCCAATGCGGCATCTGCAGATGCAAGGTTTGGTGCAAAGCCTCCCTCGTCTCCCACATTGGTGTTGAGTCCCGCGTTTGAGAGCTGCTTTTTAAGCGCGTGGAACACCTCTGCACCGATACGAACGGCCTCGGACATGGTCTCTGCCGCAACCGGCATGATCATGAATTCCTGAATGTCGATCGGGTTGTCAGCGTGGGCGCCACCATTGATGACGTTCATCAACGGAACGGGCAGTGTCCTCGCATAAACGCCGCCAACATAGCGAAACAATGGGACATCGAGTTCGGCAGCGGCAGCCTTGGCAGACGCAAGGCTCACGCCGAGAATGGCGTTGGCACCCAGGCGCGACTTGTTCGGCGTACCGTCAAGATCGATCAGGATCTGGTCGATTTCAATCTGGTCCTCGACATCCTGCCCGGAAAGCGCGTCGAAGATCTCTCCCATTACGGCTTCGACCGCGTTCTGGACGCCCTTGCCGTTATACCGGTCCATATCGCCATCACGCAATTCCACGGCCTCATGAGCGCCGGTGGAAGCGCCTGATGGCACAGCCGCGCGGCCCATAGCCCCGCTCTCCAGCGTGACATCGACTTCAACAGTCGGGTTGCCGCGGCTATCCAGGATTTCCCGGGCGGCAATATCGATAATGGCGGTCATGTTTTTCTTGGCTCCTGCGCTGGTCGGCGAGCGGATTTAACGGGAAACCGGAGAGACGGCAACAGTCCCGGTTTCAGGAAAAAGTCTCAATCGGTCGCGCCTTGGCGACGCTGTCGAACATGGTGAGGGTTTCAAGCAATCCCAATAGATATCTCAATGGCACCATATTTGGGCCATCCGAAGGCGCCTTGTCCGGGTCCTGGTGTGTTTCCATGAAAACGGCGGCCACGCCGATCGCGAGGGCTGCGCGCGCCAGCACGGGTACGAAACGGCGCTCGCCGCCGCTGGTGGTACCCTGGCCCCCCGGCTGCTGGACGGAGTGCGTGGCGTCGAAGACGACCGGGTAGCCGGTTTCCGCCAGGATCGGCAACGCGCGCATGTCCGAGACCAGCGTATTGTAGCCAAAACTGGCCCCGCGTTCGCACAGCAGGATCCGACGATTACCGGTACTCTCGATCTTCCGCGCGACATTCGCCATGTCCCAAGGCGCCAGGAACTGGCCTTTTTTCACGTTGATCGCAGCCCCGGTTGCGCCAGCAGCAAGCAGCAAATCCGTCTGTCGGCACAGGAAAGCGGGGATTTGCAAGACATCGACAGCCTGCGCCGCCGGCGCACAATGCTCGGGGAGATGAACATCGGTCAGCACGGGACATCCATAGGTCTCGCGGATTTCGGCCAGGATGGGCAGGCCAGCATCGATGCCAATCCCGCGCGGTGTGTTGACGGATGTTCGGTTCGCCTTATCAAACGACGTCTTGTAGATCAGACCGATGCCCAGCGTATCGCAGATTTCGACAAGCGCGGCAGCGGTCTCAAGCGCGTGGGTACGCGACTCCAGCTGACACGGACCGGCGATCAAGGCGAAGGGCAGGTCATTACCGACCTCAAGAGGACCGATCTTGACGCGATGAGGAATCACGGGCGCAGCTCTCTTTTCTGTCGGTTGAGGCCGCCTCTAAACCAGACGCGACCGGTCAAGGGCTGCCTTGACGAAGGAGCGGAACAGCGGATGCGGCT
>CAIXXC010000468.1 GCA_903923205.1 uncultured Rhodospirillales bacterium | reverse complement strand
GGCGGCGGGGCGCGCGGCGCCTTGTCGGCGCTTCGGCTTCACTGGCCTCGACAGTCGCCGTCGCATCTGCAACGGCCTCAACTATCAGATCAGTGCCGACCGGGGTGATTTCCGGCGTGTCGGTCGCACCAAACAGGAATGGCCGGTCGTCGCGGGCAAAATCTTCCGCCGGTCCATAACCGCCGAATTGTTCAGAGTCAGTGATCTCTCCGGCCTCGGCTTCGACGGCAGGACGTTCCTCGCGGGCATGACGGCGACCGCCCCGACGACCGCGACGGCGACGGCGGGTATCTGACTTTGCGTCGTTGGCTGCCTCGTCAGGAGTCGTTGCTGCTTCGAACGTGGGCTCGGAGACCGTATCTCCTTCGGCTTCCGATTGCTCTGTCGCGCTGCCGTATTCCTCGCCCTCGACACCTTCTTCGCCGCCCAGATTGACGCCATTGGCATCCAGCTGACCTTCACCCGGCCCGCCACCTTCGCGACCTCCTTGACCGCGGCCACGGCGACGGCGACGACGGCGGCGGCCAGACGCATTCGCGGCATCCGGTGTTGCGGCACCAGCGGTTGCCTCCGCGGCTTCGCCCTTGCTCTCGGAACCGCTCTCGTCCTCTGTCACCTCGAAATCTTCTGGCTCGTCATCGACCAGAATCGGCGATGGACTCGGTACGGGCAAGACCGAAAGCTCGGATGGGGTGAACGCGCGGACACGATCAAGTCGATAGGCCGGGGGGATGAGTTCGTCATCCTGCTGAAGCGTTACCGCAAAGCCATAGCGTTGCTCGATCTGACGCAAACCTTCGCGTTTCTGGTTAAGGATGTAGAGCGCGACGTGGGTCGGGACCCACAGGGTGATTTCGGCTGTGCGACGGCGGATACCCTCTTCCTCAAGCGCCCGTAACGCCACCAGCGCGGTGGATTCGGTCGAACGAATTGTCCCCGTGCCCGTGCAATGCGGGCAAATCTGGGTCGAGGCCTCGATGAGGCTTGGCCGCAATCGCTGACGCGAGAGCTCCAACAAGCCGAACGGGCTTACGCGACCGAGCTGAATACGAGCCCGATCATTCTTCATCGCGTCCTTCAGGCGACGTTCCACCGCGCCCCGATTGCGCGACTCCTCCATATCAATGAAATCGATGACGATGAGCCCGGCGAGATCCCGCAGGCGCAGCTGACGTGCAACTTCATCCGCCGCTTCAAGATTGGTCTTGGTCGCGGTCTCTTCGATATTGCGCTCACGCGTCGAGCGACCCGAATTGACGTCGATCGCGACAAGGGCCTCTGTCGGATTGATGACGATATAGCCGCCCGACCGAAGTTGCACGGTCGGGTTATGGATCTGGTCTATCTGCTGGTCGATCTGGAAACGGTGAAACAGCGGAATCACCGGATCGCGGTAAGACTTAACCCGCGAGGCGTGGCTCGGCATGAGCATGCGCATGAAGTCCTTGGCGTTGCGATACCCCGCCTCACCTTCAACCAGGACCTCCTCGATATCGCGGGAATAGAGATCGCGGATCGCACGCTTGATCAGGCTGCCTTCCTCGTAGATGAGGGCAGGGGCCGATGAGCGGAGTGTCAATTCGCGAATATCATCCCACAGTCGCAGCAGGTACTCGTAGTCACGATGAATTTCGGCTTTCGAGCGCTCGCTGCCCGCAGTGCGGACAATCACACCCATGCCATCCGGCACAGCCAGTTCTTCCATCAATTCTTTAAGGCGGCGACGATCCGTGGTGCTCGTGATCTTGCGCGAGACACCGCCGCCACGTCCGGCGTTCGGCATCAGCACGCAGTAGCGACCGGCAAGAGACAAATATGTGGTCAGTGCCGCGCCTTTGTTGCCGCGCTCTTCCTTGGTGACCTGGATCAGCAGGATTTGGCGGCGCTTGATGACTTCTTGAATTTTGTAATGACGATAGGGCGTGCGCTGGCGACGCGTGGCGACCTCTTCCATCTCGTCACCGCCGATCGTCTCGACAGTGGAACTAGCCTCGCTGCGTTCAACGAAAACACCGTCGTCTTCGTCGCTCGATACGGGTTCGGATGTGGTCGCTTCCGCAAAGTCATCGGTAACGGTGATAACCTCGCCAGAGTCATAAATCGACCGGGGCGCCAGGCCTTCGCTGCTTGACTGACTGTCAGCGGCATCGCCGCTGACATAGCCCGACGTGTCGTCGTTTGATCGGGCTTCATCATTCGTCCGGGCATCGTCACTCGACGACGCGGAGTCATTTGAAAGGGCCGCCTCATTGGAGCCGGGGTCTTCGCCTCGGGAGGATACATGATCAACGCGGGTAGCCTCCTGCTCGTCATCCTCGTCGCTCATGCGCGCTTCGTGGGCGAGCATGGCTTCTCGATCGCTGACCGGGATTTGGTAATAATCGGGATGGATTTCGCTGAAAGCGAGGAACCCATGGCGATTGCCGCCATATTCGACGAACGCCGCCTGAAGTGAGGGTTCTACCCGCGTCACTCTCGCGAGGTAGATATTACCCTTGATCTGCTTTTTCGTTGAGGATTCAAAATCAAATTCTTCGAGCTTGGTGCCATTCAGAACCACGACCCGGGTTTCTTCCGGATGGGTGGCATCAATCAACATACGCTTCGACATACACTCGTCTCCGGAGCGCGCCGGCCTCATGCCCTGCGAAAAAGCATGGTGGCGCGCCCACAGTTCTGGCGAGTCCAGCGGAACCTGCTGCTACTCTGCCGAACGGTGGGTAACACCATGACAGGGCTCGGTCCGGTCGCCGCACCCCCGAAAAACTCGGATGGATGGACTCGACGTTTAATTTCTAGTCCGCTGATACGGATATGAACGCCCCTGCTGGGGTCGAGACGGGGCGCGATAGGGCCTACCATCTCAACGATCCAGTGCGACGTCGCCGCCATGACATCAAGTGCCCCCGCAGCAATCCACGAACTTTCGCAATGCTAGAATAGGGATGCGGGGGGCAGGGGACAATGATTTTATTCCTGCCCGTGATAATTGTTACAAGAAGGCCCCCGGATTAAGGCGATTCGGTGACTTTTGCCGACATGGGGGTGAATTCATTTTTACCGCCCCCGCCCATGGGTTAGGCTGGCCATGGGCGGCACCGAAGCTGTCTGGCGCCGCGTTCAGGCTGCGTGGTCTTTTGCAGACTTTGGTGTCAAAGCCTGGCTCCAGATTCGATCTTTCAGTGCCACAAATGATGGGACTCGCGCAGCGTGACCAGACCTCCCCAATACCTCGCTCGAATGGGCGTGTTTATTATCGCGATGCTGGTGATTGCCTATTCGCTTTTGCCCGTGCTTCAGCCGGCGTTTCGCGCCAATATTGTTCTCAACAGTATCATTGCCGTCACCCTGGTTATCGGGATTCTATCGATTTTCCGCCAGGTCGCGATGCTGGGGCCGGAGGTCGCCTGGATTGAGCGCAATCGTCAGGCCGATAGGCCGAGCCTTTCTGGCAAACTGCCCCTGTTGCTTTCACCTCTTGCCAATGTTTTGGGTGATCGCTCGGGGCGGCGGGTGTCGCTTAGCCCTGTCTCCATGCGAACATTGCTTGACGGCATCGCCGCCCGACTTGACGAACAGCGCGAGACCTCACGTTATCTGATCGGGGTACTCGTGTTCCTAGGCCTGCTCGGAACGTTTTTCGGGCTTCTGGTGACGGTCCGCTCTGTCTCGGGCGTGCTCTCGGGCTTGTCGGTTGGCAATGGCGATGTAGGCGCCGCGATGACGCAACTGAAATCAAGTCTCGGAGCCCCGCTGGAAGGGATGAGTGAGGCCTTTTCGTCCTCCCTGTTCGGTCTGGCCGGCTCTCTTGTACTGGGCTTTCTCGATCTTCAGGCGGGTCAGGCGCAAAACCGCTTCTTCAACGAGTTGGAGGAATGGCTCTCTGGTCTGACGAGGGTCTCCGGCGGCAGCGAGGCTGGCGAGCAACCGGTGCCGGCGTTCATCCAGGCCCTGCTGGAGCAGACGGCGGACAGTCTCGATTCACTGCAACGAACTATGCTGCGAGGTGAGGACGGGCGGATCGCCGCAAATGAATCCCTGCGCGGGCTTTCTGATCTGCTGGCCACGATGACCGAGCAGATGCGAACGGAACAAAGCGTCCTCCTGCATCTGGCAGAGGGTCAGAAAGAACTTCGCGCCGTGCTCGCACGCTTTGTCGAGGCAACGCGCTCCAATGCTGGCATGGATGAAGTAACCCGAGAGCATATTCGCAGCATCGACGGCCATCTATCCCGCTTGGCGATGGATCTTGTGCACGGCCGCGAGGACATGGTGCGCGAACTGCGCGGCGAAATCAGACTAATCGCGCGCACCATCGCCGCGACGAAATCCGAGCCGAACGTAGTCGACGATGGGGCTCGGTAGGCGCGATGGCGTTATCCCGTCGGCAGAGGCCATCCTCGATCAATATCTGGCCGGGCTTCGTCGATGCCTTGACCCAGTTGACGATGGTCCTGGTCTTTGTGCTGCTGATATTCACGATCGGTCAGTTCTACCTTTCGGGCGCCGTCAGCGATAAGGACAAGCAGATCCGAAAGTTGACGGCGACGCTCAGCGCGCTGGATTCGATGCTGTCCCTTGAGAAGTATCAGGACGCGCGCTTGAGGTCAGATATCGCGGCCTTGCGCGCGGCTGTCGCCCAGGCCGATGCCTCGAAAAAGAGATTGGCCGACACATTGGTCTCGACCCAAAACCACGCAACGCTGACCCAGGATGCTCTTGCGGCGGCGGTATCTCGGCTTCAGGAACAGGATTCGACGATCACGACGCTCAATCGCAATATCGACGAACTCCGCCGACAACTCACGGCGATCGCTGCGGCGCTTGATCTGGCCCAAACAAAGGACAGGGGGCAGGAAGCCCAGATCGCCGATCTGGGCGCGAAGCTCAATCTCGCGCTGACCCGCAAGGTTGAGGATTTGGCGCGCTACCGATCAGAGTTCTTTGGAAGGCTTAAGGAAATCCTGGGTGATCGTCCTGACATTCGCGTGGTGGGTGATCGGTTCGTCTTCCAGTCCGAGGTATTGTTTGCCCTTGGTTCAGCGGATTTAAGCCCTGAGGCGCGAAAGCGCCTGACGCCACTTGTCACGGCCTTGCGCCAGATCAGCGGAGAGATCCCATCGAACATCAATTGGATCCTCGAAGTCGATGGTCACACGGATAATCGTCCAATCCTCAAGGGCGCGCGATACGCGTCGAACTGGGAGCTTTCTACCGCGCGCGCAGTTTCCGTCGTGCGTTACCTCGTCGACCAGGGTATTCCGGCGCGCCATCTTGCCGCTGCTGGTTTTGGCGAGTGGCAGCCGCTTGATGCGCACCAGTCCGAAGCCGCTTTCGAGAAGAACCGCCGGATCGAGCTGCGCCTGACCCAGCATTGATCCACAGGCCCTCAAAGAAGCGTGCCAGGGTGGGTTTCGAGCGCGGCTAAGCGGTGACGGACGACCTTTTTCATCAACGTCGGCAGCGCATGGTCAGCAAAATCGCGGGGCTTGATCCAGAGCGCGCCGGCAGCGTCGATATGGGGTGCGACTCGCGCGGTGAGGATCGTCAGGATCAGTCGGAAGTGGGTAAAGACATGGACGACGCTGCCAGGGATCGTCGCCCAATCCGTCGACGCAATTGGCGACGCCCCGGTTGATGCGAGGATGGTTTCGGGCTGTTCAAGCCAAGGAGAAGAGGGCAACTCCAGCAAGCCGCCAAGCAAGCCGCTCTCGGCTCGCCGCCGCAGCATGACCGCGCCATCGGGGCGTTCAAGCCAGAACACCGAGCCATGGCGCGTAGGGCGCTCCGGCTTTGCACGCTTGCGCGGGAAGGTCTCGGCATCGCCCTTTCGTCGGCCCTCGCAACGGGCCGACCAAGGACACAACGGGCAGCGCGGCTTGCGCGGCTGGCAGATCGTCGCGCCCAAATCCATGACAGCCTGGGCATAATCGCCGGGCCTTTCCAATGGCGTTAGGGCGGCTGCGCAATCGCGTAGAATTTGCTTGCCAAGGGGAAGCGGCTCCTCGATGCGAAAGGCCCGCGCCATCACGCGCTCGACATTGCCATCGACGACCGTTGCCGGTCGATCAAACGCAATCGCGGCAATTGCGGCAGCGGTATAGGCGCCAATGCCTGGAAGCTCGCGCAAGGCTGCTTCGGTATCCGGGAAAACGCCGCCATGATCGCGCGTCACCGACTTCGCGCACGCATGCAAATTTCGCGCTCTGGCGTAGTAGCCAAGACCTTGCCAAGCATGCAATACCTCGTCGAGTGAGGCTGCGGCCAGATCGTAAACGGTCGGCCAGCGTGCCATGAAAGCGTCAAAATACCCCTGTACGGTCGCGACCGTCGTTTGCTGCAACATGATCTCGCTGAGCCAGACCGCATAAGGGTCCGGCTTCTCGCCGGCCTCGGCGCGCCAAGGCAGTTGTCGGCGGTTGCGATCATACCAGGCGAGCAGGGTAGCGGCGTCCGGTGAGGTCTGCCGATCGGAGCGGAAAGGTTGGGTCATGAAGTCCCTCGCGGGCAGTGTAAGCCGGATCGCCGCCCCGATATTGGGTAAGCGAGGTTTTGCCGAGGCGGAGATGGTGCTGCAATGGGCCGCCGTCGTCGGTGAGGAACTGGCGCGCCTCAGTGCGCCGGTCAAGCTTTCCTTCGGGACGCCAGGCGCGAAGGACGTCGGCGCCCGCGTCAAAGGAACGTTGCAACTGCGCGTCGCCCCCGGCACCGCAGTCGAGTTTCAGCATCTGGAGCCCGTTATCGTCGAGCGCATAAATACGTTTTTCGGCTATCGGGCGGTTGCCCGCCTCGCATTGAGGCAGGGCCCGTTGCCGCGTCGAGCCATCGCGCCACCGCCGCCCCGCGCTCTCTCTGTCGCTGAGAGCAACAGCCTGAAGAGCAGTCTCGATCTGATCGTTGATCCAGAGCTTCGAGCGGCTCTCGAACGGCTTGGCCGCGCGGTCATCGGAAGCAACGAAGGCTGACCCTTGCCGTCGCGTAAAATTCACTTTAGCATCTAGATATAGTGGTGGAGAAGAGTATGTCCCGCTGTTGGTTGTTTGTGTTCAGTGTTTTGGCGATCATGATCGTAGCCCTGCCTGGGGCTGCGAAGGCGGACGGCGTGCCGCCGATCACCGATGAGGACGTCGTGCTTGGCAGGGCTGACGCGCCGGTCACGATCATCGAATATGCATCGCTCAGCTGCCCGCATTGCGCCGAGTTCGAGATCGCGACCTGGCCGCAGGTGAAGAAGGAATGGATCGAGACGGGCAAGGCGAAATATGTCTTCCGTGACTTCCCCCTGAATGGGCCGGCCTTTCGTGGCAGCCTGCTGGCGCGCTGCGCGGCACGCGCTGAGTTCTATCCGTTTATCGAAGAGCTCTATGCCAATCAGAATAGCTGGGTGTTCGATGACGAAGCTGCGACCATGAACGCGCTGCAACGAATAGGTGTTGTCGGCGGCGTTTCGGCAGATCGCTTTGCCGCCTGCGAGAACGACAAGGTGCTGCAGGCAAAGATCGCTGCAAGCGAGTCTGCAGCGCAGCAGGCAGGGGTCGATTCGACCCCGACCTTCTTTGTTAACGGGACCAAAGTCGCCGGTGCCATGGCCTACAGCGATTTCGCGAAGGCGCTGCAGACTGCGGCCGCGGCAGTCGCAAAAAAACCCTGACCCCGTAATCTGAGGACACCCCGCAGGCGTGCAGTTTACCAAGCTCAGACTTACGGGGTTCAAGTCCTTCGTTGAGCCGACCGAATTCTTGATCGAGCCAGGGCTGACCGGCATCGTTGGCCCTAACGGCTGCGGCAAGTCGAACCTGGTCGAAGCCTTGCAGTGGGTGATGGGGGAAACCTCGGCGCGGCGTCTGCGCGGTGGCGAAATGGACGACGTCATCTTCGGGGGTACCACGACCCGCCCGGCCCGTAACATTGCAACAGTCACGTTGTCACTCGATAACCGCGACCGCACGGCGCCGGCACATTTGAACGATCACGACGAGTTGGAGATCGAGCGTCGAATTGACCGTGACCGCGGTTCGACATACCGGGTCAATAGCCGCGAACAGCGTGCTCGCGACGTTCAGCTGCTCTTCGCCGATGCGGCGAGCGGCGCCCAATCCACGGCGTTGATCGGTCAGGGCCGGATCGGCTGGCTGATCAACGCCAAGCCGGCCGAGCGTCGGACCCTGCTTGAGGAAGCCGCGGGAATAGGCGGATTGCAGGCACGCCGCCACGAGGCTGAGTTGAGATTGTCTGCGACCGAGACCAACCTCACCCGTCTTGAAGACGTCGCAGCTACATTGTCGCAGCAGATCGACCGATTGAAGCGGCAGGTGAAGCAGGCAGAGCGTTACCGCACCTTATCGGAGGGCTATCGTCGCGCGGAAGCCCTGGTATTGCAGCGGCATCTTGTCACCAGGACCGAAGAGCTTGAGGCGGCCATCAAGCGCATGCACGCCGCCGAAGCCGTCGTCGAGGCTGCGGCTGCGGCCGCCGATGTCGCGATGGCGGAGCGGCTCCGGTGCGCCGAAGCTTTGGCGCCGGCCCGTTCGGTTGTCGATGAAGCCAATCGTCGGCTCGACCGTCTGTCTTCAGATTTTCAAACGGTAACGGCTGAGGAGCGGGCGATCGCTCAACAGATCCGTGACCTTCGTCAACGAATCATCCAGATCGATCAGGATATCGGGCGCGAGTCGGCATTGCTTGCCCAGGCGATGGCGGCG
>CAIXXC010000467.1 GCA_903923205.1 uncultured Rhodospirillales bacterium | reverse complement strand
CCGCCTGATTTTAATTTTTAGCTTTATCGCCGAAGCGAGTCCCCTAACAGCCGAATTCGATCGCAAATGCCCCGCCTGAGCGTCGTCTCAAGTGGGTCGTGCCCTTTTTGGTCGTGTGGGCTATCGGCATCTGGCACCAAGACCCCAAGAGTGCGGCGGACCAACTCAGGAGTTGGTGGAAGTTAATGCGGACGGCGGTTGGAGTTGCGTTGATACGATCACTGCTGCGGCCTTCGACGTCATTGAGCTCGATACGGCGGTTAGCCTTGAGATGGCCGATGATAGGCGCGAGGTCATTCGGCGAATAGACTTTCTGGCCACGCTGACGGCGCTTATAAAACTGGATTGGAACTGCGAAAGCGCGCAGGTCTGACTACCAGACGTGCAGATTGGAGCAGTCACCGATCTTGCGGTCGAGATCGCAAACGAGCCAGGTACGCCGGAACTTCGAGGCTTTGTTGGCGCGGTTGAACTGACGGAGCGGGATTTCTTGTTCGCGGCGAACTTGACCAGCCTCTCAATGCCCCGGTGGGCCAGCATTGCGTGGGTCAGGTGTGTCGCCTTGGGTTGGGGCGTGATCTCGACCTCCACCCGCTTAAGATCCTTAGCCGCCAGCGGGTCAGTCAGGAGCGGGCGAAGAGCGACTTGGGCCGGAACACCTGGCCGCCGCAGAGCTGCTGGAAATAGGGATTCTCAACCCAGCGCGCACGGGACGCTCAGTCCGACAGCCAATGCATATGTTTGGGGAGCAGCAGGCTCGCCATCAGCCACAGCAGCAAGTTTGGAGGCAGTCGACGCGCTTTTGGACCTCGCCCAGACGGCGATCGATGAAGCCCCAACGGATTTTGGCCGTCAGACACGTGAGGCTGGTGCCGCATATCGATAATCTATTACAGGGCGGGTTCTGGCGATCATCCTGCAGCTCCGATATCGTGTCCACGGAGCCGGAAATCTCGGGAAACTGAGTCGAAGAACGGCCAATTCGGCGGCCCCGAATCGCCACAAAACCTTAGCGGATACAATGACTTCTTGCGAAATCGATTACTCCGGTCCGCCCGAAACAGCGCTATCTCGAACGGATGTTCTTAATGTTCGACTCTATCGCTTTGACTCGGTGTTCGGCACAATGATGACAGGGATAGCGATCTCCATAAGAATGGGTTTATCTTAGCCTGCCTTGCGTACCGAGCCCCGTAATGGCTTCATTATTCGATTCACCAAACGCCGGAACTCAAATACCTAACAGTCTATTGAAAACCTCCGCAGCAGGGGAACGGGACTTTGGAGCCTCCGGCGGGCTTGCAGGCTCCTTCTGTAAGATGTTACCGCAAAATTAGGTCAAAGATCGATCGAATCCGGCATCAGAACGGCCAAGGTCAGACCGACCGAGCCGCGATATCATACAAAAATCATCGTTTTAGCGCCCTGGAAAACCTTTCGATAACAGGGTGAGCGAAATTACTGACAAACGAGTACGCCAGCACTAGGGTCGAGACTCAATCAGATCCACCAGATGATGATTGCGGCGAGGCAGCAAGCTGAAGCGAAGTTTGCTGCGAGCTTGTCGTAACGGGTTGCGATGCGTCGCCAGTCCTTGAGGCGGCAGAAGGTGCGCTCGATGACGTTGCGCCTCTTGTAGGCTGCGGGATCGAACGGCTGAATGTTTTTTCGTGTGGGATTGTTGGGGATGACCGGCAGGGTTCCACGATCGATAAGGAACCGGCGGAGCGCGTCGCTGTCGTAGGCGGTGTCGGCAGCGCACAGCGAACTGGGCGGCAGCGGCCCGAGCAAGGTTGTGGCGATCGGCGCATCGCCGCGCTGCCCTGGTGTTATCTCGAACGCGAGGGGACGACCGCCGCCATCGACAACAGCATGGATCTTTGTCGTTCGCCCGCCGCGAGAGCGGCCGATCGCTTGGATGCAGGCCCCCCTTTTCCGCCGGCTGCCGAGCGATGCGCCTTCGCCGTCGTACTGTCGATCATCTGGATCTCGCTCGCACTGGCATCGACCAGTGCAGCAAAGAGGCGCCGCCAGATCCCGCGCGCCGACCAGCGGTGGAAGCGGTTATAGATCGTCGTCGGCGGGCCATAGCAATCGGGACAATCCTGCCAGCGGCAGCCGACCTTCAGTACATGAATGATGCCACTGATGATGCGCCGATCATCCTTGCGGTGGGCCCCAGGGTGATTGGTCGGCAAGAGCGGTTCAATCACCGCCCACTGCTCATCATCAAGCCAAAATTCTCCCGCCATGATCCAAACTCCGCCGTTTGACAGCTTGAATCACAGAACCTGACATTAATCAATAGGCTGATTGGGTTTTGACCCTAGGGAAGTTCCTAGCTACTCCCCACGCTCAATCTTTACGGCTCGATTCAACGACCAGCGTTAATATTTTTTCGGCGAATACTTCCGGCCGAAATTTCTCCGCGTGGCCACGAATATACAGAGGGTCAAAACTTTCTTCGGTTGCTTCAAATACCGAAACGGCATCGCACAGACTTTCTACCGTCTGCTCCCCAAACAGCAGGCCTGTTCTTCGGTGCACGACCGTTTCTAGGGCGCCGCCACGACCATACGCGATAACCGGTCGCCCACTGGCCATTGCCTCGACAGGAACGATGCCGAAATCTTCCTCTCCGGGGAAAATCAGGGCGCGACAGTGCGAGAGTAGCGATCGGACTCTTCCGTCCTTCTGCGAGCCCAGGAACTCGATCGTGGGGCCAGCAATCTCGCGAAGACGTTTTTCTTCCTCGCCCGTGCCGACGACAATCAGACGTTTACCCATTCGATTGAACGCCTGCACCGCAAGGTCGAAACGCTTGTAGCGAACCAGCTGACCAAATGCCAAATAATAGTCATCGACTTGGGGAGATATAACAAAGCTATCGACATCGACGGGCGGGTGGATAACGACGGCGTCGCGACGGTAGTATTTGCTGATGCGGGCCGCAACAAAAGCAGAATTTGCAATAAATTGATCAACCCTTGCAGCGCTGCTGAAATCCCACAATCTCAAAACTGGAAGCAGGAGATTCATAGCCAAGCGCGTAATCAATCCGGAATTAGCACGATAGAGGTGGAACTGATCCCAAATATAACGCATCGGGGAATGGCAATAGCAGATATGGAGCGCCTGGGGATTAACGAGGATGCCTTTCGCCGGACCGGATTCTGACGAAATAACGAGCTCATACTGGGTCAGATCCAACAATTCTAGCGCGAATGGCATCAACGGCAGATATTTTTTGTAGAGCTTCTTCGCCCAAGGCAATTTTTGGATGAAGGTGGTCCGGACCACTCGATCACGCAGCTTCGGCGAAACAGCCTCGGGATCATAGACATGGGTGAAAATGTCGGCTTCCGGCCAGATATCTAAGAGCGCTTCGAGGACCTTTTCGCCGCCGCGATGACTCACCAGCCAATAATGAACGATCGCTACTTTCATGTCACAGCCGAACGTTTGACGCGCCTGAACACGCTGGCGAGGTTGTTCTTTTCTTCGGGACGAAGCAAAAAGATCCAAAAGACCCCAATGCTTACGGCAAGGTCGACGGAGGATAGAAATATCAAACTGCCGATGCTCCGGCCAAGGCACGCCTCCCCAATCGTCCGAACCACAAACCCTACCGCCAACGCTAGGATCGGCGGCAGCAAGTCGCGCCAATGTCCAGGATAAAATCGGTGGGTCCGTTGTACCAATTCCGCGCGGACCATATTGATCGCCAGAAACCCGACCGCAACCGCGACCGCGGTTCCCTCACCACCCCAGTACCTCGCACCGATCATGCAACCGCCGACGACCCAAACCGAGCCGCAACTGAGGAGAGCGAATTCCATTCGATGGCGTCCTGTCATAGACAAAGAATAGCCCATGGGGCCCAGAACTGCGCTGATAAAATAGCCCAGCGACAGGGTGAACGCGACGAGAGGATCGAAATTGAACCGGTGGCCAAACAGCAGATCAAGCCAAGGGCCAAATATCGCCACGCCAGCGAAGATCGGAGCTGTGAGCAGGCTAGACTGCCGCAGATAGCCAGACAGGGCACGCTTCAAGCCATCAACGTCGTTGCGTGCGTAAAGCCCGGCGACAGTGGCCCCCAGGGTCTGGCTTAAAGATTGCGGCGCGAACGGCACGAT
>CAIXXC010000466.1 GCA_903923205.1 uncultured Rhodospirillales bacterium | reverse complement strand
TGAATTTTACACCATACAGTTTGATATGTTTTTGCTTTTTATCCGCTTTTTGCACATAAAAACCAAGCCGAAAACTACTTATGAGTGTAATGTTTAGTAAAATACCTCTGCATAACTACCCAGTTCTACGCGCCGATTCGGATAGGGATCTGGAGGACTACATCTCGCTGAAACATGGCGGCAAGATATTGCGCTTGCCCCCTCGCCAGATTTCAAACACTCGAACCGGCGTCAACTGGATCGAACTGCCAAATAGCCAACTCGGCTTCAGTCGATACGGCAGAGAAATTACGTTCGAGCTTCCAGAGATAGATTTTGTCAGGGTGAAAATGGTGACAACCGGAACGCTCACGGTTCAAACCGGTCAAGGGATCAGCACGATTCAGGAGCATTCCGGCAGCATATCGACGGGGCCTGTTACGATAACCTGCAGCCCCGATGCGGAAATCGTCAGTTACCTCGTTTCAAGGCCGTTTCTACTCGATAAGATCCAGGCACTGCGGGAAACTGATAACCTTGTCACCGTCGATTTTCCGGCGACCATTAGCCTTCTCACTCTGGCTGGTTTGAATTTCCGCAATACACTGCAAAGCATGTTCTCGGCGTTGGAGCAAGCTGCCCCCAAAAGCAACACGCGCCTTTTCAGCAATCTTGAAAATGCGCTTGTGACCGCATTGGTCATTGCCGCGCCACCCGAAGTCCGCGCGGACGGCATGAAACTGCCCAACACGGTGATTCCGCGCGCGGTGAGACGCGTGGAGGCTTACCTTTCTGAACATTGGCGTGACAACCCGGATGTGGAGGAACTCGCCACCGTGGCGGGCATGAGTTCCCGCAACCTCTTTCGACTGTTCAAACTTTACCGAGGCTATTCACCCCAGGCATTTGGCAAGCGGCTGCGTTTGGAATATGCCATGAAATACTTGGCCGATCCTGAGACCGGCGCCAGGATTGTCGACATTGCGCTGGAATGCGGCTGGAACAGCCCGGCCCATTTCAGCAAGGATTTCAGGGAGGCCTTCGGCGTTACGCCCTCGCAGCTTCGGCGCAACGCAATATCCTGATCATGCTGGATCGGTGGCAACAGTCGCCTACTCCGACCGTCGTCCGGGCGCGATGGCAATGATTCTGGACGCGCTGGTACCAAACAGTTCCCGATCGGACGCGAACCCTCCTTGATGGCTATCCGGGGCGATCAACCGATCGATCATGCCGCAGCTATACGCCTCCAGAGCTTGTTCCGATGCTGGATCGCGAGAGACGCCTTCTCGGCCACGGCATGGGACCCTATAGACCGACGAGCGGGAAGCTCGTGGTCGCGGCAATGAGATAGCATCAGACGCTGGCGGGTACGGTGATTCTATATCGCAGAAGACAGCTGATCCCTTAGTTCGGCCTTGCCGGCGTCACGACCGGTTGAATGACTTCCCTCACGATTTTCGGGGTCGCTGGCGACGCGACAAGATTGGTGACCCCGACCCACATGAGGGTCGCGACCAATGAGGCGATGATACCGGCGACGCAGCCGATCACCCGCTCCTTCATGACATTGGGGACCCCGGCTAGATTGCGAAAGGCGGCAATATCGGCGCTCATGACCGTTCGGATCGAACGCAGCTCTTCATGGGCTGCGTCGCGATCCGCCATGGTTACCTGCAGTTCGGCAAGGGCGCGCTCAAGATCGCGCTTGTTTTGTTCAGCGTCGCGTTTGAGTTCGTCGACAGCTTCAAGGCTTTCCAGCAGATAGCGGCGCGCGTCTTCCAGCTTGGCAAGCCTGGTATCAACCGAAGGCGTGATCAATCGCTCCAGGCCGAGCGGAACCTTGACACCACGTTCCCGCGCGATCAGGCGCAGAATCTTGGCGATCAAATCGAAATAAGACGGCAGGATTGTCCGGAAACTCGCAAACAACCGCGCCGATAGGGATCCGTTCTCGGACACTCGTTTTCCTCACCCTTATCCCGCTTAAAGGCCGGAACGCCCCAGCGGATCGCGCCACCAGCTATCCTATCCAAACAGGGTGACGTCAACGCCCCACCACAAGCTGCTTGACCTGCTGCTGGGTATCTCTACCCTCGTCGCCCATGACTGACCCTAAAAATACAGCGCCGACCGAGGTTGACGTCGAGCCGCCCTGTCCGCGTTGTGACAAGCCCCTGGAACTCTGCGTTTGCACCAGTATCGTTCCGCTCGCGACTCGCCGTCATATTTTGATCCTGCAGCACCCGCAGGAGCATGACCGCGAGTTGGGAACCGCCAAGCTGACGGCGCTTCATTTCAAGAATGCGACACTTAAGGTCGGATTAAGCTGGCCTAACCTTGCCAAGGCTGTTGGCCGTCCCGTCGAGGCGCGTCGGTGGGCGGTGCTTTATCTCGGTCCGGCGAAGCTGCCACCTGAGGCACAAAATCGCCCCGTCGTCCTGCTTGATCGTACCAATAAGCCGCTTGATCTGCAGGGGCAGCAACTTGTGCTCGACGATCTTGAAGGGATCATCCTACTGGACGGCAGTTGGAGCCAGGCCAAGACCTTGTGGTGGCGCAATGCCTGGCTGCTGAAATCCTGGCGTATCGTCCTGAACCCTCCACGCCCCTCACGCTATGGCCGACTGCGCAAGGAGCCCCGGCGCGAGAGCGTCGCGACCATAGAGGCAACGGCGCAGATCATGGCGGCGCTTGAAAACCGTAGCGATATAGCGCCGCCCCTGATCGCGAGCTTCGAGGCGCTGCTTGGCAAATTTCGCGCCGTTAAGAGGCCAGCGCGCGCTCGGGCGAACGCCGCCGATCTGGCTGCGGATTCCGGATCGCCCGACGAAACTTTGTCGCCCGTGGAATAAAGGGCCTCGGCTGGCGTTGATTGAACATCTGCGCGGGGTGACGATCACGGTTGGTCATGACCGGTGAATGTGCTACCTCGCCCAATATCATCAGCAGGTTCATTGGCACCAAACAGGATTGCCCTAGCAGATCGGTCCCCTTCTCCTTGGTCACACTTTCCGTTGTCATTCCGGTCAAGAACGAGGCCGAGAACATCGCCCCGCTCGTGGCCGAAATCCGTACGGCCCTGGAGACGCTGGTCGATTATGAAATCGTCTATGTCGATGACGGGAGCACCGATGACACGGTAGCGCGCATCCGCGCCCTTGGCGATGGCACAGACCGCCTGCGTGTAGTCCGTCACAAGTCCAGCTGCGGCCAAAGCACGGCGGTACTGAGCGGTGTCAAGGCCGCGCGGGGGCGTTGGGTCGCGACCCTGGACGGCGATGGCCAGAATGATCCAGCCGATATAGCTGCCTTGTGGCAACTGGCAGCAGCAGAGCCGGCGGGTGCACGTCTCCTGCTGGCCGGCCATCGGACCCGCCGCAAGGACTCGGCGATCAAGCGCATCAGTTCGCGTCTCGCTAACCGAATCCGTGCGGCGTTGCTCTCCGACGCGACGCCAGACAGCGGCTGCGGCCTCAAGCTTTTCGAGCGCGAGATGTTCCTGGAGCTTCCCTATTTCAGTCACATGCACAGATTCCTGCCTGCGCTCGTCCTGCGGGCCGGCGGCAGGGTGGTCTCCGTAAGGGTCAATCACAGACCACGCGGTCAAGGGGTTTCCAATTACGGCACATTTGACCGGCTCTGGGTCGGGATCAGCGACCTTGCCGGCGTGATGTGGCTGCAGCGCCGCGCCAAGATCCCCGTGATCCTGGACGATCCGGAATAGCCGCCTCCATGGCGTTCACGGGGCTTTCGGGTAAAGGGATCGGCCGGACGATCCTCGCTGCGGTGGTCGTAACGGCGGTCGGCTTCACCTGGCTGCACCGCGATATCTTTCAGCACGATCACCTGCAAGCCTTCGTCATCCGCAATCACGCCTGGATTTCCCAAAACCCCTCCGTGCCGCTGCTGTTCGTCCTTGCCCATGTCATCGTTAGCCTGACCTTCATCCCGCGCTCCATTATCGCGGTCGCGGCGGGTCTTGTATGGGGGCTCTGGTGGGGCAGCGTGATTGCCACCCTCGGCTGCCTTGCCGGTGCCTCAGCGGGATTCCTGATCGCGCGCTACCTTAACGACGGCCTGATCAAACCCGGTCAGTTGCCTGGTTTCGGACGGTTGCTCGCACGCTTGGAAGGGGGTGGCTGGCGGGCAGTTACGGTGCTTCGTCTGGTCCCGGTCATGCCGCACACCCCGGTCAACTACGCTTTCGGCCTGACCAATATCGGTTTCCTGCCCTATTGCGTCGGCACCATCCTCGGCTCCCTGCCAACCACCGTCTTCTACGCCGATCTCGGCGCTCTCGGCGAGACGACGATGACAAGCCAGGGGCAGTGGCATGTTCCCGCAGCGATCGGCATCTTCGCGCTGGGGGCTTCGCTCCTGTTACCCCAACTGCCTGGATTTCGAGCGCGCAAGAACTAAGGCGAAGCCAGCGCTGACCGCGCCGCCCTGCCATCCAGGTGTCTGACAATCCTTTGATATTCCGTCTAGTTTCGCTCAAGGGAGAAATTCTTCAGGTTGCAGTGCCCTTGAGGCTTCGCCTGCTCCGCTTTCGTTGCTAGACTTGTTTTGTTCTCACTCTGGAAAGTCGTGGCCACCGCCGCGACCGGCGCATCTATGATCTCAACCACTCTGAATGCACAGGAACGGCTCGACTGGCTGCGCCTGATCCGAAGCGATCACGTCGGCCCTATAACCTTTCATAATCTGTTGCAACGCTATGGTTCGGCCGCAGCCGCGCTCGACGCGTTGCCGGAACTGGCTCGACGGGGCGGTCGCCGGGACTTTAAAACCTGCTCACGCGCAGCGGCGGAGCGTGAATTGGCTGCGGTCCACAAGCTCGGCGGACGCCTCGTCGCCTGGGGCGAACCCGACTACCCACCTCTGCTGTTGCCGCTTGAGGATGCACCTCCTCTGTTGACCCTCGTCGGTGATGCCGGGCTTTTGGCGGGGCGGCACGTGATCGGAGTCGTCGGCGCCCGCAATGCCTCGGCTGCCGGGCAGAAAATGGCGCGTGAAATCGCACGCGATCTTGGTGAGGCTGGTGTTGCCGTTGTCTCCGGGCTTGCCCGAGGTATCGATACCGCAGCGCATTACGGCGCCATTGATACCGGGACAGTGGCGGTTGTGGCCGGCGGGGCCGACATTGTCTATCCGGAAGAAAACCGGGCACTGCAGACGGAAATCGCGACGCGTGGACTTTTGATCGCAGAACAACCCGCCGGGAAGGAGCCAAGGGCGCGCCACTTCCCACGACGCAATCGGCTTGTGTCCGGGGTTTCGCTTGGCATCCTCGTCGTCGAAGCGGCGCTGCGCTCGGGCTCCTTGATCACCGCCCGCCTGGCCGGCGAGCAAGGCCGCGATGTCTTTGCCATTCCGGGCTCACCCCTCGATCCGCGATGCCGGGGCAGCAATGATCTGATCCGTCATGGCGCGGCTCTTGTTGAAAGCGCGGCAGATGTCCTGTCGGCCCTCGGCACCCTCCCGCCCTCGCCTCCGGTGATCCGCCGACCGCGCCCGGAGACAGCACACCCAGAGCCGACAGAGGAGGCATATCCGGCAGATTCGGTGAGCGGTCTGGTTCTTTCCTTGCTGGGTCCCACACCTGTCACGGTTGACGAACTGATCCGTCAGTGCCACTTGTCCCCATCGGTCGTGGCGACCGCGCTGCTGGAACTCGACCTTGCAGGGCGGCTGGAGCGTCACCCCGGCCATCGGGTCTCGCTTGCCATGATGGGGTAAAAATTCTTTGACCACTGATTTAGGTGATTGGCCGCCTCATGCATGTCGTAGTCGTTGAGTCGCCGGCCAAGGCGAAGACCATCAACAAATACCTTGGTCCGGAATACACGGTCCTGGCGAGCTATGGTCATGTCCGCGACCTGCCACCCAAGGATGGCTCGGTCCGCCCTAACGAAGATTTCGCGATGAGCTGGGAGGTCGAGGAACGATCGGAAAAGCGGATCAAGGATATCGTTCAGGCGCTGAAAGGCGCTGATTCCCTGTATCTGGCGACAGATCCGGATCGCGAAGGCGAAGCGATTTCCTGGCATGTTCGCGAAGTTCTGGAACAACGCCGCGCAATCAAGGGAATACCCGTCAAGCGTGTTGTCTTTAATGAGGTCACGAAAACCGCGGTCCTCGATGCGTTTGCCAATGCCCGCGAACTGAATATCGAATTGGTCGATGCCTATATGGCGCGCCGCGCGCTTGACTACCTCGTCGGCTTCACCCTGTCGCCGGTGCTGTGGCGGAAATTGCCGGGATCACGATCTGCGGGCCGTGTTCAGTCGGTGGCCCTGCGCCTCATCTGCGAGCGCGAATCGGAGATAGAGGTCTTCCGGGCTCGCGAATATTGGAGCATCGAGTCGGTTTTCACGACAGCCGACAAGACGAGCTTCACGGCCCACCTCACCCACCTCGACGGTGCGAAACTCGACCGCTTCGATATCGGAGATGAGGCAGCGGCCAGCCGTGCCGTCGCCATTGCCGCCTCGGAGCCGGGTTACGTCGTTGCACGGGTCGATCGACGTCAGACCCGCCGCAATCCGCAACCACCGTTCACGACATCGACCCTGCAGCAGGAAGCCTCGCGCAAGCTGGGTTTTGGCACGAGCCGCACGATGCAGATGGCTCAACGCTTGTATGAAGGTATCGAACTTGGCGGCGAAACCGTTGGCCTCATCACCTATATGAGAACCGACGGCGTCCAACTCTCGCAGGATGCAATCGGTTCGGCACGCCGTCTGATCGATCGTGACTATGGCGAGCAGTATTGTCCAAAGGTGCCGCGTCAATACAAGACCGTCGCCAAAAATGCCCAAGAGGCTCACGAGGCCGTGCGGCCTACCGATATGTTCCGGCGGCCCGCCGATGTCGCACGCTTCCTCGACGCCGACATGCTGCGTCTTTACGAGTTGATCTGGAAGCGGACGATGGCGAGCCAGATGGAATCGGCAGTGCTCGACCAGGTCACCATCGACATCAATGGCGTCGCTGGTCGTGCGACCTTCCGGGCGACCGGCTCAGTCGTGCTGTTCGACGGCTTCCTGAAACTCTACCAGGAAGGCCGCGACGATGACGGCGCGGATGATCAGGATCGCCGGCTGCCGGCGCTCAAGGAAAAGGACGGGCTCGATCGTGGGGAAGTCGTTCCGGCCCAGCACTTCACCGAGCCGCCGCCGCGCTACACCGAGGCCAGCCTCGTCAAGAAGATGGAAGAACTCGGCATCGGCCGACCCTCGACTTACGCCTCTATCATCCAGGTCCTGCAGGATCGCGACTACGTAAAGCTCGATCGCAAGCGCTTTGTGCCGGAAGACCGAGGCCGTCTGGTCATCGCCTTTCTTGAGAATTTCTTCGAGCGCTACGTCCAGTACAACTTTACCGCCGATCTTGAAAATCTCCTCGACGAGATCTCCGGCGGGCGGGCAGACTGGAAGGACGTGCTACGCAAGTTCTGGCAGGATTTCAGCTTCGCCGTCGACGGCACCAAGGATCTGACGATTACCCAGGTGCTTGAGGCGCTTGACCGCGAGTTGGGCAATCATCTCTTTCCCGAAGACGGCACCGGGCGCGATCCGCGGCTGTGCCCTGCCTGCCAGAAAGGCCAACTCAGCCTGAAGCTTGGCAAGTTCGGGGCATTCGTCGGCTGCGCCAACTACCCCGAATGCCGTTTCACCCGCCCGCTCGCCTCGGAGGCAGGAGGCGACCAGCAGGGCGCCGAACTCGGCGAGACGGGACCCAAATCGCTCGGCACGAACCCCGACAACGGTCAACCCGTGTCCCTGCGGAAGGGGCCCTACGGCGTCTACTTCCAGGAAGGCGAGGCTGCGGAGGGATTCAAACCGAAACGCGTGTCGCTCCCCAAGGGGATGAAATCGACGGACGCCACACTCGAACAGGCGCTCGCACTCCTCGCACTGCCTCGGGAAATCGGCAATCACCCCGAAACAGGCAGTATGATCACCGCTGGGATCGGTCGCTTCGGCCCCTACGTGAAACACGGCAGCATCTATAAATCTCTGCCAGCCGATGACGATGTGCTGACAATCGGCATCAATCGTGCCGTCAGCCTCCTGGCGGAGCAGTCGAAAGGGGGCAAGGGCAGCCCAACGCCCTTGCGTGTACTTGGCGAACACCCGACGGAAGGCGGCAATATCGGCATCTTCAAGGGTCGCTATGGCCCCTATGTCGAACATCGCGGCCTCTTCGCCTCGCTCCCCAGGGGTGGTGATCCAGAGACACTTACGCTGGAGGACGCCCTAGCCCTCCTCGCGGCGCAACTCGCCAAGGGCAAAAAGCCGAAGCCCCAACGCGGCGCGAAAGCCGCCCCAGCGGCCAAAAAGAAGCCGGCGGCAAAATCGGCCGTAACGAAAACGGCAACGACAAAGAAACCGACGAAACCGAAACCAGCGAGTAAGGCGAAGCCTAAGGTTGCGGCGACCCCGACAGCGCCACCACCAGCCGACACGACGCCGAAGTTGCGTCGCAAGACGGTCGGCTGATCTCTTGGCTCGCCCCCCGCGCTCGCAGCGCTCTCCCCGCACGACCTCGCGATCGGCTAAGCCCGCCGAGCTGGAGGGATCGCCACAGCCGTTCCGGCCACGCCCGGGTCTGCCCAGCCGACAGGAAATCCTCGATTTCATCGCAGCCAGCTCCACGCCCGTGGGCAAGCGCGAGATCGTCAAGGCGTTCAAGGTCAAGCCAGCCGATCGTGTCGCCCTCAAGGGGCTGATCAAGGATATCGACCGCGCCGGCATCGTGGAGCGCGGCCAGGGTCGTCGGTTTGCGCCCTTGGCCAGTCTGCCCGAAGTTGCGGTGCTCGAAGTCACCGGCCTCGATCAAGATGGGCTGCCCCAGGTGCGCCCCATGGGAACACTGCCTGAGGATACCGTCCCGGCGATCATCCTCACCGAGACCAAGGGCGACGGCACGGTTGCCCAGGGAGAGCGCGTTATCGCCAAGCTGCGCCGTGCCGAGGGCGGCGGCTATACAGCGAGGGTCATTCGCAAGCTCTCAGGCGAGACCGAACGCGTGCTCGGTGTGTTTCGATCCGAACGCGACGGCGGCGGCCATCTCGATCCCACGGATCGGCGAAATAAAACCACCTACCGCATCCGACCCGCCGAGACGATGGGCGCACAGGAAGGCGAGTTGGTGCTCGCGCAACCATTGCCACTGCCGCGCCTTGGGCTGCCCCATGTTCAGGTCGTCGAACGGCTGGGATCGCTCGATGATCCGCGCTCGATAAGCCTGATCGCGATCCACACTCACGGTATTCCGGTTGGCTTCCCCGCTGGTGCTATCGAGGAAGCCGAGCAGGCAAAGCCCGTCACGCTTGGCACGCGTGCCGACCTTCGCGCGATCCCTCTTGTGACGATCGATGGAGCCGACGCGCGCGATTTCGATGATGCGGTCTTTGCCGAGCCTGACGTAGCGGTCGAGGGTGGATGGCACCTTATCGTCGCGATCGCAGATGTCTCCTGGTATGTCCGCCCGGGCAGCGCCCTTGACCGGGCAGCGCGCGAACGCGGCAACTCGGTCTATTTCCCGGATCGGGTGGTGCCGATGCTGCCGGAAGCCTTGTCGAACGAATTGTGCTCGCTCAAACCCCAGGTCGATCGCGCCTGTATGGCGATGCACATGTGGATCGACGCCAAGGGCAAACTGACCCATCACAAGATCGAACGCGCGCTGATGCGCTCGGCGGCTCGGCTCACCTACGAACAGGTCCAAGCAGCAATCGACGGTCGTCCCGAGGAATGGGTAGCGTCCCTCGTCGAGCCGATTTTGAAGCCACTCTACGCTGCCTATGCTGTCCTGGAAACCGACCGGGCTGCGCGCGGTACGCTTGAACTCGACCTACCCGAATGGAAGGTCAATATTTCTGCGGATGGTCACGTCGCCGCCATCACGCGGCGCGATCGACTGACAAGCCACAAATTGATCGAAGAATTCATGATCGCGGCCAATGTCGCGGCGGCACAAACTCTTGAAGCGATGAACCAGCCTGTCATGTATCGCGTTCATGACGTCCCCGACGCAGCAAAACTCGAAGCACTCGGCGGCTTTCTCGAGAATCTGGGCATCCCCGGTGTCAAGCTTGCCAAGGGCCAAACGGTCCGCCCGGCAAGCTTCAATCGTATTCTGAGTGCCGCTGTCGATCGCCCGGAAGCCCCGCTGATCAATGAACTGGTTTTGCGCAGTCAGGCGCAGGCAACCTATACGCCCAGCAATATCGGGCATTTCGGCCTTGCCCTCATGCGTTATGCGCATTTCACGTCGCCGATCCGCCGTTACGCGGACCTGCTCGTCCACCGCGCGTTGGTCTCAGGCCTGAAACTTCCCGAAGGTGGTCTCGCCGGCGAAACGCATGAAGATTTCGAGGAATTAGGCCTCCACCTCTCTACGACGGAGCGACGGGCATCGGCGGCCGAGCGGACGGCCACCGATCGCTATATGGTCGCCTACATGGCAGACCGCGTCGGGGCGACCTTCACCGCGCGTATCAACGGCGTGACGCGGTTCGGGCTGTTCGTGACCCTGAGAGAGAATGGTGCCGATGGCTTGATCCCCATCAGCACCCTGCCCGCCGACTACTATCATCATGACGCCACCACGCACCGGCTGATCGGACAACGCCACGGTCGGGTCTATACGATCGGCGACACCGTGGAGGTCGTCCTCGTCGAAGCCAATCCGGTCGCGGGCGGGCTGCAGTTCAGCATCGTTGACGGTGACACTCCCGACCTTTCCGGGTCTGGACGGCCGAAGATCAAGACAAATCGACCAACGGTAAAGAAGGGGCGTGTCCGCAAGCCCGGAACGACGGGTTCGCGACGGCGCGGCAAGGGCTAAAAATATGGCGTCTGTGCCTGGCAAGGGAGATCGG
>CAIXXC010000465.1 GCA_903923205.1 uncultured Rhodospirillales bacterium | reverse complement strand
TCACCTCACGGGCCTCGCTGGAGGCGTCGCAGGCGGTAAAAGAGATCGAAATTCTGGGCAATATCAAGGTCGATTTCGACAAGCTCAGGGCGACTTACGACGATGTCCATTACTGGGTCGGTGATTATGCGACGACCGCCAGCGAGGGCGCCAACACCGCCAAAGCCAACAAGCAGAACCTCGATCGGTCAATTACCGCGCTAAATCGCGAATTCCCCAACGACGCCCAAGCGATCAAAGCGACTGTCGACACATTTGAAGGTTCTGTGGCGCAGGCGTCGGCGGCATACTCCAAAGGCGAACGCGCCGACGGCAATAGGTTCCTTGCCGACTCACGAGGCCAAGCTTCCGCGTTGGGCGAGCAACTTTCGGGCCTGACGTCGCGACTCGTGACGCAGGCGGCCACCAGCCGCGAGAGCGTTTTTGCTATCAACAACCGCGCAAGCCATATGTCGCTCGCGATCGTCCTGGCCGCTGTCCTCGGTGGCTTAGGACTGACCGTCGGCGTGCTCCGATCAATCCTTGAGCCCCTGCGCGCGATCGTGGCAACCATCAACGGGTTGACAGAGGGAGACCTCGGAATACCCCTGCCCAAAGACCGCGACGACGAATTCGGGTCAATCATTGGCGCCCTGGTGCTGTTGCGCGATGGGTTGGTGGAACGCCGCAGGCTCACCCAGGAAACAGATCGCCATCGCCGTCGGGTTGTCGACGCGATCGAGAGCATTGGTGAAGGCTTCACCCTTTATGACGCCAGCGACCGCCTTGAATTGTGCAACAAGAAATTCATCGAACTCTATCCCGACCTGGTCGACCTCGTGCAACCGGGTACCAGCTTTTCAACCGTCCTCGAAGCCGCCGTCGAGCGCGGCGGGTACGACCTGGGCGATCGTAACCGCAATGACTGGGTAAAGGAGCGTCTGAGCCACCGTGCACGCAGCGTGGGCGTCAAGGAACGACGGAACAGGCCGATCGAGCATAAGGAGAATACGCTTTGGATTCGGGTCAGCGAGCAGCGCTATCGCAATCGCTGGATCCGCGTCAGCGAGCGCCAGACCCATGACGGCGATTGCGTGGCGGTCTACACGGACATTACCGAACTAAAGGCGCGCCAAGCCGAGTTGGAACTGGCAAAAGAGGAGGCCGAGCGCGCAAGCCGGATCAAGTCCGATTTTCTCGCCAATATGAGCCACGAGTTGCGCACGCCGCTCAATGCGATCATCGGTTATAGCCAGTTGCTGCATGAAGACGCGCTGGACCGTGGCGAGGACGAGACCATTGCCGACCTGAAGAAGATTGAAAACGCCGGCAAGCATCTCTTGGGCCTGATCAACGACATTCTGGACCTGTCAAAGGTCGAAGCCGGCAAGATGGATGTCTACATCGAGGCGATCGACATCCATGGCTTGATCCGCGAAGTCCAGATGATGGTGTCGCCGCTTGCAGCGAAAAACAGCAATAGCCTTGTGATCGAGTGTCCGCCCGAACTGAAGACGATTTCGTCGGATTTGACCAAGATCAAGCAATCACTTCTCAACCTGTTGAGCAACGCCTGCAAATTTACCAACGCCGGCACCGTCACCCTGAAAGTCGAAGCCAGACAATCAGATGGCAGCGATTTCATCGACTTTACGGTCAGCGATACCGGCATCGGCATGACGCCCGAACAGATGGGCCGGCTGTTCAACGCGTTCCAGCAGGCGGATAGCTCGACGACGCGGCTCTATGGCGGCACGGGCCTCGGTCTCGCGATCACACGGAGCCTTGTCCGGATCCTCGGCGGCGATGTCACTGTAATCAGCGAACAGGGTAAGGGCTCCAGCTTTATCCTGACATTACCTGTCGAGGCGCCAAACCAAGCCCCTGGGGTTCCCATGATCCCGACGATGGAGACAGAGGAGCCGGTCGGTGCGTCGGAAGAAGTTGCCCTCGCGACGGTCCTCATCGTCGATGACGACGAGGATGCCCGCAAGATCATCGGCAGCGGCCTGGCGCGAGAAGGATATAGACTGATCTATGCCTCGTCAGGCACGGAAGCCCTTGAAATCGCGGCGCGAGAGCGGCCCGACGTCATTACCCTCGACGTGATGATGCCGCAGGTAGACGGCTGGTCTGTCCTGATCACGCTGAAGGCTGATCCTGAATTGAGCAAGATCCCCGTCGTCTTGGTCAGCCATCTCAGCGACAGGAGCGTCGGCATTGGCCTCGGTGCGGCGGCATTCCTGACCAAACCCGTGGATCGCAGCCAGCTCGCCGCCATTATCCGCGAACAATGCGGGGATCACACAATCCGCTCGGTTCTGGTTGTGGACGACAATGAAGAAGCTGTCGGCATGACCCAACACGCGCTCGAGCGGCTCGGCTATCCGATGGCTCATGCGGCAAACGGCTTTCTGGCGTTAGAATGGCTTTCCGAGAATCCGGCCCCGCTGGTAATCCTGCTCGATCTGCTGATGCCGGAAATGGACGGATTTCAGTTCCTCGACAGGGTCAAAGAGCACAAGGAATGGCGCCATATCCCGGTGATCGTGCTCTCCGCCAAGACGTTGACGGAAGAGGAGCGCCGGCGCTTCTCGGACACGGTCGAACAGGTCATCGCCAAAGGCGCAGGCACCTACACCGAACTGGCTGATGCAGTCCGCAAAGTGCTGGAGACACCAAGGCTGGTCTAGGGGCGAGAGTTCGCACAACCCGGCATTGAAGAAAAAGACGAGGACGTTGAATTGGCGAAAATTCTGCTTGTTGAAGACAATGAGATGAATCGAGACATGCTGTCACGACGCCTCGCGCGGAACAGCCACACAGTCGCGATCGCCGTTGATGGTGGGGAAGCCGTTGCAAAATCGATCTCCGAAACGCCCGATCTGATTTTGATGGATATAAGCCTGCCCGTGATTGATGGCTGGGAAGCCACACGTCAGATCCGCGCGAACCCCACGACCCAAAACGTCCCGATTATCGCCCTGACCGCCCACGCAATGGCTGGCGAGCGCGAGAAGGCGCTGGAAGTCGGCTGCAATGATTTCGAGACAAAGCCGGTCGACCTGCCCAAGCTGCTGGAGAAGATCAACACCCTCCTCGGGCAAAAGGCGCGTTGACGAAATCGTCAAGCTAAGAAAATAAGTTTATAAAAACAGAGTTCTAACGACAGTCGCGACGCCGTCAGAGTGGGCGCCGCAACACCAGCGCCGTCACGTCGTCGGCCTGAGGTACCCCACCTGTGAAGCTCATGACCCTCTCAACCAGAAGGCCAAGAAAGACATCGGCCGGCGCGCCGCCGAGTTCCTTGAAATCCTCCTCTAGCCGCTCCAGCGAATAATACGCGCCCGAGGCGTCTTCCATTTCGGGCAAACCATCGCTGAGCACGATCAGCCCGTCGCCGGATCGAAGTTCGAGTTCGAATTCGGCATGGCTTGCGAAATCGATAACACCCATTGGCGGTCCTGAAGTCTGCTCCACAATCGTGACAGAGCCATCATGGCCGAGAACATAGGGATGGACATGTCCGGCGTTCACGAAACAAAGCTTGCCGGTGCGGAGATCGAGCAACCCATAGAATAATGTCACGAACATCGTCCCAGGGTTGTTCTTGCAGAGCTCTTCGTTGATCACCGTCACAATCGCCGAAGGATTCGGCACCCCACCGGTAATCGCGACATGCTGCAGCGTGGCCGCACGCAACAGGCTGCGGGTGCGTGCCATGAAGAGCGCCGCAGGAACGCCTTTTCCCGAGACGTCACCGAGGGCAATGCAGAGCACACCGGGCGCGGCCTCAAACGCATCATAGAGATCGCCACCAACCTCCCGTGCGGGGTGCATGGTTGCGTGGACGGATACCGGCATGTCAGCCGTCGGAAACGGAAAATCGCTCGTGACCATTTGCAGTTGCTGCCGCCGCGCCTCGGCAAGCTCGTGCTCAAGGCGATCAAGATGCGCCCGACTTTCCGCGCGCAGGATCATCTTGTCGACGACCGAACCCAGACGGGCCTGCAGCAGGATGGGGTTGAACGGCTTGGGCAAGTAATCTTCCGCACCCAATTCGATACACTGAACGACCGTTTCGAGTTCGGTCGCGGCCGAGATCATGATCACGGCCGTTCGTTCGAGCCGGCGCTCTTCCCGCATTCGCGTCAGGACGTCGACCCCGTTCATTCGGGGCATCATCACGTCCAACAGCACCACATCAAAAGCCCCTGCAGCCAATGCCTCCAGGGCTTCGACGCCGTCGGCAGCCTGAACCATATCGCTGTAGCCAAGGCGCCTCAGGCGCCGGGTCAAGAGATCACGATTCTCGGGATTGTCATCGACAACGAGCAGTTTGGCTTCAGCACGGCTTTTCAACGGAGATCCTTTTGGCGAAGACATCACGGGCCAACAAGGCGCGTCGGCGTGCGCCTGGTCGCCATCATACGGCGACCACGGATATTTTTGGGATTTTGTGACGGATTCGGAGCGTTTTGCCAATCATTGTTAGCATTGGGGAAAGATGCCCTGCGCAAACTGATCAGCCTGAAATAATCCGCATGGGAGTCCGGGGACGCTAGAGCTGGTCGAACTCCGTCATGCCCCGGAGGAAGTTGGAACCAGAATTGGTGCTGTCGAACGCATGCAGGCCCAGTTCTTCGGCGAGACCAATGCAGCACAGCTTGCCGCGCACGGAGTTTCCCGCGGCATCCAGGCGGGGGGACAGGACTCCGATCCCAAGCTGCCGGTTAACCACGCCCATGATACCGCCGCCGACACCACTCTTCGCCGGCAGCCCAACCTGACAAGCCCAGTCGCCGGCGCCGTCATACATCCCACACGTAAACATGACAGAGAGGGTTTCGCGCACAGTGTGGATGCCGAAGACCTCCTTGCCGCTGATCGGATTGGTCCCGATATTCCCGAGCGTGGCACCGATAATGGCAAGGTCGGTTGCGGTTACGAGCACCGAGCATTGGCGAAAATAAAGATCGAGAACCTCGTCCACAGGTACGGTGAAGACTTCCGCTGCCCGCAGCAGATGGCCAATGGCGCGGTTTCGATGCCCTGTTTCGCGTTCCGATTCGAATACGGTCTGGTCGACCCGCAACTCACGGCCCGCAGCCTGGCTCATCCGGGTTAGAACCTGCTCGAAAGCACTTGGTCCCAGCGTCTCGCGCAGTCGCCCTGCGATCGCAATGGCGCCGGCATTTACCATGGGATTGAAAGGGCGGTTGGTCCGCGGATCAAGGGTGATCGAGTTGAAGGGATCGCCGCTTGGCTGAACACCGACAGCGCGATACGTCTCGCCTCGTCCCACCAGATCAAGAAGGATAGCGAGAGTCAGTGCCTTGGAGATGGACTGGATTGTGAACTCGTTCGCAGCATCGCCAGCAGTAATAAGCTCTCCGGACTCCAATGCGACCGCGATCCCGAACTGATCCGGCGATATCTTGCCCAATTCTGGGATGTAGTCGGCGACAGATCCCTCAAGATTGCCTAATTGTTGTTCATAGAGATGAGCGACAATGCTTTGAATCATGACGCTCGCGGCGGACTCCTTTTTGGGGAGGGCCGAGGCGGAGGATTGGCCTGGGAAGACGTCCGTCATCATTTTGTCATCCTCACAGCGCCAGAGCCGGGAGTCACCGCCGTGATATCGGTGCGAATTCGTTTCAGGGTCATGCGTCGAACGTCTCCACGGGACATATCGGGATACGCGAGGGCTACGCAATATTCGGGCCGAGCGCTTCAAAAGGCTGAAACGCGGTTGTTGGGCTAGCTCCGCCGCACCGAACCATTGGCGGGCCGGCCCTCAAATGGCAAGACGCTGCGGCATTATCTGATCAACCGGACCGACGGAGAGATCCGGGTTCCTGCGACGCTGTTTGGGTCCTATACAGTACGGTGCGGCTCTGATTTCGCTACACAAAAAGGCGCCGGAACAAGTCAGGAGATTAAGACGATGTGGAGTTTCGCGACTGACCCAGACTTTCAGGCCGAGATCGACTGGATCGACACGTTCACCCGAGAGAAGATCGAGCCTCTTGAATACGTGCTCGGCAGTCCCTGGGATATTCACGACCCCGAATTTGTCCGCCTCGTGCGACCGCTGCAGGCTGAAGTCAAGGCGCGAGGGCTGTGGGGCTGTCATCTGGGGCCGGAGCTTGGCGGCAAGGGTTACGGTCAGGTCAAGCTCGCGCTGATGAACGAGCAGTTTGGGCGCGCCCGTTTTGGCCCGATCGTCTTCGGCGCGCAGGCACCCGACACCGGCAATAGCGAGATCCTCGCCCATTACGGCACGCCTGAGCAGAAGAAGCAATTTCTGGAGCCCCTGCTGGCGAACGAGATCGTGTCCTGCTTCTCGATTACCGAACCGCACGGCGGCGCCGACCCGCTCGGCTTCAAGACAACGGCCGTTCAGGAAGGCAATGGCTGGGTGATCAATGGCGAGAAATGGTTCGCCTCGAATGCGCGCTACGCCGCCTTTTACATCATCATGGCGGTCACCGATCCCGACGCCACTCCTTATCGCCGAATGTCGATGTTCATCGTGCCTGCCGATACGCCGGGTATCGACATCGTGCGAAATTACGGCGTTCATGGCGAACCTGGCGATACCCATGGTCACGTGCGGTGGACCAATGTGCGGGTGCCGCCTGAAAACATGCTGGGAGGACGCGGCGACGCCTTTATCGTCGCCCAGGTCCGGCTCAGCGGCGGGCGCATGCATCACGCCATGCGCACCCTGGCACTCGCGACCCGCGCCTTCGAGATGATGTGCGAACGAGTCGCCTCACGCGTTACCAGGGGCGAAACACTGGCAAACAAGCAGATGGTTCAGGAGAAGATCGCGGATAGCTGGATCGAGCTGCGGCAGTTCCGGCTTCTGATTCTTGAGACCGCATGGCTGGCGGACCAGAACAAGGACTGGAAGGCCGTTCGCAAGAACGTGGCTGCGGTAAAGGCCATCATGCCCAAGATCCTCCACGATATCTCGTCGCGGGCGCTGCATCTGCACGGCTCTCTGGGGCTTTCTGATGATATGCCGTTCGTCGAGTGGTTGGTCAATTCGTTCCATGTCGGCCTGGCCGATGGGCCGACGGAAGTCCATAAAGTCACCGTGGCCAAGGAAATCCTGAAGACCGTCAAGCCTGCAGGCGGTGTATTCCCGAGCTATGGTCACGCAGCGCGAAGGGCACAGGCTCGTCGGCTCTACAGCTGAAACAAAGCGCCCCGGTTCAAACTCCGGGCTTGGGAGGGAATGATCTATGAAGGAGTTCAAGGATCGCGTCGCCGTGATCACCGGCGGTGCCAGCGGTATCGGCTTTGCTGTCGCCCGCGCACTCGGACGGCGCGGTATGAAACTCGTGCTCGCTGATATCGAGACCGTAGCGCTCGAACGCGCCGTTGCGCGTCTGACCGAGGAGGGCTTCAAAGCGAGCGGAATGGTCACCGATGTCGGTGATCGCGCGGCCGTCGAGGCCCTCGCGGATCACGCCTGGAGCCGCTTCGGCGGCGCTCATATTGTGATGCATAACGCCGGAGTCGCTGTGTTTGGGCCGCTGCAGAGCATGACGGACCAGGATTGGGCATGGTCCTTGCGGGTCAACCTGCAAGGCCCGATCAACGGTGTCCAGGCCTTCCTGCCCCGGATGCTGGCGCAGGGCGAGGAAGGACATATGGTGTTCACGGCAAGTTTCGCGGGCCTCGTGCCTAATCGCGATCTCGGCCCGTACAACGTCACCAAGGCGGCTGTCGTCGCGCTTGCGGAATCGGTTCACAAGGACATGCGCGGAAGCGGGATCGGATCCTCCGTGCTTTGCCCGATGCGGGTCGAGACCGCGATCGACCAGAGCTTCCGCAATCGCCCGGCTGAACTCGGAGGGCCCACCGCAAATCGCTCCTATAGTGAGGAGGAGCGCTCGCAACTGCAGGGCCGGGCACTCGAGGTCGATCCCGTCGCCGGATTGGTGGTCGATGCCATCATCCGGGGCGATCTCTACATCCACACCCACGGGGAAGCGCAGGTATATGTCGCAAAACGCGCGGAAAAGATTCAAGAAAGCTTCAAACACGCGCTCTAGCCGGTCATGCCGTGCTGGCGGGCTTGCAGAGCGATGCCGAAACAGGTTCATCTTGCACTCGCCTCAAGCCATGATTTGAGCCAAAGGGAGAACCCAAGAATGAGACTGGTCGAGCCAGCAGCAACCTATCCTGAAGTCTATGACACGTTCCGATGGAACCTGCCGGAACGCTACAACATCGCCTGGGATGTCTGTGACCGCCACGCCGCGGACCCGGCCAAAATCGCGATGATCCATCATCTTCCCGACGGTGTTCGGAACTACACCTTTCGCGAAATTCAAATCCTCGCGAACCGGCTTGCCAATACCCTCATTGCCTTCGGCCTCACCCTCGGCGACCGGGTCATGCTGCAACTGCCCCAGCACCCGGTAACCGGCTTTGCCCATGTCGCCTGCTGGAAGGCCGGCATGGTTTCGGTGCCCTGCTCGGTGCTGTTCGGCGCGGATGCGCTCGAATACCGGCTGAACAACAGCGGTGCCAAGGTCCTGATCACCGACAGCGCCAATCTGGCGAAGGCGCTTGAGGTGCGTGACCGCACGCCGACACTGAAATATATCTTCGTCATCGATGGCCCTGCGGGCGACGGCGTCCTGCCACTCCTCGACACGATCGAGCGTGCGTCTTCGGACTTCGCGACCTTGTCGCTCACGCCCGACACGCCCGGCTTTATCAACTACACCTCCGGTACCACGGGTTGGCCGAAAGGCACCCTGCAGGGTCATCGCTCGATGATCGGGCATATGCCGGGGATCGAGATCCTCTACGATTTCTTTCCCCAGGAAGGCGATCTGATGTGGTCTCCGGCCGACTGGTCATGGCTTGCCGGGCTTATGGACGTGCTGATGCCGGCCTGGTTCCATGGCAAGCCGGTCCTGACCTTCCCCATGAAGGGCTTCGATCCCGCGTTGGCCCTGTCGATGATGGGACGACATGACGTCCGCAACGCGCTTCTGACCCCGACGGTCTTGAAGATGATGCGCCCGGTGGCCCATCTCGTCAGCCGCAACAACATAAAGCTGCGCAGCATCGCCAGCGGCAGCGAGGCCGTCGGCAAGGACCTGCTCGAGGAGATGAACGCCCTGTTCGGTGCCACCATCAACGAGGGTTACGGCCAGACAGAGTGCAACGTCGTGCTCGGCAATTGCTCAAGCCTCAACTATTACCGTATCGGCGCGCTCGGCACCCCGATGCCCGGCCACATCGCGGCAATCGTCGATGATGACGGGAATCCGCTCCCCGATGGCGAGAAAGGCAATATCGCCTTCAAGCGCCCTGACCCGGTGATGCTGCTCGAATACTGGGACAACCCCAGCGCAACGAAAGCCAAGTTTGCCAATGACTGGCTGCTGACCGGTGATCTCGGCTCACGCGATGAGGATGGCTTCTACTGGTTCTTCGGTCGCGCCGACGATGTCATCACCAGTTCGGGCTATCGCATCGGACCGACGGAGATCGAGGACGCCATTCGCCGCCATCCAGCGGTGACGATGTCCGCCGTGATCGGCGTGCCGGATGTTGAGCGGACCGAGATCATCCGCGCCTATGTCTTGCTGGCTCCCGGCCGGACGGGGAGCGAAGCGCTGGCCGAAGAGATTCGTGCCTCGGTGCGCGACCGTCTCGCCAAGCACGAATATCCGCGCGAAATCATCTTCGTCGACGCCTTGCCGATGACCGCGACGGGAAAGATCCTAAGGCGCGAGTTGCGCGAACAGGCTAAGGCCGAACGCGCCGAGAAGCCGAACCGTTGAGCGCCCCGATCCTGGTGACGGAGAGAAATAGCATCGATGATGACCGATAGTTTGAATTTCGCGGGCAAGACCGTGCTCGTCATCGGCGGCTCCAGCGGGATCGGTAACGCCACCGCACAGGCTTTCCGCGCGGCCGGTGCCGAGGTCCATGTCTGGGGAACACGGGCGAGCCCGGCGGATTATGGGGGCGACTCGAACCTTGAGGGCCTTCATTACACGCAGATGGATGTCGGCGATATCGCGGCAGTCGAAGCTTATTCGCCGCCGTTCAAAAAGCTCGATGTGCTGGTGCAGAGCCAGGGCATGGTGCTCTACAAGCGGCAGGAATTTGCCATGGCGGGATTTGCCAAGGTCTTGAACGTCAACCTGACCAGTCTCATGGCCGCAGCGACCCGGTTCCACGACATGCTGGCAGCCTCCAAGGGCGCGATGATCATCGTCAGTTCGACCGCCGCGTTCCACGCGACCAAAGGCAATCCGGGCTACAACGCGTCCAAGGCGGGTGCTGCGGGTTTGACGCGCACTCTCGCCCAGGCTTGGGCGAGCGACGGCATCCGCGTCAACGGCATCGCACCGGGGTTCATCACCACAAAGATGACCACGGTGACGACCGAGAATCCGGCCCGCCGCGCCGCGACCGAGGAAAGTATCCCGCTCGGTCGGATAGGCGAGCCGTGCGAGATTGCCGGGGTCGCCCTGTTTCTGGCTTCGCCGCTCGCAAGCTATATCCTGGGTCAGACCCTCATCGTCGATGGTGGCTTGCTGTTATAGTCTCAGGTCAAGCGCTCCCTGCGCGTCAATGCAACAACAACAATGCGCCCACGAAGACCAAATAGAAGAGCGCCGACAGGGATAGCCGCCTGCCTGTGACGATCCCTGCCCGAAACGTCAGAAACAGGAACACCACGGCAAGGCCTGTGACGATACCGGCGATGATCAGCGGGCGATCGAAGAGCCAGGGTGTCCCGAACAGTCCGATCACCGTCGGGATCGTCGCCTGGATCATCATCGCGCCGCTGATGTTGGACAACGCCAGACGCTCTTTGCCCTGACGAACCCAGATGATCGCATTCATTGTTTCCGGCATTTCGGTCGCGACCGGGCTCAGCAGCAGGGCGACGAGCTGGGGCGGCAAGCCCAGCAGGGGCCCGATAACACCGAGCTGATCAACAAAAATACGAGAGGCAAAAAAGATCGCGATCATGGCGGCGCCAGTCTGCAGCAGCGCCCAGCCAACACCCGGGACTGCCGCGCCGGGACGCAGGCGCAGTGGCTCCAAATCCTCGGCTTCACCGACGACCCCAGCGCCGCGCAGTTCTTTCCAGACATAGGCGGCGTAGGCCAGCAGGAAGAGAGCACCGAACCAAGGCTTGGCCGCGAAGATCAACAAGCCCAACGCGACTTTTACGACAAAGATGCCCAGAAACCAGCCCTGATCCCGACTTAGGGCGCGGCAATCCGCATCGACCCTATCCTTGTTCGTTAACCGTCGGTCAGCGCTGGCGAGAAGCGTCAAACCGACAACGCCATAGCCGAGCGTACTGAGCGCAAGCGGTCCGCCAAGTGCGGCGCCGATGCCTATCTCCCGGGCACCAGGAGTATGGCCGAACACGACGGCGACAAAAGTGACGACGCTTTCCGGCAGCGCCGTCCCGAATGCCGCAAGGATTGTTCCGGTCGCAGTCTGGCTGACATTCAGGCGATGCCCAACCCACTCCACGCCGTTCACAAAGAACTCGCAGCAGACATAGATCGCGATCGCGGAGCCGAGGAAGAGGACAAGGGCGAGCAGCATGGTACTTTCCGAACTCAGGCGCAAAGAGCAGACGTTCCAACCTGCTCAATGGATGCTGTGACCGGCCCCTTCGTTCTTCGCGGCGAGGCTTTCGAGCCAGTCCATCACGGCAAGCGCCGCGCCCGAGACAACGAAGGCGAGGTGCAGAATCACCTGCCATTTCAGCCGGGCTTCATTGATGGGTTGATCGTCGATCTGCATGAAGGTCTTCAGCAGTGAGATCGCAGAAATGGCGACAATCGACGCGATCAGCTTCATCTTCAGTGCGGAGAAATCGACCTTGCCCATCCAGTCGGGTCGATCCTCATGCCCGGCGGTGTCGATCTTGGAGACAAAACTTTCATAGCCCGAGAACGTCACGATCAGCAGAAGGTTGCCCGCCAGTGTCAGATCGACGAGCGAGAGCGCCAGCAGGATCGCGTGCTCGCCCATGCCGGCAGCGGTGATGATATGGGGGACTTCATCCACCAACTCGCGCACGAACGCGATCAGCAGCACCAGAAGTGCTGCCACAAGGCCAAAATAGAAAGGCGCCATCAGCCAGCGCGAGCCGAACAATCCCCGCTCGAAAAAACGCTCAACGGGGCCGCTGCGCGGCGGGCTCGTCTCTTTGGGGGCAGTCATCGGATATGAGCCTCTTGGGCTTGGAGGTGGGCGAAGACTTCGCCAAGATAATGTCGATGGCGCGACAAGGCCAGCCGATCACGTCGATATTGCGAAAGGAGCATCATGAATCAGCGGTATGTCGTCGATGCCCCGCCGTTCCCGAACCAGAGACGTAGCAGCAATGGCGGAGATGGTGCCTCCAAAACTGCACGCCGGGCCCGACAGGTCATGGAAATTCTGATCGCGTCCGAGGGTATGGGCGTCACCTATGGCGATCTCGGCCGGATGATCGGCCATCCGGCGCGGTATTTCGGCCCGCCTCTGACCCTGATTGCCGATTATTGCGCGCAAAACGGTCTGCCACCGCTGCATTGCCTCGCCGTCGGCCGCAGCGGCGATCCTGGCGGCGGCTATGGCCCTGGCCCGGGTGGCCTGGAGATTGATCGTCAGGCCGTGCGGGAATTCGACTGGCACCGGATCGCCTTGCCGAGTGCAGATGATCTCGACCGAACCCGGCTTCAGGGAGCGCTTCTCTCGGCTTCCATCTCAGGCTAGGCTGCCGGCCAACAGGAACTCGGCGGCTTATCAGGATAAGACCACCGCAAGGGAGGGACACAATGACCAACGCCGCCGAGACACTGATCCTGCATCACTACGCGATGTCACCGTTCTCCGAGAAGGTTCGGGTGATCCTTGGTCTGAAATCGGCCCAATGGCGTGGGTGCGACCAGCCCGTCGTGATGCCGAAGGACGCGTTGCTGGTTCTGACCGGCGGCTATCGCCGAATTCCGGTGCTCCAGATCGGCGCAGACCTCTATTTCGATACGACCCGCATTATCGACGAGATCGAGCGCCGAGTCCCGCTGCCGTCGGCCTATGCCGGGGTGGGGCGCGGCATGGCGTCGGCGGTCACCGGTTGGACAGATGCCTGGGCCGGCCAGCCCGGCTTATTCTGGACCGGCGTTGTCGCCCTGTTCAGCGGCGATTTCGACGTCGCTGAGGACCCCGCTTTCGCAGCCGACCGCGCGGCGCTGCTGGGCATGCCCTTCGACGGCGCGGCGATGATGGCGGCCCTGCCGGAGACGGAACGTCAGCTTCGCGGCTGCCTCGACCTGCTGGAGCGTCAATTGGGCGACGGTCGGCAATTCCTGTTCGGCAGCCAGCTCGATATCGCCGATGCAGGTGCCTTCCATACCATCAATTTTCTGCGCTACGGGCGCGGTCGGAATGTCCGGATCCTCGAGGAATTCCCAAGGCTTTTGGCTTGGGAAGCCAGGGTCCGCGCCGTCGGCCATGGATGCCGCGGCGAGGACGTCTCGCGCGAGGAGGCAATTGCCATCGCCCGCGCTGCGACCCCGGCCCCGCTGGAGCGCAAATCAGTCCATGCCGATCTTCCCAGCGGCACTGCCATTCGCCTCAGCTATAATGACGCCAACACGCCACCCCTCGACGCGGTCCTCCTCGCGGCCGATCACCAGTTCATCTCGGTTAGCCCCGCGACTTCGCAGGTTGGCGACCTTGTCATCCATATGCCCTACAGCACGGCGCGCATTTCGAAGCGGTAGCCCGCCCTGATCCCCTATCGGTTCCAGGGCGGCGGCAGGCTGGTATTGAGGGGAGCTACAACGTCGCGCAGGGCATAGGCCCCCGCCAGATGAGCCGGGTTTGCGGCGTCAAAAGCCTCTTGCGTCGCGATCAGCAACAATCCGCCGCCCTTGACGAGTTCGGTGGTCACGCTGCCGAGAGATTTGGCCCGGCGCGCGAATGACGGCGGCAGATAGGTCATCCAGGCGACATCAAGCGTCCTCCGCGGCTCCCGACGAAACGGGAAAAGAGTACTGGCATCGGCGAAGCCCATATCGGGCTTCCAGATATCGATAAAGGCCAGCAAAATCGCGCGCATCAGAGGATAGTTCATGGTCGCCGGGTCATGCGTGCTGAAAATGACCGAGCCGCGATTAGCTCTTTCCGACTGCTCCGCTCCGCGAAACCTTATCGATATTTCCTCATTTTGATCGGTGAAATCGGTTACTCCGGAGAGCCTGTATCCATATACCGGGGCCGGGTCGCCATCATCATCGTGGGCTACGCCCTGCTCGACAAGCGCGGTCATGTCGGCCCTATGGCTATCCAATGGAACCATGGTTTCTCTCCTCCGGTCGGCTACCTCCCAGTTTTTGCACTTCGGGGTGAGCCGGCTGAGGGCATCGAAGGTCAGCAGCACTTTTTCACCAAATTCGCGGGTGTTCTCCCCCCGCCCGGTCCAGTGACAGGAGACAAAGAAGTGATCCGAAGTCATGGCATACCCTCCCGCCAGTAATCGTAGATGAACTTAATCTTTTTGAGATCGGGATCCTCCTCAAAAACAATTCTTACCTCGTCTGCGGCTTCCTTCTCGGCGAAATGCCATTCGATCTCGCGAGACCCCGCAGCCTCAACCTGGCGCGTTGCCTGTTTCGCTATGTCTTCTATGAAGCGATCCTTCATGAAGTTCCCTGCCCTCCCGGTCAGCTTACCTGCATAGTTGATGCCTTTCGCTTCTACCACCTTTCCGGTTGCGTGCTGGCAGTCATCGAAGATGACAAACGCGTTGCGTGAGATATTGAACAGAGCGTAGCCCATGCCCCGCAAGGTTGGGTTGCCGGGGTTGATCTGGTGTTTGACGTGATCCTCGTAATCCTTGTCACGCTTGCTCTGCGCGGTTTCCACGCCGCCGATATCGCGTCCGGGTTTGTCTTTGATGGGCTGCGGACAGGCTCGCTCAGGCTTTCGGTGTCGATGACAACCTTGTCCCGGACGAGCTGGGCGACAGCGCGGTTCTGCTGGTCCCGAAATACGCCATCGGGGCCGAGCTGGGCACTGAACGCGATCCCCCGGAAGTCGCCCTCGGTGTGGATGATGTCGAGTTCCGTTTCGTCATCATTCCAGGCATAGGAAAATCCGGGCATGCCGGGGATCGAGCCTGATTGGCCGCGTCCACCGGCAGGCGTGGGAATCAGAAGCGCCTGATAGCCAAGGCCCCTGCCGTACCGGACGACGGCGGTGGCAAGCCGCGCCACCGCCGAACCCGATAGATTGGTCAGCACCTCGCCGAGTTCCGCAACCCAGCGGCCGCTGAATATGCCGTTTCCCGGCGGCACCCGGGGTTGCCCTGGATCAAATTTCAGGAGCCCTTGAAGGGGTGCCGTATCGATATCGAGCGCCTGGAGGATCGTCTGCGGGGCGATGCCGCCTTCGATCAGCCCATCGGCGATGAACAGGCGGCGCGCCGCCTCGCGCCCCGCATCAAGTTTGGGCAGGCCGGTAAAGGCAAGGTGGATCGCGGCCAGACAATCCTCGCCGCGCTCCCATTGTCGGGTCGTGCGCCGGATGTTGCCCAATACCGATGGCGAAATCTGTCGATCATAGGCGACACTGAGAAGGCTCAGAAGGCGGATCGCGTCGGTATCCGGGGCGAGCCGTTGACTGTCGGGTTCGTCCCGATCCCGCTCGGCCAGGACTGTCCCCGCGCCGAGAACCAATCCATCCCGCTCCAGGCTCATGACGGCGCGAAGAGGCCGATACCGTGCCTCCTCATCCCATCGCTTCTCAAGGTCTCTGATGAGCCGCATCGGCAGATTCCGGATCGTTCACGCAATTATCGGGATGCTCAACCATAGCCTGATAAATTGGAACAAATCAAGAACAAATTATCTAGAACATCGACAATGCTTGCCGATTGGTTGCGCCAGGGTTGAGGAACGTCCCTATCCTCTCCCGCGCAGGGCGAGAGAGGATAGGGTTCTGCTCAGATCAGCTCGCTCAGCGCAGCCAGTACGGCCTGGGGCTTTTCGATGTTGACCTCGTGGCCGGCATCCTTGATGACCACCAGCGTCGAGCCCTTGATGCCCGTCTTAAAGGCGTCGCCATAGGCAGGAACGGTCAGCCGGTCCTCTGCACCCCAGACGATGACCGTCTTTGCCCGGATGCGGTACATCCTGTCCTTCAAGCCTCGATCCGGGATGGGGAACAGGATCTTGCCCGCCGTCCCGAGCGAGCGCGAGGCATTGATCATGAAGCCTTCAAGGAAGCCGATATCGTCAAGGTCGACGCCCTTCGTCATCAATTCCTCGCCCAGCTTGACGTCATGGAACAGCATCGGCGGGAATTCGTAGGGCAGCATCGCGAACAGGTCCGGGATCGGGTGTTCGTCAAGCCAGAGCCCGGCCGGGCAGATCAGGCCGAGCTTGGGCACCTGATGCGGCGCGACCGCCGCCATTTCGGCCGCGATCATCCCGCCCATCGAATGGCCGACGATGATCGGCTTGTCGAGGCCGAGGGCATCGATCACATCAAACGTGTGCAGAACAAAGTCGAGCATGTCGCGCAGCTCGCCGCCCTCGGAATCCTCGAATCCAGGCAGCAGAGGCGCGTAGACATGAAATTTCTCGGCCAGGGTCGAGATGGTCGGATCACCGGGGATCAATCCGGCGCCATGGAGGAAGACCAGCGGCGGCCCCTTCCCGGCCTCGTAGACGCGAATCTGAGCGCGACCGCCCGCAACATCAATAAGACGAGACTGCATCGCCATCACTCCGCCGGAACCGGTTCACGGGCTGCCGGCGCCGTCGCAGCCGACTGCGCGAGCGGTTTGCACCAGAAGCGGTTATCGTCGCCGTATTCCCTGGCCCAGTAATCCTTGAGCCGCGGCATCACCTTTTCGGCAAACAAGCGGGTCGAATGCTTTGCCTTCCAAAGCGGCATATTCCCGCAGTTGAAGAGCCCGAACAGATTGCCGACATGAAGCTCCTTGATCAGCTCTTCCAGACGCTGAGCAACCGTGTCCGGACTGCCGGAGATGATGTGTCCGGAGTCGACAAGCTGGCCATAGCTCATGCTGCCGAACTTGGCCATGGCTGCCGGTGTCAGCTGTGCAGCGGCACCGGCCTTGATCGTCTTGACCGTGCGATAGCCGGGCGCATCGGCAAAACCCGGATAGATATGCATGCAGCGGTTATAGAAATAGCTGATGTGTTCGGCATAGAGCTTCTCGGCCTCGGCATCGGTCTCGCCAACACAGATGGTCTGGGCAAAACCGGCGCGATAGGGCGAGTTATCCTTGTTGCGCTTGCCGACCCGCTCCCAATAACCCTCCATCAGCTGCTTGGCACGGATATAGCCGGTGTAGCTGAGATAGGAGTACGAATAGTCGTTATCCAGGCAGAAGTCATAGGTTTCGACCGACCCGCCGCCGGGGATGTGAATCGGCGGATGGGGCTGCTGCAGCGGCTTGGGCCAGGGATTGACGTAGCGCAGCTTGGTATACCGGCCGTTGAAGGCGAAGGGGCCGGGCCTCGTCCAAGCCTGCATGATCAGATCATGGGCCTCGGCGTATTTCTCACGCGTTGTGGCCGGAATTTGGCCATAGGCGTAATTGGTGTCCATACTGGTGCCGACCGGGAAGCCCGCGACGAGACGTCCGCCCGACATGACATCAAGCATCGCAAATTCCTCGGCGACGCGGATCGGCGGATTGTAGAGCGCAATCGAATTGCCCAGGACGACAATCGCCGCCTTTGACGTCCTACGTGTCAAGGACGCCGCCATCAAATTGGGCGATGGCATCAGTCCATAGGCATTGGAATGATGCTCATTGATACCAATGCCGTCAAAGCCGAGCTGATCGGCGTATTCAAGCAATTCGAGATGGTCGTTATAGACCGAATGGCCCTTGACCGGATCATACATCGCGTTGGGCACATCGACCCAGACGGAACGATTGGTCTCGCGGAAATCGGCTGGCAGATCAGGC
>CAIXXC010000464.1 GCA_903923205.1 uncultured Rhodospirillales bacterium | reverse complement strand
CGGTTCCGGTAAGAGCCAGATCCTGTTCGCGCTCATGGGTCTCCTAAGCGAAAATGCGACCGTCGACGGTACGATTGCACTGGCGGGCAGCCGGCCGGCCATCGTTTTCCAGGACCCGATGACCGCGCTCAACCCCTATCTTCCCATCGGGCTGCAAATTGCCGAAGCGCTGCCGAAGGGTCGTAACCGCGCGGCGAATCGGGCGCGGATTATCGAGTTGCTCACCCGGTTGCGGATCGCCGATCCGGAGACGCGGCTTGATCAATACCCGCACCAACTCTCTGGCGGGATGCGGCAGCGGATCGTCATCGCCATGGCGCTTGCCGCCGAACCAGATCTGATCCTGGCGGACGAGCCGACAACCGCGCTCGACGTCACTGTCCAGGCGGATATCCTCGACCTGCTCCGGGCCGAACGCCGTGATCACGGCCGCGCCCTGCTGCTGGTGAGCCATGACCTTGGCGTCGTCGCCGGGCTTTGTGACCGTGTCCTCGTCGTCTATGCCGGTCGCGTTGTCGAGGAAGCGGCGGTCGATGACCTGTTTGCCCATCCCACGCACCCCTACACCAAGGCGCTCCTGGCAACGGTGTCGAGCCTGGCTAACGGGGATGAGGCGCTGGCGACCATCCCCGGCGCGCCGCCCGCGCTCGACAGAGCGATTCCCGGCTGCGCCTTCTCGCCACGCTGTCCGCTGAAGATCGAGCGCTGCGAGGTTGAGCGACCGGAATTTTACAGCATCGGCACCGGCCATCGGGCCGCCTGCCACCGCGCCTTGGCAGAAGCCGCCGCACCATGACGCTCCTCACCCTGCAGGATGTGAGCGTTCGCTACCCCCTTGCCGGACGCGCATCCTTCGCGGCGGTCGATCGGGTCAGCCTGGAGCTTGCCCCCGGGGAGACGCTCGCCATCGTTGGCGAATCCGGCTGCGGCAAATCGACTCTGGGGCGCGCCATCGTCGGCCTGACACCGCGTTCATCCGGGATCATGACCTGGCGCGGTCGCGATGTGTCCAGCTTCGACAGAGCCGCCCGCCACGCGTTGAAGCGCCGTATCCAGATTATCTTTCAGGATCCCCTGGCCTCGCTCGACCCCCGCATGACCGTCGCCGAGGCAGTCGCCGAACCGCTTGATATCTTCGAGCCAATGATGTCGCGGGCAGCTCGGGGGCGCCGCGTGACCGAGATGCTGGATCAGGTCGAGCTTCCGGCTGCCACTGCCGATCGCCTGCCACACGCGATCTCCGGCGGCCAGTGCCAGCGTGTCGCGATCGCACGCGCAATGATCCTGGGACCTGAACTCCTCGTCTGCGATGAAGCGGTCTCAGCGCTCGATGTCTCGGTCCAGGCTCAGATCGTCAACCTGCTGCAGCGACTGCAACGAGAGACCGACCTCGGCCTGATCTTCATCTCTCACGGCCTCAGTGTCGTCCGCCACCTGAGCCATAGGGTCGCCGTGCTCTATCTGGGTCGTGTCGTCGAGACCGGGCCAATCGAGACCGTCTTTACCCGCCCCGCTCATCCCTACACCCGCGCGCTGCTGTCGGCGGTAGAGATCCCCGACCCCATCGCAGCACGCGCGCGCCAACGGATCATTCTAGCCGGCGACCCACCGTCGCCCGTAAATCCACCCTCAGGCTGCGTTTTCCGTACCCGCTGCAAGGGAGCGATGGCGATCTGTGCGGAAAGGGCGCCGGCTCTGACCTCAACTGGCCCAGGCGCGCAGGTGGCCTGTCATCAGCACCAGCCCTCTAGCCAGACAGGCGCATCCGATCTATTTTAAAGAGGACCCGCTTGGTACGAATTGAAGCCGTGCACAGCGGGCATTGGTCAAAGCATGCCCTGCGCCCGATAATCCCGGCCAAGGTCATCTGATGCCGACCCCAAAACATAATCGAAGATAGGCCTGTCCATGTTTATCCAGACCGAGCAGACCCCGAACCCCGCCACCTTGAAATTTCTGCCCGGCCGCATGGTGCTGGCCAGCGGGAGCGCAAATTTCGCCGATGTGGAGAGCGCGGCGCGTTCCCCGCTGGCACAGAAGCTGTTCGCCGTCGATGGCGTCACCGGCATTTTCCTTGGCCATGACTTCATCACCGTTACCAAGGCCGAGGGCAGTGACTGGTATGGGCTGAAGCCCCAGATCCTCGGCGTCATCATGGAATTCCTGTCGAGCGGACAGGCCGTTGTGACCGAAGAGGAGGCCGGCGTCCGTATCGAAAGCGACGACAGCGATGTCGTCATCCAGATCAAGGAGTTGCTGGAGACGCGGGTGCGCCCGGCGGTCGCCCAGGATGGTGGCGATATCGTCTATCACGGTTATGCCGACGGGATCGTCAGCGTCCACCTTCAGGGTTCCTGCGCGGGCTGCCCCAGCTCAACCGCGACCCTCAAGATGGGCATCGAGAACATGCTGAAGCACTACATCCCCGAGATCCGGGAAGTCCGCGCGGTCTAGAGCGCTTGGGCCTATTCGTCACCCGAGCGTTTTGGGTGACGAACAGAATCGCCCCCGCCTGCTAGACGGCCGATAGCGGCGCGTCCAGGATCGAATCTGACAGGACGCGATAGCGGGTTGGCTGGAACAGTTGGTAGTGCCACCACTCATTGCCGTAGAAATCCCAGCCAGCCGCCGACATGATGCCGAGCAATGTGAAGCGGTTGCGCTGCGCCTCGGCGCTGATATCGGTGTTGGCATGGTGCGACAGCGGGGTAAAGGCATCGAAGCCGGTTCCCATGTCGAGCTCCCGGCCCGTAGCGTCGACCAGCGTTAGGTCCACAGCCACTCCCCGCGAATGGGCGGAGCCGCGACGCGGATCGGCCAGGAATTCGGGGTCGGGCCGGAAGGCCCAGAAATTCCACTGCACCTCGCTGGGCCGAAAGGCGTCGAATATTTTGAATCGCAGTCCAATCGCCTTCGCCAGCGTCACCGCACGCCCCAGAGCCGCCGCGGCATCTGGATGCAGGTAGCAGCCTGGGCGGCGATAAACCGGAATACCTGTGAAGTTCCGCTCGGTCGCGTAGACAATATCCAGTAGAACATCGTGATCCGATTCGGTGATTTCGACGAGCATGTACCCTATCCTTCCCCGATATTCTCCTGCCCGCCCAGTGTATCGCAGCGTTCGACCATGGCGCAAAGACAAGTGATCCCGTCACCATGACCGATCCGCGCGCCATCCTAGCCTTCGACTGCTCCGGTGCCTCGTGCAGCGCAATGGTGCAGATCGATAATGCCGTCATCGCCAGTCGTTTTGTCGAGATGACACGCGGCCAGGCCGAGGTTCTGGTGCCGATGATTGCCGACGTCATGGCGGAGGCCGGTATCGATTTTTCCGCCCTGGACGCGATTGCAACCACTGTCGGACCGGGTTCATTCACCGGCTTGCGAATCGGACTTGCCACCGCGCGCGGCCTGGCGCTTGCTGCCGGTCGTCCGATCATCGCCGTGACCGCCTTCGAAGCCTTCCGCGCCGCAAGCCCCGCCGGGGTGCTGACGGTTTTGATCGATTCGCGACGCGGCCCTCTGTTCGTCCAGGCCTTTGATGCCGCTGGTATCGCCGATGGAGAGGCGCTTTCGCTCGAGCCCGATGCGGCAGCTGAGTTCCTCGCCCGCCGCCATGGCGGCCATGCCGGCGACGGCATCCCGCTGCTGCCCGGCTATCATGATGCGCAACCGGGGCGGATTCGAGCAGAAGCCGTCGCCCTGGCAGCGCGCCAGCTTGGCCCAGCGGCGCGGTCGCGCCCCGCGCTGCCGCTCTATCTGCGGGCGCCCGATGTCACGCTCCCAAAGACTTGAAGACGATGGCAGGGCCAACGCCGACACTGCGTCTGATCCCGTTGATACCGGCAATGATACCGCTGGCGGCAGAGATCCATCGCGCCGCATTTGGGGCTGAAAGCTGGGATGCGAAATCGCTTGGCGAAATTCTCGCCATGCCCGGCGCGCAGGGACGCTTTGCAGTAGACGGCGGGGATCAACCGCTCGGGTTTCTTTTGTCGCTCCATATCCTCGATACTGCGGAGTTGTTGACGCTTGCGATCGATCCTACACACCAGCGACACGGTATAGGCACCATCCTCGTCAGAAATTTCCTGGAAAACGCGAAACACTCGGGTGGCACAAACGCCTTCCTAGAGGTGGCTGCAGACAATATTGCCGCGATATCGTTGTATAAACGCGAAGGATTCGTGCACGAGGGATATCGGCGTGACTATTATCATCGCGGCTGTAACATCCGCGTCGATGCCTACGTCTTTTGTCACCGGTTGGCGCAAATATAGACATATTTTTCTGGTTGTAATTTATGCAGATGCCATCATGCAAATGATGCATTGTTATGGTCTTCAACCTCAACAAATGTAACAGATCGTTAGATCGATTCTTGCATTGTTTCGACATCTACCCTATCTTGCCTGTCTACGTATTATCTTGAGGCGATAGATAATGAGCATCGAATCCGAAGGCGCTGATTTGTTGGGTCTCACTGCTGAGATCGTCGCGGCGCATGTATCGAACAATACGGTATCGGTGGAAGAACTGCCGACACTCATCAATCAAGTCTATCGCTCCTTGTCTTCCATTGGACAACCGACGGAACTTGTTCTGGAGAAGCCACAACCGGCAGTCCCTGTTAAGAAGTCGGTTTTCCCCGATTACATCGTCTGCCTCGAGGATGGTAAGCGCCTCAAGATGCTGAAGCGTCACCTGAAGACGGCCTACAACATGACGCCGGAAGAGTATCGCGAGCGTTGGAACCTGCCGCCCGACTATCCCATGGTCGCGCCGAACTATGCCCGCCAGCGTAGCAAGCTCGCCAAGGAAATTGGCCTTGGCACGCGGGCACGCAAATCTGAGGACTGAGCGCAGCAGGCCGGGCTTGCCCGCCCTCGCGATCGTGTGATTGCCGCTTGATGTCCGGATCCTCGTGATCCGGACATTTTGCTTTTCGTAGCCGCCGCGATGATTCAGCAGATAGGATCGGCGCGCTCGATCCGCTATACTTCCGCCCATTGACAACTATCAGGCATCGAAGACGCATGATGTCGCATCTCGAACGGGTTTGCATCGACAAGGGGCTCAAGATGACTGAGCAGCGCCGCGTGATCGCGCGCGTGCTGTCGGAGGCTGTCGATCACCCCGATGTTGAGGCCGTATACCAGCGCTCGGTGAAGGTTGATCCCCGGATCAGCATCGCCACGGTCTATCGCACTGTCCGGTTGTTCGAGGAGACAAGCATCCTTGAGCGTCATGAGTTCGGCGACGGTCGCGCGCGGTACGAGGAGCGGTCGAACAGCCATCACGACCATCTCATTGATATGCGCAGCGGTCGGGTCATTGAATTCACGAACGAGGCGATCGAGAAATTGCAGAATCTTGTCGCCCAGGAGTTGGGCTACAAGCTCGTCGGCCATCGTCTTGAACTCTACGCTGTTCCCCTCGACGATGCATCGGGAGGTCATGCCCCGCGTGATAGCGGCTCCGCTTCCAAGACCTGAGGTCCGCCGACCAGCAGCCGCGCTGGTCCGCTCTCGGCCCATCGCGCCCGCAACGCCAAGGATGCGCCCCACATGCTGAGTGCGCTCCGGTTCAGCGTTTATCTCGCGCTCACTTTTGCCCTGATCCCGCTACAGATGCTCGCGGTTGCGCGGAGCTGGCCGCTGCGCGACCGGCTGCCGCTGTTCTATCACAAGCTCGTCTGCCGCATCTTCGGCTTCGAGGTTGAGGTCGTCGGGGCACCGACGCGCGACCGACCGACCTTGTTTGTCTCGAATCATGGCTCCTATATCGATATCGAGGTGCTGGGCAGCGTTGTCCCCGGCTCGTTCATCGCCAAGAATGACGTTGCCCAATGGCCGCTGTTCGGCCTGCTCGCGAAGCTGCAACGGACGGTTTTCGTCGATCGTCTGGCGCGTACCGCGTCGAAGCAGCAGCGGGATTCCGTCGCAGACCGCCTCGCCGCCGGCGACAATCTGATCCTGTTTCCCGAAGGCACAAGCAATGACGGCAACCGTCTCGTGCCTTTCAAAAGCTCTCTCTTCGGCGCGGCGGAGATCCAGGTGGACGGCAAGCCGGTCACGGTACAACCCCTCACCATCGCCTATACCCGGGTCGATGGCATGCCGATGCAGCGGCGTGATCGGCCCAATTTCGCCTGGTACGGCGACATGGCATTGGTCAATCACATGTGGCGGCTGATCGGCGCGGAGGGCGTGCGTTTCCTGGTCGTGTTCCACGAACCCGTTTCCTTGCGCGATTTTGCCTCCCGCAAGACGCTGGCCACCCATTGTGAGCGGGTGATCGCCCGGACCCTGTCCGCCGCCAATG
>CAIXXC010000463.1 GCA_903923205.1 uncultured Rhodospirillales bacterium | reverse complement strand
CTTTCCGCTTAAGGTCTCCGCAGGCGACAGATTCCCTTTTATCAATTGGGGGTGATCTTATGCCTAACCGGATCGGGCGGATTTATAACCGGAAGGATTTCCTCAAGATCGCCGGGGCGCGCCGCAAGTGGGTCGCCTCGGGATTGATCCTGCAGGTCCGACCCAGCGATGATCCGGCAGATGCTGGCGCCCATGCCGAGGGCCGTCGTGTCGGCTTTACCGCCAGCAAGAAGGTCGGCAATGCCGTCAAACGTAACCGTGCCAAACGACGCCTCAGGGCAGCTGTGCGCGAGGTTATGGTTGAGGGTGCGGCGACAGCACATGATTACGTCGTGATCGCCCGGGCAGAGACGGTTACCCGGCCCTATGGTCTCCTGAAGCAGGATCTGGTCGCAGGATTGCGGCGCTTGAAGGTGCAACGATCCGTTGATGGTTCCGAGAGTGGCGGTTCCTGAAAGTCGAGGGCGCACCTCCATGAATCTGCCTGTGGCAACGCTTCGTGGCCTGATCCGTTTCTATCAATGGACGATATCACCCTGGATTGGGGCGAATTGTCGTTTTGATCCGACGTGTTCCCGCTATGCGGAAGTCGCGATCACTCGGTTTGGTGCCTGGCGGGGCAGCTATTTGACCGTGCGCAGGTTGTTGCGCTGCCACCCCTGGGGCGGGCAGGGGTATGATCCAGTACCGGAGGCGTGACGATTGTGGCGCGAAGGGTGCGCTATCCCGTCGCTTCCGAGCTTCAAGTGTTTTATGTAGTGGTCGCGTTTCATGCCGCCTCGCGATCTGGGCGGCTCTTTTGGTTCACTAGGGGCTCTCGCCGTAATGGAGCAACGTAATCTCGTCCTCGCTATCGCCTTGTCGTTGGCGATCCTTCTCGGCTTTCAATATTTCTTCCCGCCGCCGAAGCCGGTCATCCCGCCAGCCTCGACGGAAGCATCGACCTCGTCACCTGCGGCGTTGGTGACCAATAAGCTGGCTGCCGCCCTTTCGACCGAAGCGGTCAATGCTGCGACGCCGCGGGTGCCGATCAAGACCGTGCGCCTGACCGGTTCGATCAATCTTGCCGGTGCCCGCTTCGACGATCTGTCCTTGCGCGATTATCACGAGGAATTGTCGCCCAAGAGCCCGGATATCCGCCTGCTGACCCCCGAAAGCAGCGGTAATGCTTATTTCGCCGAACAGGGTTGGATTGCCAAGGATCCCTCGATCAAGGTCCCGTCTTCATCCACGATTTGGCAAGCCCCTGCGGGCGCTGTGCTCACGAGTACGAGCCCGGTGACGCTGACCTGGGACAATGGTCAAGGATTGCGGTTCAACCGCGAGATTTCCATCGATCAGAACTTCATGTTCTCGGTCAAGGATACGGTGACCAACTCCGGGTCGAAGCCAGTGACCCTGCTGCCGTTCTCTCTGGTTTCTCGCGGCGGACCTGCGCCCATCAGCAACAATTGGATCTCCTATGAGGGGCCGATTGGTGGCTTTGATGGCGGGGCGCGGGAGGTAAAGTACAAGGACCTGAATTCAGAGACCCCGGTGGAGCAGCAATCACAGGGTGGTTGGGTCGGTTTCACCGACAAGTACTGGTTGGTCGCCGTGGCGCCGCAGCAGCAGAACGCCCCGATCACTGGTCGATTTACCCGGAGTGATGCCACGGAGGCAGCCAAATTTCAGGTGGACTGGCTGGGCCGTGAAGTTACGATTGCCTCAGGAGCAGTGGATGGCAATGCGAGTTATGTTTTCGCTGGCGCAAAAGAGGTTAAACTGATCGATGGATATGCTCTGAGCCTTGGGCTTTTGCATTTCGATACTGCTGTTGATTGGGGTTGGTTCTATTTTTTGACTAAACCTATTTTCTACCTGCTTGATTACATAAATCAGCATGTCGGTAACTTTGGTATCGCGATCCTCTTGCTTACTGTCATCGTCAAGATCCTGTTTTTCCCGCTGGCCAATCGTGCCTATGAGAACATGTTCAAGATGAAGCAGATCCAGCCCGAACTGGCCGCGCTGAAAGAGAAATTCGGCGATGATAAGCTACGGCTGAACCAGGAGATGATGGCCCTCAACAAGAAGGCCGGGGTTAACCCGCTGCTCGGCTGCCTGCCGATCATGCTGCAGATCCCGGTCTTCTTCTCGCTCTATAAGGTGCTGTTCGTGACGATCGAGATGCGCCACGCCGCCTTCTATGGCTGGGTTCATGATCTCTCCGCGCCTGACCCGACGTCCTTGTTCAACCTGTTCGGATTGATCCCGTGGACCCCGCCGCACGCGCTCGCGATCGGGGCCTGGCCGTTGATCTACTGCATCACGATGTTCGTGCAGCAGAAGATGCAGCCACCGATGCCGGACCCGGTGCAGCAGCGGATGATGCTGTTCATGCCGATCATGTTCACCTTCATGATGGGCAGTTTCCCCGCTGGCCTCGTGATCTACTGGTCCTGGAACAATGCGCTGACGATCTCTCAGCAATGGTTCATTACCCGACGTCTGAAGCAGAAGCAGTCGCAACGCCCTGTGGCGGCATGACGGAGTCTCTCGACGAGGCGATCCTGCGCGAACGGGCTGAGGCCGCCGCCGGGCTGGAGGCGGGTCGCCTGCTGTTTGCCAAGGAATGCACCTTCATCAACGGCTCGATGAAGCTGGAGACGATTCCTCCGGGCGGGCTACCCGAGATTGCCTTTGCGGGTCGTTCAAACGTTGGCAAGTCCAGTCTCGTCAACGCCTTGACGGGCCGCAAGACGCTGGCGCGGGCATCGAACACGCCAGGTCGGACCCAACAGATCAATTTCTTCGATCTCGGCGGCAGGTTGATGCTGGTCGATCTTCCGGGCTATGGCTATGCCGAAGCGCCCAAGACCGAAATTCGGCGGTGGACCGATCTGGTCAACAAATACCTCAAGGGCAGAGCGCCGCTGCGGCGGGTCTGTGTGCTGGTCGACGCGCGCCACGGCCTCAAGCCCGTCGATGAGCCTGTGATGCAGATGCTCGATGATGCCGCTGTCAGCTATCAGGTTGTCCTCACGAAGGCCGACAAGCTCCGCCCGAACGCTCTGGCCGATCTCGTCGAGGAAACGCAAACGGCGTTATTGAAGCGTCGTGCTGCTCATCCCCAGGTCTGCGCGGTTAGTGCGCTTGAGGGTATCGGTATTCCGGATCTGCGCGCCATCCTCACCGCCTTCGCTGAGCCGGTCTGAGGTCTTCCTGTCGGACGGCAAGGTTATTGCCCGGTAGACGATTGTCGGGTAATCGGAGCGCGCGCGTTTACGAAAGGATTGTTCATGTCTGACTCCCCGGATCTTTTGGCGATGAAGGCTGGTGTCCTGTCGGATGCGCTGCCTTACATGCGCCGGTACGCGGGCAAGACCGTGGTCGTTAAGTATGGTGGTCATGCCATGGGCGATCCGGAACTCGGCGCGAGCTTCGCGCGCGATATTGTTCTGCTGAAACAGATCGGCATGCATCCCGTGGTGATCCATGGCGGTGGCCCGCAGATCGCGCAAATGCTGGAGCGTCTGGGGATCAAATCGAGCTTTGTCGATGGCCTCCGCGTCACTGATCAGGCCACCGTTGAGGTGGTGGAGATGGTGCTGGCGGGCAGCATCAACAAGGAAATCGTCGGTCTGATCAACGCCGCAGGCGGTACGGCTATCGGTCTGTCAGGCAAGGATGGCGACCTTATTCGTGCCCGCAAGATCACTCGGATGAGACGGGACCCCGACAGCCATATCGAACAAATCCTGGATCTCGGCTTCGTTGGGGAACCGATATCGGTCAATACCAACGTGCTCAACCTGTTCGAGCGCTCGGACATCATCCCGGTGGTGGCGCCCGTCGGCATCGGCGAGGATGGTGCCACTTACAATATCAACGCGGATACTGCCGCCGGCGCCATTGCTGGTGCCCTCAAGGCGGCCCGGCTCCTGATGCTGACGGATACCTCTGGTGTACTCGACGGCGATAAGAATGTGATCCCCGAAATCACCGACGTTGAGGCGCGGCGGCTGATCGCGGAAGGTACGATCTATGGCGGCATGATTCCGAAGGTGGAGACCTGCCTTGAGGCTGTTGAGGCCGGGGTCGAGGCCGCGGTGATCATTGATGGCCGGAAGCCGCACGCAATTCTGGTCGAACTCCTGAGTTCTGCAGGGGCAGGGACGATGATTCGCAAGCGTTCCTAGCCGGTCCCTTGTAGTTCGCAGATAAGGGCGTCGACGTGGGCGAAGTGTTCGTCCCAGGTCGGCGCGTGCCAACCTGAGAGCCGTTCCAACTGTGCCGATCGAAGTGTCGAGTTCGGCTGCATGTAGTCGAGAATCGCGGTGCGCCAGCCGAGGCCGTCGAGCGGGCCTCGATAATCAGGCACGTCGCCGCCGATTTCGCGAAGCGCCGCCAGAGGCGTGCAAATGACGGGAATTCCTGCAACGAGCGCCTCTGCCACCGGCAGGCCATAGCCCTCGGCGAACGACGGCATCAGGAGCGCCTTGGCGCCTGCCAGAATGCGCGTCATCTCGTCATCAGGCAGGGAATTATATTCGGTAACAGTGCGCCGGATGGCAGGCGACCGATCAAGCAGATCAACAATGTTCTCGTTTTCCCAGCCGCGCTGGCCGATCAGGATAAGCCGTGGCGCGCTGTCGCCCAGATCGTTTGCCAGTTCCCGCCAAAGAGCCAGGAGCATCAAGTGATTCTTGCGCGGCTCGATCGTTCCGATCATCACGAAATAAGGGGGCTCGGCAGCTGCGTTCCTGACGCCGGGTGGTAGGGTCGTTGAGGCAACCCCCAGCAGTGAGACTGCGGAAGGAATGGTGCGGCCGATGCGATCGAGAAAGGGCTGGAATGATCTTCCGGTCGCGGCGGAATTGAGAATGATGGCATCGGCATGGGCCGCCACGGTCTCCATACGCCTCGTATGTCGGCGATCATGTCCGGGCCGGGCATACTCGGGCCATTCGATCGGAATCAGGTCATGGATCATGCAGACGAACTTGGCACCGGTCTGGCGCTTGAGGCGCACGATCGTCGCTGGTCGATCAAGATGATGGTGGGAGACGTGGAGGTAGATCGCGCCCGGCATTGGAGGCGCATCGACGGCACCGAAAATCAGACTGAGCCGAAGTCGCATCGCGAGGCTGCGCGCCTTGCCGTTATGGTCCGTGTCACCTTGCCAGAGCCGGTCGAGGGCGACGACGAAATCATGGCTCAACTGCCGGGGCAAAAGCCTGCTGCGCCCGCCGAGGCTCGTGGCAACGAAATCGAGGCGCTGCGACGCAGTTGCTAGATAATGCTTGGCGTATTCTAGCTCGACCCGATCGATCCCTGTGGGGACATTACGGCGTGAGCGCCAAAGCAACCGCGAGAGATCAAGAATGATCGGTTGCATTTTAAAAAGCTGTTCGAAGGACGGTCCAAAGATCCGTCAGCGTTACCAGCACATGCCCCCTGGCTGCCGCCGCCTTCAGGTCGCCCGGTGAGGGGAAAGGGCAGTAGGGCATGAGGTCAGGGTGCACCGCTCTGTCCCTTTCAGAGTCGATATCCGCCAAAACGCCTTCAAGAAGTTCGCGCCCATGCTCATGCAGCGACACGGCAGCGCCAAGAGCCGAAATCGTCCGGGGAAGCGCCACCTGCTTCTGCACCAGAATATCGCCAGCATCGATCTTCTCGACGAGACGGTGGATGGTCACCCCGAACAGCGGGGGATCCTGCTGCATCGCATACCACGTCGGAACCGGGCCGCGATGATGCGGGAGCAGGGAGGGGTGCACATTGACGCCGCCCAAGCGGGCTGTCGCCAGGGTCTCGGCGTCGAATATCTGGTCGAAGTGGAACGATACGATCAGATCGGCCTCGCTCTCCTGGAGCATCGCGCGGGTCTCAGTTGTGTTGAGGTCGTGGATGATCGCGGTCGTAATGCCGTAGTCTTTACAGAGACGGGCGACAGGTGTGGTCTCCGCTGCGGTTGTCCAGGGCCAGAATTGGCGTAACGCCGCGATAATGCCGGGAATGGAGAAATTGAGTGCAAGGAAGGGTACAAAACGCCACCCGGAGCGGCGTAGGTGGCGCAGAAACTGGCCGACACTGCCCCCTGCAGATTTTCGATAAGGGTTTGATATGCCAACGAAGGCGATCTCACCAGAATGGTCCGCGATGAATCGCCTCACTGCTCGCGCATTCGCCAAGCTTTCGAGCGTAAAGACAGCGAGTTTCAAAAAGATGCCTAATTGCAAGGTTGAAACAAAAGCGTTAATGACTGGAGATTGTACGGGTTTGCTGCACCTGCGGTATAGCAAATTCGATGGCCACGAGGCTGCTTGATGGAACAATTGGTGTTGCTTGATCAGTCCGACACGGTCGTCCCGACCGCCATACGATCCACTGATCGGCGGGTCCGGAAGGTTTTTCTGTTTCTGCAGGGCCCGATCTCGCCCTTTTTTCCGAAACTGGCGGATGCTCTTGAGGCACGTGGGCATCGCACGCTGCGTATCAACGTCTGCTTCGGCGATTTTCTTTTTTGGCGGCGCCCCGGGGCCGTTAATTATCGCGGTTTGCCATCACTATGGCCGAGCTTTATCCGGGATTTTCTTCGTCGAGAAAAAGTAACGGATATCGTACTGCTCGGTGAGCAGCGCTTCTACCAAAAAGAAGCGAGTGCGGCCGCCCGAGAACTTGGCATCGATATTACGGTGACCGATTTCGGCTATCTGCGCCCGGATTGGATCACGCTGGAGAGTGATGGGATGTCGGGGCTATCGCGGTTTCCGCGCGATCCTGATGCCATCAGAGCGCTTGCTCGAGACGCCGAGCCGCCCTCCCTCGCGCAGCGCTATACCGATAATTTCCGCAACCAAGCGATTTGGGATGTCGTGTTCCATCTCTCGAATACAATATGTCGGCCGGTCTTCCCGTTCTATCAGTCCTATCAACTTCATCACCCCATCCTGGCCTATATGGGTACGGGATTGCGCCTTTTGCTGCGGCGTGGGCGGCATCTTAAAGCCATGCGCCTGATTGATGATCTGCGTCGGCAAAAAAAGCCGGTCTACGTCTTTCCGATGCAGATGGAAAATGACTTTCAGCTACGTGCCTATTCTCCGTATCCCGACATGAAGGCGCCGATCCGAGAGGTTATTCGCTCATTTGCTGCCAATGCCCGGTCAGACGCGCATCTTGTGATCAAGGTTCACCCATTGGATCCTGGTCTGCGGCGATGGCACAGGATTGTCGAAAAGGATGCTAGGGAGGCGGGAGTAGCCGGCCGGGTCCATTATATCGATGGTGGGGTTCTTGACGATTTACTGGAGATTTCCTCCGGCGTCGTGACCATCAACAGCACCGTCGGTGTCTGGGCGATGCGCTCAGGTTGTCCAGTCATTACTCTTGGGACCGCGATATTCGATATCGTCGGGCTGACGTATCAGGGCGAGTTGGATGCCTTCTGGAACAACGCGGTCCCACCAGATCGCGCGTTATTCGATGAGTTCACGACCGCGCTCGCACGCACCATCCAAATCCGCGGGGTTTATTACGAAGAAGAAGGACTCGCAGCGGCGGCGCAGGAAGCAGCCGATCGTTTGGATCGCGGAATCCTGGGCAGTCTTCTAGATCCTAGACAGTTTGAATTCTGCGGGTCTGCAGTGGTGAATGCGTAGCTCAACGACCTGCGCGCTAGACAATCTCTATTTCGGGAAACGGAAAGATAAATCTACCGCCGCTGGCAAGATAATCTTTCTCCCTGCGTAAAATGCCTTCCTTGAAATGCCAGGGCAGGACAAGAAAATAATCCGGCTTTTGTTTCTTTGCTTGAGCTTCTGAAATAATTGGGATGTGGCTCCCCGGGGTCACGCGGCCGAATTTTTCGGTATTGACCTCTGCTATCGCGGGAATGTCTTTTGCCGTGAGGTTGCAGAATTGCAGGACGACATTGCCCTTCGTCGAGGCGCCATACCCGAGGATCTTCTTGCCATCGGCATTCAGGCTGCGGATGAGGCGCGTCAGGTCTTCTCGATGGCGGAAGACGCGCTCCTCGAATTCCCGATAAGGACGGGGCGTGTTGAGGCCCATGCGCTCTTCCTGCTCGAGCAGCCAGTCGATCACGGCCTGATTGGCCGTAATCGTCCGGTTCCCGGCCTTTGCCGCCGTGACGGCGAAGCTGCCGCCATTGATCGAATTCATCACGACGTCAACAAGGCGCAGACCTGAGGCTTCGAGGATCGCTTTGACGACGCCCAGCGAATAATATTCGAGATGTTCGTGGCAGATGGTGTCGTAGGAATTGGTGCGCAGCATCGCAGGCATATAGCTTTGCTCAAAATGCCAGATGCCGTTATCGGCCAGGATCGACTCGATCTGTCTTGCGAATTCGATTGGTGCTTCGAGATCGTAGAACATCGCGATCGACGTTACGATCCGAGCCTTCTTCCCTTCTGCAACTGAATATGCCCCCGCCGAGAAGAACTCGGGCACGAGGGTGACATCGTCGGGGTAGTAGGCAGCAAATTTCTTCCCCGTCGGGTCAATCCCGATGCGCCGGATACCGCCCGTCTTATAGGCCTTCAAAGTCGTGCAATCGTTGCTGCCGATATCGACGACAACGTCGCCCGGCTGCAGAGGAATCAGCCGCTCAAGGTATGTTACTTTGTTGGAAAGATGATCGACCATCGACTGGTTCAGGCCGGAGCGGTAGCCGTAATTGTCGCCGTACATCTCGGAAGAATTGTAGGTGTGTCGCAGTTGAAGAAGGCCACTATCGGGGCACCATACAATCTCGAGCGGACCCACTGTTACATCCTGTTGAGGATTTTCAGGGAATATCCCGGTCAACGCTTGTTGTCCTAGACTGAGTACCGAGATAAGGTTGGAGCTATTTCCAATACGACATTTTTTAATTTCACTATATTTTAACATCGAAAAATCCTGAACGGAGCGCGAATACATTGATGTTTTAGAGAAATGATCGGATCAGAGAGGTAAAATATTAAAGGTGTACATTTAGAAAGTTTTTGATTGCTTCGTGTGAAGATATCAGAATTTTCATGTTTCGTTCTCGAATGTGTCGTGGTTTATTTTGTTGAAATGATCGCAGTCTCGTACATCCACCGCAACGTTTCCTGGATTGACCGGCATGGCATCTGAGTAATCAAGGTTTTTAATAGACGATTATCGCCCCAGAGAGAATTGACATCGTTTTCTCTGAGAAGGTCGCGATTGACGCGAACGGGAATATCTATTCCTGATATATCTACCAATATAGATAATATTGTTTTCGTAGAATACGAAACCCCGGAGCAAATATTCACAATTTTGCTATGATGAGGACATTCAGCGAGCATTCGATAACTTGTGACGACATCACGGACGTCAGAATAATCCCGAGCAGTCTCTATATTCCCGAGCTCAATTTCATGAGTTTGGCGCGAAAAGTGATCGACAATCTTTGGTAAGAGGCGATTGAGCGATTGCCCCGCGCCGGTAAAATTGAAGGGGCGGGTGACGATCAATGGCAGTCGTGAAAACCAAAGCGTGGCGAGATTTTCAAGTGCTAATTTGCTAATGGCGTAGTCGCTTGCCGGGACAGGCAAAAAATCTTCGGTGATTGGGGATCGAAGCTGATTGCCGTAGATATGGGCGCTGCTGGTCAAGAGGATCTTTTGGCAAATGATGCCGCTTTCAGAAATTGCTTCGAGAAGTGAGAGAGTGCCGAGAAGATTTGTTGTGTAAACTTCCCTTGCCGACTTAGTTTGCGCGAAGGAAAAGGCCGCGAGATGAAATATGACCTCGGGCTTCACGCTTTTAAGTATCGCGGTTAGCCGCGCCTTATCGTTGATGTCGCAGGTTTGGTGTCTCGTATCATCCACGGTTCGCCGCGTCGTACCGAAGACCTCGTATCCGTTATTCACCAATTCGGTTGCAAGGTAGCGACCTGTGAAGCTATCGATGGCGGTGATCAGGGCGCGCTTTCCAGCGTACAAAATGGGTACCTTCTCTGCTGTGACTTTACCGATGCTAGCGCAAACGCATAGCGTGGTGTCTTGGCAATTTGAACCATGGCAGTTTTGTTTGCGGTCGTTTTGCTATGCGGCTTCAATGTCCTTGCGAACTGCGCGCTCCATAATCAGGCCAATAAAAATAAGGACGAGCGTGCAACAAACAGGATAGGTGTAGTTGCCATAAACATGGGTGAAGGAATCGGTGTAACTCGCCCGCGCCGCCTCGGTAATATCGAGCAATGGGTTCAGGAGCACCCATTGGCGGAACTGTTGAGGCATCATCTCGGGCACATAGAACTCGCCGGAGATCACAAACATGACCCTGGCGATGACTTCATAAACAGATTCCGCGATTGCCGTCTTAATGTTGACCGACGCAACAATTAAGCCCAATCCGAATCCAAGGCCCGCAGCCAGGAAAACATCACCCAGGAGTCGAACCGGATGTTCCGGGAGGTCCGACATTCCAATAAAGTATGCACCAACAAAAATGATAGTCATCACCACAACAAAGGTAAAAAGTTCGAGAATTGCTCGGGCAATCATGAAATCGAGAGGTTTGACATGGCTGTACGCGAGGAGGCCCTTGTTGGATTCAATTGCGTAGAGGCAGCGGTCGGGAATCGACTTGAAGACGAGAAACGGCCCGAAGCCTGTTATCAGAAACGGTACTACCTGGATCCCGTCGACCCTGCTGGCGTGCATCAACGCGAAACCCGCTGTGAATACGACAAGGAAGCCGGTTGTCTCGAGGATCACCCAAAGATAGCCGATACGGGACGTGCCCACGCGGAATCTGGTCTTTAGTTCGCGCAAAAGAAGCGCGGCCAGGACGCGCTTCTGAATTGCGAGGCGCTGGCCGAATGTCGGTATCTCACTCTCGAACGCACCAACGCTTTGACTGATATCGCTCGAGGTCATCGACCACTCTCTTCCTGTTGTATCTTTGCAAAATAGGATTCCAACGCCCCGATCATACGGGCGCGGGTGAATTTTTGTTCGTAATTCTGCCGTGCCCGCGTGCCGAGGCACGTTCGCTGTGTTTTGTCCGCTATCAGTGAACTCAGCGCGTCGAGCAGCGCGGACGGATCATCTGAGCAGATGAGGAGGCCATCTTCGTTATGCGTTATGACCTCCGGGACACCGCCCGCCGAGATTGCGACGCTTGGCTTTCCAAACATCATCGCTTCAACAAAGATTAAGCCGAAGGATTCGTATCGGGAGGGAGCGACGAAGAGGTCGCAGGCCTTATAGTGCCTCAGCAATGTCCTGCGGCCAACTTTGCCATGAAAATTGACGCGCGCCGCGAGGCCAGCACTTTTCAGGGATTGCCGTTCAAAGCGAGACCTGAACGTTTCAGAACCAATTTTTATTGTATCATCGCCCACGATATCGATGATGAGCCTAGGAAATCGTTGCAATAGCTCGGGCAGAATATCCAGCAATAGATCAATGCCCTTGCGGGGCTCAAGGCGGCCGACAAACAGCAACCGACATGTGTCAGAGTTTGGGTCTCCCAGGGAAATCTCGTCGCCAACCTCTGCGGCGAGGTCTGAAAGGCCGTGAGGGATGACAGTGGTCCTCTGCCCGTCCAGCGAGATATCGTAAGCTTCCTCAAGATCGGCGAGAAGAGCCCTGCTGTTTGCGAGCAGGTACGATGCAGAGCACAGGAGTTTTCTTTCGCGCGCGATCACAGGCTCGACATGTCTCGCGCGGTAGCTCGTGTTCGTCTGCCAGTCGGGCTTGTACGGTAATGCCAGTGCATAGCTCGTCTGAAGCGTTAGGACGGTTGGGACGTTAAGGTCCGAAAGTATGGTCAAAAGTTCGAGGTCCCACAGGGGACCCGAAATTACCCCGAATTGGCGTCTTGGCTGGACGCGTTTAATTTCTTCGGCGACCGACCAAGCATAGGAAAGCAGCTTTTTCGGCACCTCGGGATATTTTGCGGTTTCGCTCGGTGGTGCGGCCGCGGCAACAATGTGGTGGACCCATACGCCTTCTCGGAAATCGATGTAGGGGTGAGCCGACTCGCTTCTTGTGATGACGGTGACCTCATGCCCGAGGTCGGCAAGCCCTGTGGCCATCTCGCGTGTCCATTGAGCGATGCCACCTGATCCTTCTGGCGGATAGTCCTGTGATACCAGACAGATCCTGAGACGTTGTTCGGCAGCAAGTGGCACCTGAAAGGCTTTGAATACCTCTTCGCTATGCTTCGCCATAAGTGCATCGCCCAGGAGCTTGCGCGCGCTTTGGCCATAGGCATCGCGGACACCATCGCAGACGCCACGCAGGACCTCGTCGCTGAGGCGCTCGCTGGTTCCCCAAGACGTCCTGCGGCTGAAGAATAGCTGCTTCTTGCGGCGATATTCGGCCCGAACATAATCGGTGAGATGGGAAACGATGATCCGTTTGTCATAGATCGCGCCGGCATTAATCGCGCAGAAATAGCCCTTGGAGCGAGCCTGCACATACATGCTTTTGGGGACCCGGGATTCTGACCTTAAATTGCTCGCCGCAAACTTATGATGGATCTCGGCGTCGCCTACGACCGCCGCCTGCCATCCTCTCTCGACCAGTCGGAGGTTGACGTCTGTCTCGTCGAGAAAATACGCGTACTCCTCGTCAAAGCCTCCGATCGCGAGCAGCGCGGAGAGTCGGAACGACGCGTTGGTTCCGGTCAGGCTTATATAGCGTTCATGGGATAATGACCCTTCGACGGCTTGATGATCAGTTGAGTCGCCAAAGCGATCGGCAATCACAACACGGCATTGGAAGTCGATCCCACCGTGGTCACGAATAAACCCGCCGACGGCTACAATCTCCGGAGCACCATATCCGGTGACGAGCCGATCAAGCCAGTCCGGCTCTGGAATGGCATCGTCATCAATAAAGGCGACAATCTCGCCGCGGGCCATAGCAATGCCGATATTCCGGGATACCGCAAGGTTCGCCTGATCGCAGCTGGCGGCTCGAACTTCGGTAGAATGATGTTCGATCACCGCGGCCGTGTGGTCACAAGAGGGACCGTTGACAACGATCACCTCGAAAACGGGGTAACGAAGCTGGCGCAGACTCGTTAGAGTTCTCTCGAGACTTTCGGCCCGATCAAGTGTGTTGATAACAATGCTGATCCGAGGAAACGTATCCACGCCGGTCGTGCCGTCTATAAGAGTTCCCCGTTTCGACGCCGCATCCCGTCGGAAATCGCGGCTTCAATGTCACGCATTATCCGTTCCCGCGAGACCGAAAACGGCCGCGACATTAACCAGCTCAGTGCCCAAATCATTTTCCGGGCGGGTCGTCGCAACATGACGTCGCGCAGAAACTTAGAGAACATGATCTCTAATTCCTGCCACGAGGAGTGAACCGATGCCGTAAATGACCATACAGCTGAAGAATGTTCCCAGGATGACCAGTCCTTTTTGCGGATACCGGGCCTCTTGGGGAAGGACAGGATTGGAGACGCGGATGACGTACATCTGCTGACGCTGTGCTTCCAGTCTGGCGGTTTCCAGGGATGCCAGAGTTACTTCCAGCTCGCGGGAGGCGAAATCGCGCTGCAGCTGAATCTTTTCGTATTCGGTCATGAACGAGGCGAGCGCCCCGGAGTTTCCAGCGAGTTGAGAATATTCCTTGTCGTATTGGTCCTGCAAGGTCGATGCGCGGGAGCGGAGGCCCTTCAGATAGGCCGAATCCTCAGACAGGAACAACCGGCTATCGGCAATCTCGGCCTGAGTCCTCAGCAATTGGACCTGAAGGTCGGTCGCCATCCTCAATACCGCCGTACCCTGTTGCTGCGGATCGAGCAATGATGCGCGGCGTCGGAAATCGCTCAGTTGTGCCAGGACATTGGTTACCCGTTTTTCTGCTTCGGTTACCGCAGCTTGAGCGTAGCGAACGCTGTCCTCGCGCGATCGCGTGCTATAGCGGTTTATGACGCCTTCTCCTGCCTCAAGCATGTGTTCAACCACATTCTGGGCATCTTCTGGCGTGAAGGCCCAGGCGCGGATCCGCGTCACCCCGTCCTGCTGATCGAAGCGGACATCTGTCATCCGCAGGAAATAGTCATCCAGTTCTTCGCGCGTCGCGTCGCCCCAGAGGCGCTGTATGACATCTGTGCCGGAACGGCGATAAATACTTCGCAAATTCAAAGACTTATCAACCTCCGCAACCGCGTCATGAGACTTGTAGTAGTCCTGAAGCGACATTCCCTCATCAAAGGCGGTACGGATACCGGACGCGCCACCGAGCAGGCCAAGGAGACCCTGAGGGTTAAGGGAACTATTTGTCCCCTTCACGCCAAATGCTGCCTCTGACATGTAGACCTTGGCCGCGAAGCCATAGAGGTAAATTGCGACCAGCAAGGTAGGGAGCAGGATGAAGGTCATCCAGCGACCGCCGCTGGTGCGCAAGGGGTTCCATGTCGTCGACGATTCTGAATTCACTGTTGGCGATCCTGATAGTCCATTTGCACGAATTCCGTTCGGTTGCACGTCACGCTCCCACTTGGAGGTCCGCGCTCAGAGATTACGGTAGATGTCGATGGCTTCATCCACATCGTTATAGAGTACGAGCTTTCCTTGATTAAGGACGGCAGCGACCTTACAGAAGCCTCGTACCGAATCCTGATAGTGAGACACAAGGATCAGGGTGCTGCGTCCCATCCTTTCCTGCATCACAGAGTAGAATTTATCACTGAAACGTGCGTCTCCGACGCCAGGCAGTTCATCGATCAGATAGTAGTCGAAATCCAGGGCCAGAGACAGTCCGACGGCCAGACGGGCAACCATGCCTGATGAATATGTGCGGATCGGCATGTCCATGTAGGTCCCAAGCTCGGCGAAATCATCGACGTAACTAAAGACATCCCGCCAATCCAACCCATAGATGCGCGCCACAAAGCGAACATTATCGCGCCCGGTCATGCCAGTCTGGAAGCCACCGCCGAACCCAAGTGGCCAGGATACGCGACCACGACGAAATATCTCGCCAGACGTCGGGGCTTCCGCGCCGCCGAGTATACGGATCAGCGTCGATTTTCCTGTGCCGTTGCGGCCAAGGATGCCGGTATGGACACCGGGCGGGAAGACGACACTGACGTTATCGAGGATTTGTTTCCGCCCTCCGGTTGTCTGGTAGTACTTTGAGACATTTCTCAAGCCCAATACGCCCGTAGCCTGTGAGGTCGTCTCGACCACGGGCATTGATGCCGGTTGCACGGAAAAATAGAGTCCGAGCAACCATACCTGATTTCGCAGCAGGGAATGCCCATTATGAGGGGTAATGCGAAGGAGAACCTCGCCCGTAGTGTCGACTGGAGCAGGAAGCGGGACGTAGAAATCAATATCCTGTTCACGATCGGCCATTTGCAGGAAAACGTCACTGACCGCGCCGCCGCTCGACAGCTGGACGTTGCCGCACCAATGATTACGCAATAGCCAAAGGCCTGATGTTTCCGACGGGCATTGCAGGCGAATGGTCACGCCGATCTGTTCAGCCATATAAACCGGTCCCTCAACATAGGGGACGTCGAATGATTGCCAACCAAGACCGAACTGAACACGACAATACCGCTGAGAGATGATGTCGCTGATTGGCACTCGTATCATAAGGGACCTGGTCTTTACTGGATTGTATTTGATAACAATAAACGCCCGCGTCGCATTGTCTAAAGACGTAGCCGCTCATCCTGATATGGCATCGACCGCAAAAAAGCCCCTAACGTTTCGGTAATCAGACCGACGCGACCACTTGACGTCGGGTCCGTAACTCCCGAGTACGGACGATGACTATAGGTGTGGGAATGAGCGTTTGCAAGGCGACGAGAGCGCCGTTGAAGCGCGGCCCTCTTTCTTAGCCGCTCTCGCTGAACCATTATCGAACAACCTGTTTCCAACCTAAAGTTTAGGTTGAGCTGGACTGCTGGCCGCCCTCGTGCCATGAGGTGCGGGGCATCGGACTTCCGGGGCGGTGGCTAAGGACTGCTGAGGGGTGGCTCGAGGGGTCTCTTGTGACGCATGCTTATTTGGCCTTGCCTAGCCTGGGATTTTTCAGCGACAACGGGGGTCGCGTTCGAGCGGCGGCCAATTGGGTGAATAACAATTATGCGTCCGACAAAACTCCTGCCCATTCTCGGGGTCCCAGGTACCGGGGCAGCGCTGACACTAAAAACAACGACCATAGCGAATCGGGAGCCATACGAAGGATGGCTCGAGGCGGTCGATGGCAGGATCGTTGGTCAACTTGATAAGTTTCGCTTTAGGTTTGTTGATTTTTCGGAATCGATAAAGAGCGACAATCGGGCAGCGAGCGCGATCACAGCTTCCGAGAGGGTGTCGCATTTTCTCGGCCCATTCGATCCGCGGATAAAGTATGTCGGTAATTGGCGTCCGCTTGGGCCGTATTTGATGGTCAATGACGGCGATAGTCTCCAAGAGTATGCGCTCTTTGAAACGTCGGCTGTCGCGGTGGAGATCAAACTCCATTCGCATCATTTCTCGGGGGTTGCGCACATCAATGATGGCCTGGGATCAGTAAGGGAGATCGATCTATATCGGCCGGAGACGGCGACACCTGTCACGGTCCTGATTGAAAATCCGAAGAAGAAAAAGATTTCAATAATTGTGAAGCCAGCGGGAAAGTTTAACCCAAGTGCTCAGGGACGACAATTAATCGTCGAAGGTTACACGGAATATGACGATGCGCTTTTCGAGCCAGAGTACCGAGCACCCGAAGTCAAGAATCGAGATGGGGATTTTCGACCAAGATTTTTTGAGATAGCCAATACCCTTGGCGAAAACACGTTTATACTGGATATCGGAGGCGGTAGGCGTCAGCTTGATGATAGCCGGTATATCAATCTCGAATACTCGCCCTACGATGAACCGACTATGTTCGGTGATGCTCTCGCCTTACCTTTTAAGAATAATTCAATCGACTTCGTCCACTCCACGGCAATGCTTGAGCACGTCAAGGACCCCATGCAAGCTGCACGCGAGATGCATCGCGTTCTAAAGCCCGGGGGGAGGTTGCTCGCGAATTGTGCCTTCATGCAGCCAGTCCATTCGGAGGGGCAGCACTTCTTTAATGCGACGCCTTACGGTATGGAGCACCTTTTCTCGATGTTTGATAACAAGAGCGTGTATTGGGACGGCTCACTTTCCGATGCCGTTCTGTGGATGATCGAGGAAACCAGGGTGAAACATAAGGTTCCGCCAACTTACATCGACGCACTTTCTGTCCTTCTGAAGGGGCTCGACGAGCACGTGACGTATGATCGACTGATGTATGTTGCCTCGGGCGTCTGGGTTGAAGCGACGAAATAGCGAGGGTGTTGTCAAAGAAGCGTTTCGGATCGTTTGTAGGTAGGGACACAACCGAGTTTTTGCCCGCAGACGATGTTCTAAGAACTATCAGGATACTTAATGGTCAAGATCGCAATTTCTGAGCTTCTTTCCTCCAAAACGTGTTCCTTTATGGGCGATGGGTGGGCTCGCGTTCATCATCCCGCGATTGGCCATGAGGTGCTCATGGCGGAACATCGGGGGACCACGGCGCATATCGTCAGTTCAGCAGGAATTTCCGGTGTATGGCTCCTCCGGCATGGTTGGAGCGGGGCTGCGCTGATCTCATATTCTGGGAAATCGGTCAGGGTCGAACTCTCCAGTGCCGTCGAAGATCTGGCCTACTTCGTGAAAATCGACGCCCAAGGCGGATTGCCCACAGAGGTCGAAGTAAAGGTTGACTGCGACGAGGGGACTCCAGCCAGTCACGCACAAGTCTGGATCATTGGGCTGTGCTATGACGAGTTGCCGATGCCGAAATCAAAGTCGCAAACGCTCAGCATGTCGACGCGCCTCATCGAGGGCGATTGGGGCCATTTCCTTGCTCTATCAAATGATCAGGTCATTCCGGCGGGGATTCTGAGTGAGGGCTCTTGGGGTCCAAAGGATATCGAGATATTTAAAAAGCACGTCCAGCCTGGGACATGCGTTCTAGATATCGGCACCCATATCGGCCACCACACGATCGTGTTTTCGAAGTTGGTGGGCAAAGATGGACTCGTGATCTCGGTAGAAGCACAGCGCGTGATGTTCCAGTTGCTCAACGCGAATTGTGTGATCAATGGCGCTCACAACGTCAGGCCAGTCCACAGCGCTGCGAGTGATCATCGCCACTTCCTGCACATGTACCCGATCAGTTACACGGGCGATAATAATTATGGCGCCCTGGGCGTAAATCTCGAAGTCGAGAACTTCCCGGAAGGGTCCAGAGGGGAACTGGTCCAGGCGGTCTGCGTCGATGACCTGGTTGAGCAATATTCTGAGGGTAGAACGGTCTCGTTCATAAAGCTTGATGTACAGGCATACGAAAAATACGCCATTAGCGGGTTGCTAAGAACAATCGCCCGCGATCGCCCCAAGATATTTTTTGAGGCATCAGCCTATTGGATGAAGAGGGCAGGATACGATTACCGAGAGATATATGCTCTCTTGCGGGCGCTCGGATATCGTTTTGAGCATTTCCGGAAATTGCCGTTGGATGCAAACGGCGTGCCTGACCTTCCGTTCGATGATCAGAGCGAATGGGATGCGCTTGCCTACCCAGGCTAAACGAGATATCGCGACGCGCTGTCGGTGAATTTCGTTCAGGACTAAAATCTGTTCGAAAAATCCCATCCGGAACTTCCGGATGGGCCTTCTCAAAATGCCTCCATCTAGTGTCTGGATTGCGAGCGGTAAAAAGGATACCAAGACAAGCTGTCCGTGATGTCGCTGGTACGATTATTTCACCAATACTTCGACTCAATCTATGGGGGAATTAACTTCCTGAGACTTCAAGATTGAGCGAACATCCCGGTAACAAGCTTGGTCCGGGTAATTAAATTGGAAATGCCAAATGATCTCTTCAATAAAAACGATGTTCCGTCGCGCCAGAATGAAAAAGAAATCACCTTCGGAAGGCGCAGGAAACACCCAAGAGATAGTATCGGAGCTACAAAATATTCAATTTTCAATCCAGAATTTGAACGCGCGCATCAATTCGATTGCAGAATCCGTAAAGGAAATTCCCTATCTGATGGATAGGACAAGTATTATGCTCGCCAAGCTCGAAGAGCTAGACAATTCTGGACGATCCGTCGCGCGGGCCGCGATCGAGATTCCGTATTTGATGGATAGAACAAGTATTATTATTAGTAAAATTAATGAAATACAAAAAATTCATGGGCCATTTGGAATTATGTATCCAGATGATTCAATGTTTGTGCATACGGTATTTCAAAACAAATATTTTATAGACGCAAACGACCTTGTGATGGCGCCATTTATTGTATGCCACAGAGTATGGGAGCCGGAAATTTCTCAGTTTCTGTATAATTCCCTACATGAAGATAGTAGTTTTGTTGATGTTGGCGCTAATTTTGGATATTTCACCATATTGGCGGCCTCAAAGATTGGAAATTCCAGTTCCGGTCACGTTATATCGATAGAACCAAATCCAAAGGCATTATCGCTTCTTCGAAAGAATATTAGCATCAACTGGTCAATGGCGCCGATTTCACTGTACGCTGCCGCAGCTTCCGACCAGTCGGGGAGGGTTAAACTGTTCGTGCCGAATGATCGTGCTTCATGTGCGTCGTTCCAGGAGGACGAATTATTGGATAATATTCAGATAGAAGTCGACACGGTGCGGATAGACGATCTTATTACCGGTGGTAGACCATTAGATTTCCTGAAAATCGACGCTGAGGGCGCAGAATACCAAGTATTGATCGGCGCGAAGGAGACGATTGCGCGCTCACCAGGTTTGGTGCTGGTTATGGAGTGGGCTATCTATTGCCTTGAGGGGGCTTCCGATAGCGGGCCACAAGATGTCGTTGCTTTTTTCCGTTCAAACGGATTCCGAGCATATCGAATTCCCGATCGCGCCTTCAGTGACGACCGCGACTGGCTGCCATTCGAGGTCGAGTTGGATAGGCTTCTCGATATTCGCTACGACAATTTTGTATTTCGCAGACCCAACGCTTCCAATGTTTCGGGCATGCTTGTTAACGCCTGAGAGCGTAAACCTTGGCCATAAAGCACCGGATTATCCGCCTCTGAGATGCAGAGATCGCCCAACCGAGCCATACAAAAAAATCTGACAGGCGGGGAGTATTGGCAAGGGGCCGCTCTGTCGCGGAGATTGGGCGTCGATTAATACCAGTTCCGGCTGATCGAGACTCACTTTGGTGTTGCGTCGTTATGGCTGTCGTG
>CAIXXC010000462.1 GCA_903923205.1 uncultured Rhodospirillales bacterium | reverse complement strand
GTGTCAACTGCAACATTATGATTGAGCAGCTGGTCAAAATGCTCGTTAAAGATAAAAAAATGTCGCGAGCCGACACCCTCGACGACCGCGAGTTACGCCTTCTTGAAGCCGCCAGGGACCTCATACTTGACCAGGGCTATGCCGCGACCTCAATGGATGAGGTGGCGGGTCGTGCTCGAGTGTCAAAAACAACGCTCTACAAGAGGTTCCCGTCGAAAGAGGCCCTGTTCGAAGCGGTCATTCGTTGGCGCTGCTCTGCTCATGGGATGGTGTTCACCCCGGACAGCTTCAAGGATTATCCGATCACGGATGCGTTGAAGGCGATTGCCAAGCGTTTCCTTGACCTTCTTAGTTCTCCGGAGGCGGTTCGGGTGGAACAGCTCGTCATCGGTGAGTCAGCGCGCTTCCCCGAGATCGCGCAGATTTTTATGGCGGCAGCCCCCGCGCAGACCGTGGAGACGGTTTCTGCCTTCATGGCGTACGCGATGGGGCAGGGGAAGCTTGAGCGCGCCGATCCGGTTCTGATGGCCCGGCATTTCTTGATGGTCGTGAAGGCTCATAGCGCCGGCGGTGACCCAGCCTGCCCGATGCCGATGCCGGCCCCAGTAGACGCGACCGTTGCGCTTTTCCTTAATGGTGCGCTGCCGCGTTGACGATCAGGGAGCGAGCCGCTGCCACCAACGCTTCGGTGGCTCCAGCAACGTCCCACCAAGCGCCTCAAGAATATTCTTCAGTGCTTTGCCGACTGGTCCGGCACCGGATACGGCGGGGATACCTGCATTGCTGGCCGAGACAGCGTTTGGCGCGTCAAATGGCACGGTGGCGGAGATCTTCATCGCTACTGTTTCTTCAAGGGCCTTGATTGTAATGGCCTCTTTGCCGGATTCGCCAACTCGATTGAGGATCAGGAAGTTCTCCTGACCTTCGCGAGGCTCTTCGAGCAGGCCTTTGAGTTGAAGCATGTCACGAATTGACAGCATCGTCTGATCAAGCACGATCGCTCTGTCGCCCGCCAGGTGCAGTGCCTGCCGCATCAGCGCGTTTCCGGTTCTCGGAGCGTCGATCACCACATAGTGAAACGATTTCCGCAACAGGCTGATGAGATGCGGCAATGCCTCAGGTGCCAGCTTGATCGGGTCGTCGGGATCGTCCTTACCTGCCAACAGATAGAGCCGTTGGTCACAGGGTACCATGGCACGATCGAGGAAAAGACTGTCCACGCGCTGCGGACGTTCCAGAGCTTCGCGCAGCGCGTTGTCTGTGCTTACGCCGAGCATCAGGCCGCAGGCCTGGGACGTCAAATCAAGATCAAGCAATGCGACCCGGCGATGTTTATGGTTCGCCAATCCCCAAGCGATATTCGTCGCGATCGTGGTCGCGCCGACACCGCCGCGCGTTCCTACAACCGTAACAACGCGACCCAACCGTTGCGTCAGAACGCGTTCGACGGGAGCAGAGATGCCGAGAAGATCGTTCAAAGCCTCCTGCATGAGAGCCCGTGGCAGCGGCTTCACGAGGTAATCACGAACACCGGCCCGCATAAGATTCCGGAAGAGGCTGACATCGTTACGGTCGCCAATCGCGAGCACGACAACATCTGGATCACAGAATTCTGCGAGTCGCGTGACCTTCGTCGCGGCTGGCTCGGCGTCGGTCAGATCGACGAGGAGGGCCTGCGGCGAGGCTTCGCGCTCGCACCGGGCAATCGCCGCGTTGATCCCGCCCAGATGGACCGAGCAATTCGTCAGCGAAAGATCAGCGATATAATGTTGAACCGCGCGCTGGCTGGCTTCATCGCTGACATAGGCCGCGAACGTCTCGCGACGCACAGTTCCCGGCCCTAACTCAGTACTGGTCTTTCGGTCGGAAAACATTGCGGTCATCCTTAAACGGCGCTCCCAAAAGCATCTCTAGTTTAACTCAGCAGACGGCAGAAGCCGGATCAAACTGAAACAAAATTCTTGAGTAGACCGGCACGACAGCAGCGCCTTCGCGACGTTTTACTTCGACTCCTGCCCCTATATGTTAACGCGTCCTCCCGTCTCCGCCTAGCGCAACATGGAGTCTGGCCGCAGCATCATCCAGCGCTGCCCGTACCGCCACCAACCGCCGTGGTTTCAGCGTTCCCGCGCGACCGGAAAGTGACAACGCAGCAATCACCTGACAGCGGTGATCACGCACAGGAACGGCGAGACACCTCAGACCCTCTGCAATCTCTTCGTTATCGAGGGCGTAGCCGTCGATGCGTACCTTCGCGAGATGCGAGCGCAGGACATCCGGATCGACGATCGTGTTTGGTGTCAGCCTGATAAACGGGCCGTTCGCGAGATATTCAGTCAGGTCATCTTCTGGCAGATGGGCGAGCAAAACCTTTCCGACACCGGAGCAATAGGCCTCGAGTTGCATGCCTTGGCGGGCGAATGCAGCGGCACCGGCGGCGCCAGCTTTGACGAGGTAGGTGACCATGCCGCCGTCCATGGCTGCCAGATGAGCGTCTTGCCGGAACCGTTGGGCGATCCGCGTGACTGCCGGTCGGGCAAGGCGCGCCAGGATCTGCATTGGGTCGACCTGCCTCGCATAGTCCAGAAGACGCAGTCCCGGCAGATACCGACCGCGCTCGACAGTGACGAGCATTCCCTGATCGACAAGTGCGGAGACGATACGATAGGCGGTCGCTTGCGGGACCTTTTTGCTGCTGGCGATTGCAGCAATTGAATGTGCGCCAGCATCCAGCATGATCGCATCGAGCAAGCTCAGGCTCTTTTCAATCAGAGTTGGCGTCGAGTATTCGTGTCTAGAAGCCATTTTCTCACGATACGAGAAAAACAAGGCTGATGCAATTTGACCGGAATGTGTCCTGGCCTTACATCCTCCTCATCGTGCCTGAAGGCGCTTAAGAAAGAGAACGGGGGGGATCATGGCAACCGATCATGCAGCCTTGGCGTTGCGTTTAAGGGAGGCCTATTGCCGGGGTGCGGTAGCACCGCTGCGCGATGGGCTGGACCCCACCGATATCGAGGGTGCCTATGCGGTGCAGGCGCTGAATACTGACTTTTGGATCGCTGCGGGACGTCGGATTACGGGACGCAAGGTTGGCTTGACGGCCAAGGCGGTTCAAGCGCAACTCGGTGTCGATCAACCCGATTTCGGCGTCCTGTTTGCCGACATGGCGATCGCCAATGCCGGCAGCTTGCTTGTATCCAGCGTACTCCAGCCGAAAGCAGAGGCCGAGATTGCACTCATCATGGCTCGGGATGTGTCTGATCCAAATATCACCCGAGCGGAATTTGCCGCGTCGGTTGCCTACGCGCTTCCTGCGATCGAGATCGTTGATAGCCGCATCGCTGATTGGAAGATTACCTTCGCCGATACGGTCGCCGATAATGGTTCTTCTGCGTTCTATGTGCTTGGCAACGATCCCAAGCCGCTAACCGGTCTCGATCTCTGGACCTGTGGCATGGCGCTTGAGATCAACGATGTTGTCCAATCGCTGGGCGCCGGGGTTGCTTGCCTTGGCCATCCCCTGAATGCGGCAACTTGGTTGGCTCAGACCTTGGCGGCGCGTGGTCAGGGGTTGCGCGCCGGCGATGTCATCCTTACCGGCGCGCTCGGGCCGATGGTGCCAATCAAGCCTGGTGATCGGGTTCGTGCCACGATAGGCGGGCTCGGTTCCTGCAGTTTTGACTTCCTGGAGGATCGTACATGAGTGAGAAAATCAAGATTGCGATCATCGGTTCAGGCAATATCGGCACGGACCTCATGATCAAGGTCATGCGGCTTAGTACAATTTTGGAGATGGGTGCATTCGTTGGCATCGATCCTGAATCTGACGGGCTGAAGCGCGCGGCGCGAATGGGTGTGCCGGTTACTGCCGGCGGCATTGATGGTCTCGTGGCGATGCCCGAGTTCGCCACAATCGAAATCGTTTTTGACGCAACCTCTGCCGGTGCGCACAAGCGCCATAACGAAATCCTGCAAAAGCATGGCAAGCGGGTTATCGATCTTACCCCTGCCGCGATCGGCCCCTATACGATACCACCAGTGAATGGCGAGGCTAATCTTGATGCCGCGAATGTCAACATGGTCACCTGTGGCGGTCAGGCGACCATCCCGATCGTGGCGGCAATCAACCGTGTGACCCAGGTTCATTACGGCGAAATCGTCGCCTCGATCTCGTCCAAATCGGCGGGACCAGGCACGCGCGCCAATATCGACGAATTCACCGAGACGACATCCCTGGCTATCCAGAGTGTCGGTGGCGCCCGGCGCGGCAAGGCAATCATCGTTCTCAACCCGGCTGAGCCACCGTTGATCATGCGCGACACGGTCTATTGTTTGACCGACACGGCTGATCAGGCCGCGATCGCTGCGTCGGTGGAGGCGATGGTGTCCGAGGTACAAAAATATGTCCCCGGCTACCGTCTAAAGCAGGCCGTGCAATTCGAGCGCATCGGCAATAACCGTCCTTTGCGAATTCCCGAGATGAACGAGGAATTTGTCGGCCTGAAGGTCTCGGTTTTCCTAGAGGTCGAGGGGGCGGCACATTACCTGCCCGCATACGCCGGCAATCTCGACATCATGACCTCGGCGGCGCTCAAGACCGCCGAAAAGATCGCGCTGCGGATGCGAGGGAGGGTTGCAGCATGACTTTCGATCCGAAGACGACCAAGCTCTACATCCAGGACGTCACGCTTCGCGATGGAATGCACGCGATCCGCCATCAATACGGCCTCGATCACGTCAAGGCGATTGCCAAGGCGCTTGATGAGGCCGAGGTTGACGCCATTGAGGTCGCTCATGGCGACGGACTGTCAGGCTCCTCGTTCAATTATGGCTTCGGCGCGCATACCGATTGGGATTGGATCGGCGCTGTGGCGGAGGTGCTCGAGCACAGTGTCCTGACGACATTGCTGCTGCCGGGGATCGGCACCGTGCATGACCTTAAACACGCGTTTGAGATGGGGGTGCGCTCGGTCCGTGTGGCTACCCATTGCACTGAAGCGGATGTGTCTAAGCAGCATATTGAATATGCTCGCGGGCTCGGCATGGATGTCTCGGGCTTCTTGATGATGAGCCATATGAATTCGCCGGAAAATTTGGCCCAACAGGCCAAACTCATGGAAAGTTATGGTGCTCATTGCGTCTATGTCACCGATAGCGGCGGTGCCATGACGATGGATGATGTCGCCGCGCGTTTGCAGGCCTACGACCGTGTGTTGAAGCCGGAGACCCAGCGCGGCATCCACGCTCACCATAACCTGTCTCTGGGCGTTGCAAATTCGATTGCAGCGGTTCAGAACGGTGCGATCCGTGTCGATGCCTCGCTCGCTGGCATGGGGGCAGGCGCCGGCAATGCACCTCTGGAAGTGTTTATTGCGGCGGCGGCGGTCTATGGCTGGAGCCATGGGACAGACCTGTTCAAGCTGATGGACGCGGCCGAAGACCTGGTCCGCCCTCTCCAGGATCGTCCTGTCCGGGTTGATCGTGAGACGCTGAGCCTTGGATACGCCGGCGTTTATTCCAGTTTCCTGCGGCACGCCGAGAAAGCTGCCGAGGATTTCGGTCTTGATACGAGAACGATCCTGCTCGAACTTGGCCGCCGTAAGATGGTGGGTGGCCAGGAGGATATGATCACTGATGTGGCCCTTGATCTGCTGGCGAGCGCCAGGCGGTAGCAAGGATACGCCCGGCGGAAGCAATATTTCTCTGCCAACGTCGGATGCCAATTTGTGGTATCTGGGCCCCCAGTGTTTCAGGGATCGGCGATGTCACTTTCCGAATTGCGATCACGGCTTAAGGATCCTCGCCTGGAGGAGTTCGTATCGTGCTGGGAGCAGGCCCGCGGTGATTCAGAGGTGCCGCGCTGGCGGGATATCGATCCCACGAGTATGAAACGTGTCCTCGCCAATATTTGGGCCTGGCAATACGAGACTGATAACGGTACGTGGACCGGCAAACTTGCCGGAGAAGAGATCTTGCTGGTGCTGGGGAGGGGTATGCGTGGGGCCAAGGCCCACGAATATTTTCAAGGTCGCCAGCGTGATTTGATCTTGGCGCGCCATCTTCGAATCATTCAGGACAGGGTGGCCATGGTGAACACCGGTCGCGTCTTCTGGCACGCTGGCTCGTTTGCGGTCGGGGAACGTGTGGTGCTTCCTGTGGCCACAAGATCCGAGACAGCGGATACTGTCGTTGGCGTCACTTTCTATCGCTTCGGGTCGCCGGTAACCGGGCAGGTGCAGGCCTACGCGACGGACGAGGAAGCAGAGTTTATTAGCCTCGAGAAATGAACCCAGCGCGGAATTGGGTATCGATAAAGGTGTTATAGCGTAACCGTCCAGTTTTCGAAGCCACGCCCAAGAGATGTTGAGAAAACCGTTCCTTTCCCTTAATCTCGGTCGACTTATCGAACAATGGGTATGATTATGTCGCCGTCGAGTATCCAATGTCGTGCAGTTGGTGGCGCAGCAACACGGAATGTCCTCGTCGAAATTGGGGACATGATGGCGCATGATAATCGATTAGCCTGCCACGATTATATGAACTACGATTGGCAATTCTCCCCCAACATCCCGGTTATAACGCGGTGATACGCCGCAACAGCCTGGACCATTTGTTGCCTTCGACGTTCGAGGAGCGTGGCGCGACGGTTCCGTTCACAACGCCAGCTCTCTCGATGGCGCGCGTGCGCCGGAATTCGCGCGATCGGCTTGAAATTGTGGTCGGTCAGTTTTCTGGCGGCCCCGGCGCCTATGTAATTCCTTGGACCACCCTGTCCGAGGTCATTACGCTGACGTCACACGATGTGCTGCTCCATGAAAAGGTCGAAGAGCGTCAGGCTCTGGATCCCCACGCCGTACGAATGGCGGCATTGGAGGTCGCGCGAAGCGGCCTTGCTGGTCCCGACGTGGTTGCCAGTGCGGCCAAGGCGCTTGCCGATGACGAAGAGGCTAAGGCGCTCAATCAGGTCATCCTTATCCTTAAGGTTATCGAGGAGGCAGAACCGGCCCATGCCAGGAGCCTGATGCGCGATATTAGAACGCCTGAGGGCCAGGACCGCGTCCGGGAGGTATTTTTTTCGTTCGGTGATCGACTTAATCTTGATGCCAAGGCTTTCGATCAGCGACTTTCCGATCTTGGCATCGCGACCTATCCCGTTGGCACGGTCTGGAGTCCGTTCGATGGTCGATTGCGCCGTCTTGTCCGTCGACTTGGGGAGTTCACGGCGGCGGTAAGCACGTGGGGCATGGAACATCTTGGTGAAGGCGCGGATCAGGCGGCGTTCACTGTTGAAGTATCTGCCTATTCGCTCAAGATCGCCCGAGAGGCCCTTCAGCGGTTTGACGCTGTGGTCGGTAGTCCACGTCAGATCGTAGTCGACTGGGAAGCGCGGGCCACTGCTGTTGGTCGCCTGGTAATGCGGTTGGCCTGGCTTGTGGACGGATGGCAGCCATTGATCGAAACCTGGTTTCTGGCGAACGATGATCAAGCCCGGATCGAAGCGATCGACTATATCGTGCCTCGACTGCCATTTATTCCTGCCAAGGAACTGGAACCGGTCCCCGTCGCCAATGCGCTGGCTCGCAAGGGCGGTAAATGGGTCAAACTCAACCAGGATTGGAAGACCGGCGAGCCTGATAGAATTCTGATCAGGCGGTTGGAAGCCCTTAGGGCGAGGGAGTTGTAATCATGTCCCTGGAGGAGCTTCCCCACGGGCTTGACCTGTTGCCTTGGTTGCAAGAAAGGCTGACGACGCTTTCCGACGCAAAGTTCGTCGCCGTGATGGAGGCCCTCGGCGTTATCAGCGAGCTTCCAGCGGTGGAAGGTCTGATTCATGAGGCGCGTCCGCGGCTCCGCGTCCTGCGACCGCAGCGGCCTCGCTCGCTGAAACGACCGCTGTGTTTACCATTGGAAGACCTTCTTGCTATTGCGCCCATTGGCGCGCCTGGGCTTTCGGTGGTTGATCGGGGGATCGTTGACCCGCTTTGGCGCCATATCGAAAGCCATGAGCGTGTCGCTCTGACGCCATTGAAGACCGAATTTCGACGAACCCCCGTAAATCGTCCACAACAGCTTCTCGATATTGGTGAGCGGCTTTGGCAGAGCGCGGCGAAAGTTCTGGATAAGGCACCTATTTCCGGTATTCCCGAAGAACGCTCTGTACTCATCCGCGATATTATGGCGGTGGCCAGTGTCATCGAAGCGTTCAAGCGGGCCGTGCCTCGTAAACCAATTCCGAATCTGGGCGATCACGAAGCGGAATGGATCGATCAGCAGCTTCATGTCCTGGCCGAACGAGGCTTGCCGAAGCGCGGCTTTCTCTTGGTTGTGGCTGCTCGACTGGAGTTTCCGGCACAGCTCTTCGCCTGGCTCCGTGAACGGGGCGAGATGGTGCCACCCGTTGTCGAGCAGTTCATCGTCGGCAGGCTCAGCAGTGAGATCGCTCGCTTCGATCATGATGCTGACAAGCTGGCGCCTGACGCGCTGGCGATTGCGGCCAATGATCTATCCGAGACACTGGCCGCCATGGAAAAATCGCTTGGACCCTCGTCGCGTCGCGAGTTGGCTGCGCGCTCGTTGGGGCTTGAGGCGCGGATCCGCGACACCCTGCAAAATCGAATAATCGAACCGGCGACGGACGGTATAACCGCAGCGCTCATCGATGGCGCCTCAAACGATACGCTGCGCGCGGCGGAAAATCATGCGTTTGCGCTTTCGGTTTCACTCAAGACGGCGACTACCGTCGGTCTGAGGGATGCTGCAGATCGGGCCGTTCTTTCGATTCGGCGTGCGTGTCTGGACCGGATCGACGAGATGTTCCGGCGAGGTGCCGGTGGTGCGAAACTGGAACGTGATCAGGCGGAACAGGCGATATTCCGATCGGTACGCCTGATCGAGTTGGTGGAAGGCGTTTCCGCTGCCCGTGAAATCATGACAGACGCACGACGCCGATTCGGCATCGGAGCGTCTCAAGGCAGAATTTGACCTCGCAGAATCCCCAGATCATTGACCATGACGGCCCAGCCTCGGACGACGAAAGCGAGGCATGGACGCTGGCGACCTAGCCCTCCAACCAAGTCGCTATCGCGATCGCGATTATTCTGCGTCCGGCATATCCGGTCTGGCGGCGTCTCGTTGCGCACCCCGAACGGCGCGGTCCGTGCGAACGCGGGCCGCCGCATCTTCTGCTTGAGCCTGTGTCATCGCGGCTTGGTAGGCCAGTGTCTGTTTGCTAATTTGCAGAGTTTTGAAATTCTTGGCG
>CAIXXC010000461.1 GCA_903923205.1 uncultured Rhodospirillales bacterium | reverse complement strand
ACCGCGACCTAGTGGTCAGGGCCAATATAGAGGGCGTCGTCGCGACCCGTGTCGTCACGGGGGTGCTGGCGAATTGGCTGCGTGAAAGTCTTTTGGAAGCAGGCTTTCGGGAAGAAGATTTCGGTGCGGTTGGCAAGGTCGATTTCTCCGATGTCATGAACCCCGCCAAGCCCTGGAAGAATATTCATGGCGCCGGACAATGTGTCGGGATGGTCGAACGGGTTTCCAGCGTCGCCGAGATTGTGGCGGAACTCGTCGCATCCTACCGCGACGTGGTCGCGAATGAGCTCAAGGATGCTTGGGCAATGCGTTACGCGGCTAGGCCGCAGGAGTCTTGAAATGCAGCTGAAACGTCAGGATATCGATAGCGATCACACGATGTTCCGGGATTCCGTGAGACGCTTCATCGACAAGGAAGTAACGCCCTATTTCCCCGCCTGGGAGGAGAATGGCATCGTTGATCGCAGCTTCTGGCAGAAGAGCGGTGAGGCGGGAATCCTCTGCCCGCAATTCTCCGAGGAATTCGGCGGCGCTGGCGGCACGTTTCGCCACAACGCCATCGTCGTCGAGGAAATGTCCTATGCCGGTTATGCCGGGCCGGCCTCCGATCTGGCGGTCCACAGCGATGTCTGCGCTGGGTATATCCTTAGCTATGGTACGCCCGAGCAGAAGGCAAAATGGCTACCCCGGATGATCACTGGCGAAACCGTGGTGGCTGTCGCGATGACCGAGCCGGGGACGGGCAGTGATCTCCAGGGAATTCGTACCCGCGCCGTGCGTGATGGCGACCACTTCGTCGTCTCCGGGCAGAAGACTTTTATCTCGAACGGGCAGTGGTCTGATCTCGTTATCCTGGTCGCACGGACCAATGAAGCGCCCGGCGCGCGCGGGATGAGTCTGGTCCTTGTGGAGGCGGATCGCCCCGGTTTCCGTCGCGGACGGAATCTCGACAAGCTTGGCCAATATTCGGCGGATACGTCGGAATTGTTCTTCGACGAGGTGAGGATCCCGGTCTCTAACCTGCTCGGTGCGGATGGTGGCGGTTTCGGTGCGTTGATGAGTGAGTTGCCGCAGGAGCGTCTCAGCCTTGCGATCAGCTCGATGGGCGCGGCGCAGAAGGCGCACGATATCACCTGCGCCTATGTCAAGGACCGCGCCGTGTTCGGCAAGACAGTCATGGATTTCCAGAACACCAAGTTCAAACTTGCTGACCTGAAGGCCGACCTGGCTGTTGGCTGGGCTTTCGTGGATCAGTGCTTGGAACAGCATGTCCGAGGTGCCTTGACCAATGAAGGGGCGTCGATTGCCAAGCTTTGGTGCTCGGAAATGCACGGTCGCGTGGTCGACCAATGCCTGCAGTTCTTCGGCGGCTATGGCTTTATGCGTGAATACGAAATCTGCCGGCTTTATGCCGATGCGCGGGTGCAGCGCATTTACGGCGGCACATCGGAGATCATGCGGGAGTTGATATCGCGCGGCCTCTAGCCCCGGCGCCGTCGATAAATCTCAGGCGGGTGGCGCGGGTTGCAGGTGGAGAAGCGACAGAAAATGGTCAACCGCCTGATCCACGGTGTATTTTTCCGGATCGTACCATTTGTACATCCAGTAGGTCGCACCGAAGATGGCTTGGGTTGCCATGAATTCATCGACCGGAGGGATCACCTTTGACTCGATGCCGTGGCGGACGGCGTCATAGAAATATTGCGAGTATTGTTGCAACTTTTCCTTCACCTCGGCCTTCAGGCGCTTGTTATGTAGCGGCGGGCGATGGTCGAAGAAATAGCGATAGAACTGCATATCGCCTGCCACGCGTTCGACCTGAAACCGGATCAGTGCCTCAAGCCGGGCTCGCGCATCCGGGATCTTGGCAATCTCGGCAAGCCCGATCAGGCCTTCCTCGGTGCGGATGGCGGCAAGGCGGTAGAACAGATGGGCCTTCGAGGGGAAGTAGTAGTAGAGGGTGGGCTTGCTGAGATTGATGGCGCGGGCAACATCATCAAGCGAAGTTTCGCCATAACCTTTGGAGGCAAAGATTTCCTTCGCCGCCTTCAGGATTTCATCACGACGGGTCTGATAAATTTCGGAAGGTACGAGGTGGGCGGGGCGGCCGCGGGAGCGCTTCGCGGGCGCGGGGAGCGGTTCGGCAGCAGGTGTCGTCGCCACGGTGGTCAATCGGTTTCTCCCGGCCTAGAAGGCCGTCTTTGAAGTGTCAACGTCGTGCAATTGCACAATCAATTTCGGGAATCGAGCAGGAGATGTCAATCCCGCTGGACGGCACCGAGTGATGTGCTGCAGGCACCCATTGAGATTTTCATAGGGATATTCAAGATCTTAAATATCCGGTCGGGACGAGTATGGGAACGCGTGACACGTCTTAATGAAGCCCGGTAAAGCAGCATCACCGTGCTGCACTTGCGGTGAGTTGATATTATTTGGGCCTGCGACGATTCCGGCTGTGCTGGACTTGTCACGGTCCGGGTTCGGACCAGATTATCGTCGAGTTTGAGTGATATGCTGAACAGGATTGGGGACGTTTGAGATGAAAGCGATCGTCGCGGTCAAGCGGGTTGTTGATTACAACGTAAAGGTCCGGGT
>CAIXXC010000460.1 GCA_903923205.1 uncultured Rhodospirillales bacterium | reverse complement strand
GATCACGGCGGCGGGCAGCGTTATCTCCGAAGACTTACCGGCGAACGCGCTCGGCCTCGGCCGCGCGCGCCAGGTCACCAAGCCGGAACAGGCAAACCGTTTCCGCGAGAGCCGTCGCGCCATCACCGGACGGAAGGCTTAAAGCGCATGTGCGGGATCATTGGCCTGATCGGCCTTCAGGACGCCGCCCCGTTGGTGCTGGAGGGGCTGAAACGCCTCGAATATCGCGGGTATGACTCAGCGGGCATCGCCACGTTGATCGATGGCAAGATCCAGCGCAGGCGGGCCGAAGGCAAGCTTGCGAGCTTGTCCCGGCGGCTGGAAGTGGAACCTCTCGGCGGCAAGGTCGGTATCGGGCATACCCGCTGGGCCACGCACGGCGCGCCGGTCGAGCGGAATGCGCACCCCATCGCGACAGATCGCTGCGCCGTCGTCCATAATGGCATCATCGAAAATTACGCCGCGCTGAAGTCCGAACTGACCGGCGCGGGATATCGTTTTCAGTCGGATACCGATACCGAGGCAGTCGCGGTGCTGCTGACATTCTTCCTCGATAATGGGGCGACACCAGAGCAGGCTGTTGCGCAAACGCTGCGCCGTCTCCACGGCGCCTTTGCCTTGGCCATCCTGTTCACCGACCACCCCGACATTCTGATCTGCGCGCGCCGCGGTTCGCCGCTGGCGCTCGGTTACGGTGACGGCGAGATGTATGTCGGCTCGGATGCCCTGGCACTGGCGCCGTTGACCCAGCGCATTTGCTATCTTGAAGAGGGCGACTGGGCGGTCTTGCGGCGCTCCGGTGCCGAGATATTCGATCTCGACGACAAGCCCGTGACCCGGACAATCAAACTGACGGCGCTTTCCGGCGCTGCGATCGGCAAGGGCGATTATCGCCATTTCATGCTCAAGGAAATCTTCGAGCAGCCGGCTGTTCTGGGTGACACCCTGAACGCCTTGGTCGATCCGGCCACGCGGAAGATTTGTCTGCCGCCGTTGCCCTTCGATCTTGCCCAATTCGACCATGTCACGATCGTCGCCTGCGGCACGTCCTATCATTCGGCCATGATCGCCAAATACTGGATCGAACAATTGGCGCGGCTGCCGGTTGAGGTTGATATCGCTTCCGAATTTCGCTACCGAGTCGTCGAGATGGCGCCGAAGGGTTTGGCGCTCTTCATTTCGCAGTCGGGAGAGACCGCCGATACCTTGGCGGCTTTGCGTCATGCGAAGGTGTTGGGACAAAAGATTGTCTCGCTGGTCAATCAGCCGGAAAGCAGCATGGCGCGCGAATCCGATGCCGTGCTCAATACCCTGTGCGGTCCCGAAATCGGGGTTGCCTCCACCAAGGCGTTCACGGCGCAGCTCGCAGTCCTGGCATGCTTTGTCCTCGCGCTTGCCCACCGTCGTGGCCGTCTCAGCGATGACGATGTCGCGACCCTTGCCACCGCGCTGGCCGAGACGCCGTCGCTGATCAGCCAGGTCCTTGGTGATGCGTCGTTGCTCGCCACACTGGCCCGACACCTCGTCGAAACTCGCGATGTGCTTTATCTCGGCCGCGGCACCGCTTATCCCCTGGCACTTGAGGGTGCGCTGAAGCTCAAGGAACTCAGCTATATCCATGCCGAAGGCTACGCCGCCGGGGAGATGAAGCATGGACCGATCGCGTTGATCGACGAGCATATGCCTGTGATCGTCGTTGCCCCACCCTCGGCGCTGTTCGAGAAGACGATCTCGAATACCCAGGAAGTGATGGCGCGCGGCGGTCAGGTGATCCTGCTTTCCGATGCCGAGGGTGTAAATAGCCTCGGCGATAAACCGATGGCGAGCTTCGTGCTGCCCTCCTGCGATCCCTTTGTGGCGCCCATCCTCTACGCCGTGCCGCTGCAGTTGCTCGCCTATCATGTCGCCGTGCTAAAAGGCACCGATGTCGATCAGCCACGCAATCTCGCCAAAAGCGTGACGGTCGAGTAAAACCGATCTCATGACGACAGATACCCCCGATATCGCCAGCGACAGCGACGGCGAACGCACCACCGGCATCCTGCCTTCCCAATCCCTGCGCGAGATGGTCGAGCAGGGCCGGGAAATCCTGCTCGCAGCACCGCTCGACCAGGATCAGATCCAACCAGCCAGCCTTGATCTCCGCCTTGGACCGATCGCCTATCGGGTCCGCGCGAGTTTTCTGCCCGGCCGCAACAGCACGGTCGAACAGAAACTTGAGCGCTATGCGATGTACACGCTCGATCTGACCAAGGGCGCGGTGTTCGAGCGTAATTGCGTCTATATCGTGCCGCTGCTCGAATCCCTGGCCCTGCGCAAGCGGATGAGCGCGATTGCCAACCCGAAAAGCTCAACCGGAAGGCTCGACCTGTTCTCGCGCCTGCTGACCGATAACGGCCCGGAATTTGATCGGGTGCGCGAAGGTTATCGTGGCCCGCTCTACGCCGAAATCTCCCCCCGCGCCTTTGCCGTCAAGGTGCGCGAGGGCACGCGGTTGATGCAGTTGCGCGTCCGGCGCGGCTCGCCGCAACCAAGCGATGCGGAGTTGAAGCGCCTGCACGAAGCCGTGAGCCTTGTGGACGGACCCGAGATCGGCGAGGCCGATATCAAGAACGGCCTTGCCTTTACCGTCGATCTGGCCGGCGAGGCTTGGAACGGCGTTGTCGGATATCGCGCCAAGCGCCATGCCGCCTTGATCGAACTCGACCGTATCAACCATTACGATCCGGTCGATTTCTGGGGACCGGTCCATGCGCGCGAGGATGGCGTGGTCCTAGACCCCCAGGATTTCTACATTTTGGCCTCAAAGGAGGCGGTCGTCGTCCCCCCCGATTACGCCGCCGAGATGCTGCCCTATGACACGCTTGTGGGCGAATTCCGCGTCCATTACGCAGGCTTCTTCGATCCGGGCTTCGGCTGGGCCGAAACCGGCGGCAGCGGCAGCCGCGCGGTCCTCGAGGTGCGCTCCCACGAGGTCCCTTTCCTGATCGAAGACGGCCAGATCGTCGGCCGCCTGATCTATGAACGACTGACGGGTAGACCGGATAAGCTCTACGGAACCCCGATCGGGTCGTCTTATCAGCGGCAGGGATTAACGCTGGGCAAGCAGTTCAAGCGCCCGGGGTGAGGGGTGGCATCGCACGCGATACCCATCTTCGGCCTGACCAGATCGTCGCCAATCTGGTCAGGTATTCGACGAAAGGAACGGCACGAGG
>CAIXXC010000459.1 GCA_903923205.1 uncultured Rhodospirillales bacterium | reverse complement strand
GGCGGCGGTGATCACCGCCAATTTTCCTGCCAGCCTCATTCTTCTTCTCCATTGGAATTTCAGCGACCTTAGGCGATCGCCCCGTCGGGGGGTACCGAAATCCTGGAGAGAGAGTTGCGCAACGGACACACTTCTTTACACTCCTCGGTATATGTTGATTTCTTCATTAGAAGGCGAAGCTCATGAACGGCGCGGAAAGTCTGGTCCACACCCTCCTCCAGGCCGGGATCGATACGGTCTTTGCCAATCCAGGCACCAGCGAGATGCATTTCGTCGCCGCGCTGGACCGGATACCGGGAATGCGGTGTGTCCTCTGTCTCGACGAAACCGTCGTAACCGGAGCGGCTGATGCCTATTACCGCATGACAGGCAAACCGGCCGCGACGTTGCTCCATTGTGGACCGGGCTTGGCCAATGGCATCGCCAACCTGCACAATGCTCGGCGAGCGCGCTCAGGCATAGTCAATATCGTTGGCGACCATGCTACCTATCATCGCCCTCTAGATGCGCCCTTGACGGCCGATGTCGAGGGCCTTGCCGCCGCATCGAGCGCCTTCATCCGGCGGACAGAGTCAGCGGCTTCGGTTGGGACTGACGTGGCCGCGACGATCGCTGCGGCGCGGCAATTTCCCGGACAGGTCGCGACCTTGATATTACCCGCGGATACTGCCTGGGAGGAAGGCGGCGTAGTCGCCGGGACCGCCCCGCCCACAGCACCCGAAGTCGCCGCGTCGGACGCGATTGCTGCAGCGGCAAGACTCCTTCGCAACGGCAGGCCGACACTGTTGCTGATCGGCGGTGCCGCGATGGCGGAGACGCCTCTGCGCGCCGCCTGGAGCATCTCACGCCATACCGGCGCAAAGCTGCTGCTGGAGCGCTCCCCGGCGAGACTTCCTCGGGGTCGAGGCAGGGTTCAAATCGAGCGTATTCCCTATCCGATCGATCAGGGCTTCGCCGCCTTCGCCGGCATAGAGCAACTGATCCTCGTCAACACGACACGGCCGGTCTCGTTCTTCGCCTATCCTGGCAAACGCGGGGCGCTGGAGCCTGAAGGCTGCGACGTTCTTGTTCTCAGCACGCCCGAGCAGGACGCTGCTCTGACGCTCGCCGCATTGGCAGAAACCCTGGACGCGCCGGATATCGCCCCCGCAGATCCGGGGCCGCGCCCGACTTGCCCCGATGGCGCGATAACGCCCGAAAAGGTCGCGCAGTCCCTGGCGGCCCTGATGCCGGAGAATGCGATCATCATCGACGAGGCGATCTCTTTTGGCCGAGGCTTCTTTCCCGGCACCCACGCGGCCCCGCCGCATGACTGGATGATGCTCACAGGCGGTTCGATCGGCGACGGCATACCGATGGCGGTGGGGGCCGCCATCGCGGCGCCCGGGCGGCGCGTCATCGCCCTGCAGGCCGACGGTTCGGCCATGTATAGCCTTGCGGGCCTATGGACACAGGCGCGTGAGCGGCTTGATGTCACAACTATCATTCTCGCAAACCGCAAATACGCGATCCTGCTCGGCGAACTCGCCGGCGTCGGAGCCAATCCCGGTCGCACCGCACTGGATATGATGGACATCTCCAACCCGGCGCTCGACTGGTGTCAACTGGCGGGTGGCATGGGTGTTCCGGCAGACCGCGCGACCAACATCAATGAACTCAACGAACTCCTGGCTGCGAGTCTGAGGCGGTCTGGCCCATCGCTGATCGAACTCGTGATCTAATCGGAGACGAATCCAGGTTCAGATGTGCTCGCGTACAGAATGATACATGATGAGGCTCAAAATCCATACGCCGAGGCTAGCAAGAACGATCAACAATACCGACTCGCCGCGCTTGGGATAGGTCGCCATTTCCGGCAAATTGGGCTGCACGAAAACCGAGAGATAGGTGGCTTGCCGCTCGGCTGTCGATCGCGCCAACTCAAGTGAGTTCAGAGTCGCACCGTAGTATTTTTCGTCCAAATCCAGTTGACTTTGCAGCGCCTCGAAATCCCTGAGGCTGCCATTGACGCTCTTCTCGACTGCACCACCAGAGCTCGGAGCCACTAACGCTCGTTGCGTCGCCGCAATCTGGCTCTTCAAAACGGCGATCCGGGTCTTGAGGATGCGCACAATCGGAGAATCGCTGGCCATACTGAGATATGTGCTCAATTGCGCCTCGGACTGAGCCAAGGAGTCACGCAATTTTCCAATCAGGGCGATGTCAGACGCGGATTCCTTCACAGGATCAATGCGCGCATCCATGATCCGGGCTTGGAAAATCTTCTCGCGGGTCTCTTGTACCCGGCTGGCTGCGCGTGCCACATCTTCATCGGCCGCCATGACTGCGTCGCCCCGAAGCCGACGCGTAACACCATTCATGAGCGCGTCCGCTAGCTTGATAATTCCAGAGGAAATAGCGAGCGCGTCGTCCGGCGTGAAGGCACGAACACTAACGCTGATAGTCCCCGTGGTCTGATCGAAGAACGGCGTCACGTGCTCGCCCCAATATTTTTCCTTTTCTTCTTCTGAGGCATCCGAAGGCAAACGAGAGAGGAAATCAACGCTCGGAGAAGCATATATCTTCTTCCAATCCAGTTGCTTTCCTAGTGCATCAAATATTGTGGGGCTCTTGATATATTGCACGACAATGTTGGAATTGAGCGCAAGTAACGAGGCGCCAGCGTTCGATGACGGCGCTGCCAATCCGCCCTCGACACTCCGGGCCGGATCGCCGCTTTGGACGACGCACCTAAACTGAGAGATATATTGGTCAGAGGCGATAAAGCCGTAATAGATGATCGCAGAGACAGAAGGCACAATCACGACGACGACGAACCAAATCCACCGAGCGATCCGCGCCAATCGACCCGACTGAGAGCTCGGCGGAACTGGCCCGCCGGCAAGAAGATCGAGCGTCGCGACCATACGGTCGTTGTCCGACACAGGAGCGATCTGGCCACCCGCCTCGCCGCGATCGAGCCTGCCGGAGGCGGTGACTGAATTGAGTGTCATCTCGTTTCGACTCTGAAGTTCCGTAGGATGCTCTCGTAGATGTCTATTGCCTCGTCAATAGCTAAATTCGTCGTCAGCTTGCCATTGTGGAGCACGACGGCATGATCGCAATACTCCCGAATGGTATGCACATTTTGCGAGACCATGATCAAGGACGCTGACCGCAGACGTTGACTGAATGCTGCATTGCACTTGCGCCGAAAACGCTCGTCACCGACTTCAATCGACTCATCTACAAGGTAGACATCAAAATCGAACGCGAAACTCGTTGCGAAAGCAAGTCGGGCAAACATCCCCGATGAATAGGTCGCAACCGGCATATCGAAGTAACGCCCGAGTTCGGCAAAGTCCGCAATCCACGTGGTCACCTCCTCACAATCCATTTCGTAGATCAGAGCCAGGAAGCGGATGTTTTCGCGCGCTGTTTCATGAGGCTCGAACGTTCCCGTGAATCCGAGGGGGAATGAGACCCTGCCGTCGCGTATAATCCGACCTCGATCAATGCTTTCGCGACCCGCTAATAAGCGAAGTAACGTCGACTTTCCCGCACCATTCATCCCGATAATACCAACCCGGCTCTCGGCCGGGAAGACAACAGATACGTCGTCGAGTACGACATGTTTTGAGTTATCTCTGAGCGTGTAGGCCTTGGAGACCCTTTCAAGACGGATCAATAGGCGCTCCTCGTCTTGCGGCGTAGTACCCTTTCCAGGCTAACCCCGACCAAAATCATGGCAAAGGAGACCATCAGGAGGTACGGCTTATCGATCCAGGGTGGGGAATAGTTTTGAAAAAAACCTGTTCGGAACCACTCAATCCCAATAAGAAGCGGATTCCAGATCAAAATCTCCCGCGCCCAATCCGGCATCATTTGCGGGATGAAAAATACGCCGGATATAAAGTAAAGAACCCGCTGAATGGTTTGCCAAGATTTTGCCCACAGCGTCGTGATCGAGCTCATAGCCGCTCCAATCAGTCCGACCCCGGAAGCAAACAGCCACACCGCAGCGTAGGCATAAACGGCCTGTATGATATTACTGCGACCCTCCCCGTATCCCAGGCCAAAAAACAGAAGATAGACCACAGTCGTCGTCATCGCCCCGACCAACAGCTCGGCCAGGCAGGCGGCGATCGCGAGATCGAGCCGTTTTATACGGGGCACGCTCAGCAATGCCTGCTGTTCGGAATACAGATTCTGCGTGTGATTGACGATGTGCAGGAGAAGATAAAAGGGCAAGACCCCGGTGGAGTAGAAAAAGAACAACGACGTCCCGATCGGCGGGAGTCCGCTATTAAATATCGAGAGAACGAGCCCCAGCATCACGATCTGCATCAGGGGTTCGATCACCGCCGCGAGCGGGCCGAAGCGGGAGCGTTCCGCCCGATGGGAGAGTTCACGCATCACCAAGGCGTAGATGACCCGCAGTTCCACCTTCAACCCGTTCAAGAACGTGGCCACTCCGTTGGATTTATCGCGTCCATTCTCCAAGCGTCGACGGCGAGATACCGGCAAGGGCAGAAGCTGGATACCACCCACCGAAGCGGGCGTTCCTTCCCCAGGCCCTCCGAGCAACTCCAGCCGCATGTTCTGTAGCCTTGGGTTGCCTGGGTGAAACTCCGTCGCCGCATCCAATATGAGCAAAGCTTCGCGAACCCGCCCAACTGAGGTAAGCATCTCTGCCTTCACCATCATAAGATGGAGATTTTCAGTATCGAGAGCGAGCGCACGGCCGATAAATTCCAGCGCGAGATCGGTTCTTCCCATCCGTTTTGCGAGTTCGGCTGCTTCGTGCCAGCAAATCGGCATGTCCGGAGAGATTTCGGTCGCCCGGATTGCGTATTCAAGCGCTTCCCGCATACGCCCTGCCTCGACAGAAGCGCGGCTTAAAAGCCGATAAACCTCGCTTTGTGGCGGGTCGATCCGCTCTGACACTTCGACGAGGACCGGAAGGGCTTCTTCGTATCTGCCAACACGACACAAGATCTGCGCCAACGCCAGGCTATTGCCCCAAGTCGGATACAGCGTACTCAATCGTTCAGCGGCGCCCACCGCCTCGGCAACCCGGCCCGATTGCTCCGAAAATTCCATGAACATCCGAAACGCGCTCTCATGCGGCAGATCGCGTTCAAGCAAGATCCTCAGTTCCCTCAGCGCGTCGGAAAAGCGACCTTGCCGACCGAGCAACGAAACGATTCTGGATTGCAGAGCCTCGGAATAACCGCACGCCTTTCGTTGCTCGATCAAAATGGCAACCGCACCGCCGATATTGCCACATTCCGCCCGGAGCGCACTCAACTCAGTATAGCTATGATCCATTTCCGGCGAGGCGACGATCGCGGACATAAACGCCTTCTCCGCGATCCCCAGATTCCCCCCGAGCTTCGCGCAATAGCCAAGCCGAACCCAATATGCGGCGACATTTGGCTCCCTTGCCACGACCAGTTCCATGAATGAGACCGCTATTCCATAATCGGACGCGACATAGGCGATTTCCGACGCTTGGAGCAAAGTATCGATCGTCAGCGTATCGCAAAGCTCGGGCGATGCCAGAAGCGAACGCAGTTCCGGGAGTGTTGTATTGGCTGAAATCAGGACCTGAGCTTCTGACATGGAACGCTTTCAACGCTAACCACGCAGCCTTGCGCCCGATG
>CAIXXC010000458.1 GCA_903923205.1 uncultured Rhodospirillales bacterium | reverse complement strand
GTCGCGAAGTCTTTGCCCGGATTGGCGGTCGACCGCTTGGAATGGCGTTCGACCGCGACCGCAATCTGATCGTCTGCGTCGGTGGCATGGGGCTATACGGTGTCCGGCCAACAGGTGAGGTCTACAAGATTACGGACGAGACCGAGCGCAGTTGGAACAAGCTCAACGATGATTCGCGGCTACGTCTTGCCGATGATCTCGATATTGCGCCCGATGGACGCATCTTTTTCAGTGAGGCCACCATCCGTTACGAGATGCACTCCTGGAACATGGATGGTCTTGAGGGTCGGGGCAATGGCCGGATGATCTGCTACGATCCCGAGGAAGATGAGACCTACACGGTTTTGAAGGACGTGGTCTTTCCGAATGGCGTCTGCACGGCGCATGACGGCAAATCCGTGCTGTTTGCGTCCTCCTGGCTTTGCGCCATCTACCGCTTGTGGATCGACGGGCCCATGGAGGGCAAGGTCGAGGTCTTCGTCGATAATCTCCCCGGCTATCCTGACAATATTAACCGTTCTTCCGATGGCGGTTATTGGCTGGCGCTGGTGGGCATCCGTTCCCCGACCTTCGATCTTGCCATGCGTCATCCTGATTTTCGCTTGCGGATGATCAAGAAGGCCCCGCCTGACGAATGGATTTATCCCGGTATCAACAACGGCTGCATCATCAAGTTCGACGAGGCCGGCAACGCCCTGGAATCAATGTGGGACCCTGGTGGGCTCAAGCATTCGACGGTGACCTCGATGCGAGAGCATAAGGGCTACCTCTATATCGGGGGGCTTGAAAACAATCGGATCGGGCGGGTTAAATTGCCGGGCGCCGATCCAAACTGGACGGGAAATAATTCGTATTGGGGGCAGGCCAAGCCGACTGTCGCTGGGCGAGGGGGCTGAGACGCGATGTTCGATCAGCTCTATGCCAATCTGAAGGCCCTGCTCTTTCCCGATCGCGACCGTCACGCCATCCCGATGCTGGACGGGCCATTCCGACCGGATAACCGTCTGGAAGCGCTTGACCAGATCGGTGACGCAATCCCGGCTTGCGACGATATTGCGGTTGGCGGGGATGGCGAGGTCTATATTTCCAGTGGACAGGAGATCCTTCGTCTTTCTGGCTCGGATTGGACTATTCACGAGGTTTTTGCCAGGTTCGGCTGTGACGTCGGCGCGTTGGCGTTTGCTTCCGGCAGGCTCTACGCCGGTATTTCCGGTCAGGGTGTTGTCTTGATCGAGAACGGGCGGGAGATCGCCCGCCTTGAGAGCGCGGCGGGGGTGCCGTTGCGGTGTCCAACCGCCATCGCCGTCCTGGCGAATGGCGAGATCGCGGTCGCCGAGGGGTCGATAAGGCATCTCCCCAGCGATTGGTGTCGCGATCTGATGGAACGCAACAGCCACGGACGTGTTATCCTGGCGGCGCCCGATCTTTCAAGGTCCAGGGTCATTGCCGATGATCTTGCATGGCCCAGCGGGGTGTTGGCCGCGCCCAATGGCCGGGAACTTCTGGTCGCCGAGGCTTGGAAGCATCGTCTTATCGCCTATCCCCTGGCCGGAGGGGCAGGTCCCCGAAGCTTTACTCCCAATTTTCCGGGATATCCGGGCCGCCTCACCGCCGCACCGGGCGGGGGTTTGTGGCTTGCCCTGTTCGCGCTGAGAACCCAACTCGTGGAACTGGTGCTTGAGGAGGACAAATACCGTCGTGAGATGATGGCGACGATTGATCCAGACCTCTGGATTGCGCCGAGCCTGCGGGCGACGGGCGGCTATCTCGAGCCATTGCAAGGTGGCGCAATCCGTAAGCTCGGCATCATCAAGCCCTGGGCGCCGGCGCGCTCCTACGGCCTCGTCGCTCGCCTTTCGACTGAAGGCGAGGTGTTGGAGAGCCTGCACAGCCGGGTTGGCGGACGCCATCACGGAATCACTGCTGTTCGGGTGACTGGGGATCGGTTGCTCGTCGCGTCAAAGGGCGGCGCGTGCCTGCTTCAGCATCCTCTTGGAGACCGGTCATGAGCGATCGCACGCCCTTTATCCGGATCGAAGCAGGCAGCAAGATCTATGGCGGGGTCCACGCAATCGAAGGCGTCGATTTCGATCTTTATCCAGGCGAGGTCCATGCCCTGGTCGGTGAGAATGGGGCAGGCAAGTCGACGCTTTGCAAAGCCATCGCCGGAGCCATCCCGCTCACCTCCGGCAGGTATTTCGTCGAAGGTCGTCAGGTCCGTTTCGCGCGACCGGGCGATGCCCTCAAGGCCGGGATCTCGATGGTCTACCAGGAGTCGAGTCTGGTGCCGACGATGACCGTTGGCCAGAATATCGAGCTTGGCGCCGAGAAGCTGATCAACAGCTTCCGCCAGTTGAATATCAAGGCGCAGCAGCAATTGCAGTCCTTAAGCTTCCATGTCGAACCCTCCGCGCTGGTTTCGACCCTCGGCACGGCGCAGCGGCAGATGGTTGAGATCGCCCGCGCGGCAAACCAGAAGGCGCGGGCGATCATCTTCGACGAACCGACGGCGAGCCTGACACCCGAAGAGATTGTGCACTTTTTTCAGCTCATCCGCGATCTGCGGGATCAGGGCATTGCCATCGTCTTTATCAGTCACGCCTTGGAAGAAGCGCTGCAGATTTCTGATCGCATCACCGTGCTGCGGGATGGACGGAAGGTTATCACAGCAGCAGCGGCGTCGCTCTCGCGCGAGCAACTCGTCCATCACATGGTAGGCAGAGACGTGACCAAGGCACCGGCGACGGCTCGCGCGGTGCCAATCGACGGGCGCCCACGCGAAAAGGTGTTGAGCGTCGAGAACCTGACAATGGGGGAGATCGTCAAGAATATGTCCTTCACCCTTTATGCCGGCGAAGTCGTGGCAATCGCAGGCCTCATCGGCTCCGGTCGGACGGAGACGGCCAAGGTCATCTGTGGCGCGTTCAAGCGCAACCTGATCAACGGCGGTCATGTTTACCTGAGGGGTCGCCCGGTCCGCTATCGAACCCCGACGCAGGCAATCGACGATGGCATCGTCTACATAACCGAAGATCGCAAGATAAACGGCTTCTTCGAAACGATGACGATCGAGGAGAACATTTACCTTGGCCGCCTCGCCACACGGCTTGGCTATCGCTGGTTGACAAAGGCGAGTGAGCGCCGCCGCATCGCCGGTGCGTTGATGGATCGTCTCAAGGTCAGGACCCTGAGCCGAAATGCCAAGGTGATCGAGCTTTCAGGCGGTAACCAGCAAAAGGTGGTTGTCGCGAAATCGCTGGTCCAGGAACCCTCAGTCATCTTCTTCGATGAACCGACGCGGGGCGTCGATGTCGGTGCTATTCCGGAAATACATCAGGTGATCCGGCAACTTGCCAGCGAGGGCAAGGCGGTGGTCGTGATTTCGTCTTATCTGCCTGAGGTTCTGGTCGTCGCCGATCGTATCCTGGTCGCGCGCCAGGGCCGTATCGTCGAGGAATTCGATGCCGCCGATGCGACCGAGGCCGGCATCATGTTCGCGGCGATCCATTGAGATGACTTTGGTCAAGCGCGTGCCGGGAAAGACGGCCCGTCCGCCCCTGCATCCCGCCTTCGATCGCGGCGATCAGTTCGAGAAGCGCAAGCTTGTCATGGTCCAGACGGCGATCAGCGCGTTCAATCGCCGAGGCTTTCACGCTACCTCGCTTGATAAGATTGCTGCCGAACTGGGCCTCAACAAGGCGACCCTTTACCACTACTTCAAGAACAAGGCCGACCTTCTCTATGAATGCATGCTGCACGCGGTCAATGATGGTCGACTGATCGCCGAGCAGGCCGAGCAATGCGGCGGCAGCGGTGCCGAGAAGCTTGAGCACTTCCTGCGCCTGCAGTTTCAGACATTGGCCGGGCGTAATGGTTCGTCGTGGTTGATCGCGGATATCTCGGCACTTCCGGAGCCCCGACGTAACGAGGTCCGACGATTGTCCCGCATCGTCGATACGAAGGTTCAGAAGTTCATCGCCGATGGCGTGGCCGATGGTAGCATTGTAACGACTGAGCCAAAAATCGCGGAGTTCTTCTTGATCGGTGCTCTCAATTGGCTGCCGCGCTGGTACTCGCCCGATGGCCGTATCAGCAGTGACGAGTTGGCGACGATTTTTATCCAGATCGTCATGGATGGGTTGCGCCATAAGCCCGCTTAATTAACCCCGCGACTGGTTTCCATCCAGTAGGGCTTGCGCATCTCGCGCTTCAGGATCTTTCCGGCCCCCGACATCGGCAGAAGTTCCGCCTGGATGGTGACACTGCGCGGGCATTTGTAGCCGGCAATGCGGTCCTTGCAGAAGGTGATCAACTCGTCTGCCGTGACTTCGGTGCCGGATTTTTTCATCACCGTGGCGTGCACCGCTTCGCCCCATCTAGGGTCGGGAATGCCGAAGACCGCGCATTGTGCGACGGCGGGATGCTGCGCGAGGCAGCGCTCCACCTCTACCGAATAGATATTCTCGCCGCCGGAAATGATCATGTCCTTGAGGCGGTCGACGACATAGAAATAGCCGTCTGCGTCGCGATAACCGGCGTCGCCCGTGTGCATCCAGCCATCTATCACAGCCTTTGCAGTCTCTTCGGGTCGCTCCCAGTAACCCATCATGACCGTGTCGCCGCGCGCGACGATTTCGCCGATCTCGCCGACGGGAAGAGGTGTGTCCAAGGTGTCGACGATACGCACCTCGACGCCGGTCGTGGGGCGGCCGCCCGAGCGATGGCGGCCCTTCGCGCGGGCCTCTCCGATATGATCCTTCCAGGGCAGGAAGCAGGCGATCGGCGATAATTCGGTCATGCCATAGGATTGCAGGAACTCGACACCCGGCAGCCTTGCCATCGCGCGGTCGAGCACAGCCTCGCTCATGGGGGAGGCGCCGTAATTGATGCGTCGCAGCGACGAGACATCATAGCGCTCGAGCCCTGGGTTATCGGCGACCATCTGGATCATCGTCGGCACGAGCAGGGTGTCGGTCACTTTGAACATATCGATGGCTTCGGCCACCGCATCAGCTGAGAAGTTGCGGATAACGGCATGGGCGGCTCCGGTGATCAGGTGCCCATACATCGCACCCGCATCGGCGAGATGGAACATCGGGGCCGCGTGCAGATAGACTGGATTGTCGATCCGTCCCCATTCGCCAGCCGCATTGCGCGCATTGCTCATCAGGTTGCGGTGGCTAAGCATCACGCCCTTGGATCGCCCGGTCGTGCCGCCCGTGTAGAAGATGCCGGCGAGGTCCGTTTCGGCGGCGCGCGCATCCTCTACGGGTTCTGTCGCGGCGATCAACGCTTCGTAGTTCAAGGTTCCCGGCGGCAGCGCAGCGGCCGGTGGATCATCGGCATAGATGAGCGCCAAGCCGTCAATTCGGTTGGAAAGCTCGACACCCATTTCGGCAAACGCCAAATCGACGACAAGCAGCTTGGGCCTGCAATCTCTTAAGGCGTCTTCGTTTTCAATCACGCTCCAACGGATATTCAGCGGAACAATGACCGCTCCGGCCCAGGCGATCGCGAGGTAGAGTTCCAGATAGCGATCCTGGTTAAGCATCAGCACGCCGACACGGTCACCTCGCGCAACGCCGAGTTCAAGGATTGCCGCCGCGAAACGGGCGACCCGTTCGCCGATTTCGCCCCAACTGCGACGCTGATCGAGGAACATTGTCGCCGTGCCCGCGCCGTTGAGGAGCAGGGCGCGGTGTAGGCCATAGGTCGTGCTCATCCCCGGTGCAGCGAACATTGCGGTTCCTATTGTTGTTATGGTTGCTCCGGCCTCTGCATCGCGTAGCCTTCTGTCAGGCGTAAAGCGAATTCTGTGCCCAAGATATCTGGTGAAAGCGCGCCATCGGCCCGATACCAGTCGGCGATACCGTTAAGCGCACCGATGATCACGAAAGCCGCCAGCTTTGGATCGCAAGGCCGGATCGAGCCATCGGCGATCCCGGCACGAATGAGTGCCCTAAAGGTTGAGTCATAGCATCGCTTAGCGCGCCGGACCGCGATGCGAGCCTCGTCCGAGAGTTCCCGGTCATCGATTCGCGCGAAGCACATGCCGAAATCATCGGTCACGATGGCAACATAGGCGCGGATGAGCTGACGCAACTTCGTCAAGCCATCACCTTTCATGCTTTCCGCGGCGGTGAAGCCCGCTTCGTACTGCTCGCTGCCAAGGCGAAATAGTTCGGCCAGGATCTCTTCCTTGCTGCCGAAATAGTTGTAGAGCGCCATCTTGGTGATGTTGAGCCGCTCCGCGACCTTGCTGAGTGGGGTACGGTGATAACCTTCCTCGAGAAATAACCGGACAGCCGTTCTGAGCAGCGCGACCCGCTTTTCGTCGCGGGCCCGCTTGCGTGTCTCAAATGGCATCCAGGGCGAGGGATCCAGGGTGTCCGGTTGGGAACGCATAGGCTGACTAGAACTTTCTTGACAGGGCGATGGCGTAAATATATGTCCCGTGGGATAGAAAATGTCTATCTGTAAAGTTGTGGAGGATGTCATGTCGTCTCGCGTCGTCGTCGCCGGTGTCGGCATGGTTCCATTCTCCAAGCCTGGGGCGAGTGAGCCTTATCACGTGATGGCGGCAGAGGCCGTTCGCCGGGCTCTGAAAGACGCCGGGGTCGATTATGACAAGGTCCAGCAGGCCTACGCTGGCTACGTCTACGGTGATTCGACCGCAGGCCAGCGGGGTCTCTACGAAGTCGGCATGACGGGTATCCCGGTGCTCAACGTGAATAACAACTGCTCCACCGGCTCGAGTGCACTGTTCCTTGCCCGTCAGGCGGTTGAGAGCGGTGCGGTTGATTGCGCGCTTGCCTTTGGGTTCGAGCAGATGATGCCGGGCGCGATCGGTTCGGTCTTCAAGGATCGCCCGAGCCCGTTTGATCGCTTTGACGAGATGACCGATGAATTGGTCGATGTCGCCCTGCCGCTGGCGCTGCGCTATTTCGGCGGCGCCGGTCAGGCACACATGGAGGAGTTCGGCACCAAGGTCGAGACCTTTGCCAAGATCCGCGCAAAGGCGAGCCGTCACGCGTCGAACAATCCGGTGGCGCTGTTCAGGACGGTCATCACCGAGGAAGAGGTGATGGCCTCGCCGATGATGTGGCCGGGCGTGATGACCCGGTTGATGGCTTGCCCGCCGACCTGCGGTGCCGCGGCTGCAGTGATCGTGTCCGAAGCCTTTGCCAGGAAGCATGGCCTTGACGCCTCGATCCGGATTCGCGCCCAGGCCATGACGACCGACGTGCCCGCCGCCTTTGAGGCCCGCGACATGCGCGAGGTGGTCGGCTTCAGCATGGCGCGCAATTGCGCCGATCAGGTTTATGCCGCAGGCGGCGTCGGGCCAAAGGATATCAAGGTCGCCGAGCTGCATGATTGTTTTGCCCATAACGAGTTGCTCACCTACGAGGCACTCAGCTTTTGCCCCCGTGGCGGCGCTGAGAAGTTCGTGGTCGACGGCGACAACACGTATGGCGGCAAGGTGGTTACCAATCCCTCCGGTGGTCTGCTTTCCAAGGGCCATCCTCTGGGCGCGACCGGGCTTGCGCAGTGCACGGAACTTGTCGAGCAGCTTCGCGGTCGGGCCGATAAGCGCCAGGTCGAGGGTGCCAAGCTCGCCCTGCAACATAATCTGGGCCTTGGCGGGGCTTGCGTTGTGACATTGTACGAACGCGTCTGAGGGCCGGTGCCGTGATTGACAGGAAGTGGATCGGGCATCAACTGCCGCCTGCCGTGCTGCCGATCGAGCGCACCCGGCTGCGGTTCTTCGCCAAGGCGATTGGCGAGACAGACCCTGTATATCATGACGTCGCCGCCGCAAATGCTGCCGGGTACCCTGATCTGCCCGCGCCACCAACGTTTCTGTTCGCGGCCGAGCTTGACGCTGGCGTGACCGACAAGCTGCTGGAGGATCTTGGCATTCCGCTCGCCAACCTGCTCCATGGCGAACAGAGCTTCACCTACCACCGGCCTGTCTGTGCCGGTGACACGGTGACGGTGCGTTCGGCCATCACCGATATCTACGACAAGAAGAACGGGGCGCTTGAGTTCGTCGTGAAGGCGTCGCGTGTGACCAACCAGAACGAGATTCTGGTTGCCGAGTTGAGCACGACGATCGTCTACCGTCACTGAGGAACCTATTATGACG
>CAIXXC010000457.1 GCA_903923205.1 uncultured Rhodospirillales bacterium | reverse complement strand
GCGCGCGGCGTGGAATTTCAAGACTTTGACCAGCTAAAATCATCGAGATTTGTCCTCGGTACGCCGTCTCGATCAAATGAAGAACCGGACAAGCGCGTCCGTAGTGGCAATGATCTGGCAACAGAATTTCTGGCGATGGGCCAAGAATCGGCGGAACAACCAGCTCGTCCCTCCAAGCCATCGTTAAACGTTTTGCCTGACACCGTTTGGCCGCGCCAACGCATTCTGGGAGCGCAGGCAGATGCCATGTCCATGGCTGCACCGGCGTGGTCCAACGGATGCCCAAATGAGGGATACATGCCCAATCCTGCCCTCCCAGTGGCAGCAGAACGCCGCCGGGCGACGTGGTATTCCGCCATGGCTTCGGTATCATGCGAAGCGGGCGTTCCCGTGGCATTGTTCGACGCCCTCATCATTCAGGAGAGCGGCTACAATCCTGTCGCGGCAAGCTCAAAAGGCGCAGCAGGAATGGCGCAGTTGATGCCATCGAGTGCACGAATACTGGGCGTGCGCAACGTCTGGAACCCCATCGACAATATGCGCGGCAGCGCTCGTTATCTCCGGGCGCTCCTCAATGAATTCGGCCGATTTGATCTGGCACTTGCCGCATACAACGCCGGCGAAGGTCGGGTGCGTGCTGCCCGCCAGGTTCCTCACATTTACGAGACCGTAAATTACGTCTCGTCCATTCTGCTGACCATGCGCGACCAGTTCAGGCGTCGGCTTGAGGCCGGCGGGCGTAGCCTCACGAGCATTGAGCCATGATACCGTTCCGATGTTCACAAAGTCATTCCGATTAGGCAGAACGGTTAGATTTCCGGCAGCTTGATGAAGCCATCACGTCGATTGCGGATCTGTTCTTCATTGGCAATGATGGTGTTCGCGAGCCAGTCCGATAGCGTGTCCTGCGCCGGGTTGGTCAATGGCTCGATCGGGAAATTGGCCCGCTCGGCAAGTTTCAGCACGACGGGTTTGAGCAAGCGGATGATAAGGCTGAGGGCGGGGTCAACATAGCTTTCCCAATCGCCCATCACTTCGATGGCGATGGTGGCGCGGGCATGATCTATCTCGAACATCTCGGTCAGGGCCTTCAGTTCGGCAAGTCGCAACGGCCGGTGACCGCCAAGCATCCGGCCGAGTTGTCGCCGACTGACGCCCAGCAGCTCAGCAATTTCGCAATGCGGCCGAGGGTCTTTCTCGACATGGTGATTGATCAGGGCAAGGTAAGCATCGGCTCGCGCATCTGGCGTTCTGTGCGTTTCGGCTTCATTGCATACTATAGTATGTTTTTTGGAATCAGGCAGTCTGTCTTCGCCCATAGAACCCCTCGCCTCCTAGCCCCGTAAGCCAAAGTCGGGATCACGAGACGGGTCTGTCAAGACTGTTAACGGTCCATATTCGCAGCAAAAATCAGTTGCGGTTGGTCACGTAGATACAGGCATTGATGGCTTCGAGCACACTGGCCGGGCGGCCAAGTTGCGCTTCGGCATATTCACGAAATTCGCGCAGCCGATCGTTGACGATGGAATCGATCCGAATGTTGAGGCGGATCGTGCCAATGAGCGCATCAGCATTGCAAATGTCCTCCAACTCATTGACAGACAGATTGAAAATGTGATTGTCGGGATCAGTCAGAACCTTGGTGAGCAACCGTCGCGGGGAGCATGTCACATGCTCAAGCACGGAAATATTGAACAGCGCCTCGCTGAGCGCCCGAAATGTCAGCGCGTTTACGTGCACGCGATGTGTCGCCTGGGCCGGGGCTGCCGCTTGGGATTTTGCGTTCGAAACACCCTTTCCCATACGCCTCTGCCCAGTTGTCTCGCGTTATGCCTTTTCTGCCCATTGGTGGGCGCTTTGCGCCCAGTAGCGGGCGCTACGCGCGCCCTTTGTGGCCCTCATCGCCCAGAGTTGCGCGCAACCCGCGCAGCGGTGGGCCGAATCGAGCAGTTGAAGGCTTATCCTACAATTTTTGGCGAAATAATTATTTTAAAAGGCCTCACGACCTTGCCGGATAGGCGCGGGTGATCGGAATTTCGGGATCGGCAGACGAGTGATGCCGCCATTCAACCCCGAAAGGACATTCCCATGTCAATTGCGTCTTTGGATGCGCGAAATCGCGCATCGCTCCTGAGCTACGTCGTGCCTGCCGTTGTGGCGGCAGTCATGATCGCGCCGGCGGCTTATGCCGGCACCGACACCACGTTTGGCACCGCGCTCACCCAGTTCACGAACTTCCTTTCGGGTTCGGGCGGCAAGGTGATCACTGTGCTCAGCCTCGCTGGCGGCATCGTGGGCCTCGCGTCCGGTCGCTTTTCGCTCGGCCAAGTTGCCGTGCCCGTTGGCACTGGTGTCGCCGCTGGCACCGGCGTTCCGATCGTCACCGCCATGGTGACTGCCACCATCTGACAAGAAGCCCGGCCAGTCGCCTGCCCCCCCAGAGGCTGGACCGGGCTCACCTTCCCCCACGAAACTCATGTGACGGCGGGCAGCAATGGAACGCTATGCTATTCCCAAGCATCTGGATGATCCCGAGTTGATCGGGTTCTGGACGCTTGATGAATTCCTCGTGATGGTCATCCCCTTTGTCTGGGGGATCATGGCCCAGCATATCGTTATCGGGCTGATCATCTCCACCGCGGCCTGGTTCGGTTATCGCAAGCTACGAGCTGGCAGGTCGATGTCCTGGATCCTGCATTTTGGGTACTGGCATCTGCCGGGTGAGTTCTTCGGCCTGAAGTGTTTGCCGCCGTCACATCTTCGCGTCCTGGCCGGCTGAGCCATGGATCTCGATCTCGCCCACGGCAATGCACAGCGCGTACTGCGGCAACGCAATGCACTGGCAGTGGCTGCGCTCGCTCTCGGCCTGCTGCTGGCAGGGACATTCGTGGTTGCGCAACGGCGCGACCATGAGATCGTGCTGGTGCCAACCCTGCGTACGCCGGTAACCTTGAGCAGCGTGGCGGTTTCGCCCGAATACCTCGAGATGGTGACGCGGGACGTTGCTGCGGTTGCATTGAACCGCTCGCCGGAATCGCTGGCTTGGTGGATGAATTCCATCCTCGAACTGACCGACGAGCGAGCACGAGGGCAGGTCAAGAAGGACCTGATGAAGATCGTTGCCGAGCAACAAGGCTCGCAGATCACCCAATTTTTCACACCGGATATGCTGCAAGTTGACCCGGCCCACCTTCAAAGCGACGTGGGCGGCACCGTGCATACCGTCGTCGCCTCCAAGGAAGTGACCAACGCGCATCGGACCTTCCGCTTCACCTGGTCCTACAATGGCGTGTCCCTGAAACTCGTCGGCTTCGGCATGATCGCAAAGGCGGACCCCGCAAAATGACGGTCGGAACCGCAAAAGGCTTGAACCTCATGGCATCGCTGGAAATTTCCGCCGGGACGGCGCTTGCCGCCCGGATCAAGTGGTACGCACGCCTGATCGGTGTGTCGCTCCTGGGTTTGGGTTTGGCCGGAATGGCAGAGGCTGCCTTTGCCGATCAGAATGTCCTCGCCGCCGACAATGGCACCGTCCATTGCGACGCGTCGCTCAAGGACCTGACCCGCGTCACCTTGAAGGACGATCAGTTCGCCTCGGTATCGAAAGTTCAGACTGGCAATCCTGCCGAGGATTTCCAGGTCGTCAACGAGCCGCTGCGCGGTGACATTTATCTGTCGGTGGGCTCGGGCTTCTCCAAGCCGTCGATCTCGTTCTTCGGGACCACGCGCAAAGGCTTCGTCTACAAATTCGTCTGCACCGTTGCCGGTGCTGACGCCAAACAGGTCTTCGTCGCCAATGCCGATAGCGAACAGCCGGCATCCATCGGTGAGCGTTGGCCAGCCAACCTTTCCGCTCAGGAGACGGCAGCGCGGCTGATCGCGGCGATGTATGCTCAGAAGCCCGTCGAAGGCTACGACATCACGTGGCGCGCGCTTGCCCCTGTCAATGTGGGGGCGACCAAGGTGCAACTGGTCGGGCAATATGCCGGGCCCTCGTTCACGGGCAAACTGCTCAAGATTGCCAACACCAGCGGCAAACCGATTGCGCTGAGCGAAGATCAAGTCGCACCCGCCGACGCGGTTGCGGTGAGCATCGCCAATCCAAAACTTGAGGCAGGCCAGGAAACAACCGCCTTTGTCATCGTGCGCTCGGCCGGTCCGGGAGATCGCCCATGAGCAGTCCTATCGGCAAGAGTTCGACCGACACCGCCGCACCCTCAGTGGGCGATGATCTCGATCGCAACGCAGTCACCCGAAAGCGCCAGCGGATCGCGATGTATGCGCTCGGCGGGACACTCGTTCTTGCCGGCATCTGGTGGATCACTGGGACGCCGTCCAGCGAGCCGACGCAGACGGCACAGGCGGACCAGACGAAGTCGATCAAGATTTCCACCGACGACATGGTCAATCGCTCCATGGCCGACAAGGAGTGGATGGCGCTCTCGGAAAACCAGATCAGCACCCAGGGATCCGAGATCAAATCGCTCCAGAGCGACAGCACCCGCATCGATCAGCTGCAAAAGCAGATTCAGGATCTTCAGGGTCAGAACCAGTCGCTCAAGACCGATGGGACGAAGGTTCTATCGGCCTACCAGACCGAAAACGACCAATTGCGCTCCCAAATTTCTGCGCTCTCGACGCAAATGCAGCGTGCGACTGCCGGGCCGACGTCGCTCTATGGCGCTGGTGCGCCCGGCACGTATCAGCGTGCTGGTACTGCACCACAAGGGCCCGGGGGTCCACCCGCGGGCGCGGAACCATTGGCAGCTTTGCCGCCAGCGAAATCAAGCGAAGTCCGGCTGATCGCCTTTAGTGGTGATGCGTCGGGAACGGCCACGCGCATCGTCCCTGCGAAAACCACGCAGTTCACCGACAGTGAGAATTACCTGCCGCCGAACTCGATCGCCACGGCAAAAGTGGTGGTCGGCGTCGATGCGACGGCCAACACCAAGAGCCAGACCGATCCCTTGCCGGTGGTCCTGCGGATCACCGGACAGGCACGGTCAGTCTATGCGGAGGGCAAGCTGCTCAAGACCAATATCGTTGGCTGCATGGTCAATGGCGCCGCCATGGCGGACCTGAGTTCCGAGAAGGTCTACGTGAAGCTCCAGCGCATGACTTGCCCGCAGCCGGGCGGGCGTGTGGCGGTGAGCGAGGTCAAAGGCTTCATAGCCTTCGGCGGCAAGACTGGCGTGCGCGGACGGGTTGTGAGCCGATCGGGCAACCTCGTGACCCAGGCCTTTGTCGCCGGTGCGCTGGGCGGTTTCGGGCGCGGCTTTTCCGCCAACTCGCAGAGCCTCCTGACGGCACCTTCGGTCAATGTGAATGGACAGCGTTCGACACTGTCGCCGACCGACATCGCCCAAGGCGGCCTCGGCCAGGGCGTCGCCCAGTCCGCCGACATGGTCTCCAAATATCTGATCGAGCGCGCTGAGCAGTACCAGCCAGTCGTCGAAATGCCGACGGGCCTCGATGTCGAGGTGGTGTTCCTCGACGGCGTGTTCATCCGCAACTGAGGGAAGTTTGCCATGACGGGTTTGAAATTCCTTGGCCTCACCGCGCTTGCCGCACTGGCCACGCATTCTTCACCGAGTCTTGCTGATCCGAACCTGGCTGGGACAATGAACGCGCAGGCTGTCGCTCACGCGATATCAGCGCGGCTGCCGCGCACCCAGGTCTCGAAGGTGGATTGTGCGAAGATCCCCGGAATCTGCGAGGTGCAGGCAGGCAGCAACATCTTCTACGTCGATCCGTCCGCTCGGTATCTGATTGTCGGGCGCGTCTATGACATGGAAACCCGCCAGGACATCACAGCGGCGCGGCTTCTCGAGATCAACCCGGATCTTCTGCTTGGTGGTGCGGCATCAGTCCATGGGTCGGCCGAAGACGCCGCCTATGCACCCCAAACCCGCGGCGGCACGGCCCCATCCACTGTGCAGGGCCCGGCACAGAAGGTTTCGGTGACCGGGCTTCCAGCATCAGGGGCCATCGAATGGGGCGGAACGGGTCCGCATGTCACTGTCTTCAGCGATTTCCATTGCGGCTATTGCCGCATGCTGCACCAGACTTTGAAGGCGATGGGCGTTCGTGTCACCGAACGGCCGATCTCGGTGCTTGGCACGCGTGCGATCTCGGATGCGGTGATCTGCGCCGAGGACCGGGCAAACGCCATCGACAAGGCCTACAGCGATCAGGATGTGCCCAAGCGGGCCTGCGATACCAGCGGGCTCGATGCAAACGAGCGTTTCGCCGGAACGCACGGGTTCAGCGGAACGCCGGTGATCGTCCGCGACGACGGGGCCGTCGTTCTCGGCTTTCGGCCTCGCGAGTTTCTGGAAGCCTGGCTGAAGGGAGGCGCATGACACACATGCGTGGCAGGCTCACTCTCCTATTGATCGGTGCAAGCGCCCTGTCGGGCTGCTCGCTCCTGCACTCCAACATCAAGGGCGGCTTTGTCTGCGCCGCTCCGCATGGAACATGCGCGCCATCGACGACGATCGACGATGACGCAATCCGCACTATCGGCGGGCAGGATGTCCGGACTGGCGATGGCGGAGAAGCTTCGGCTGCCACAAACTCTGAATTGGCAAAGCCGGGTAAGGCGGTCGCGACGAAGTCTGGAACCGGCAAAGGTGCGATCTTCGTTCCGGGGGTGCGTCCGACAATCAAAGTTGTTTTTCCAGCCTGGCGCGATAGTTCGGGGCAGGTCCATCCGCGAACGGCGGCCTATGCAGCCGTCGATCTTCCGCCGATGCCGGTGACCACAGCGATACCGTTTAGCGCACGTCAGTTGGGCGCTGGCGAAAGCACCAGCTTGCTCGGTGTTGCCGAGATGGCGCCGGATATCGGTCTTCTCAGTTCGGCTCCACCGGCTGTGGTGCCGGGAAACCGCTACGCGAAAGACATCGTCAACCCGGATGCTGCACTCTCTCGTGGGCGACCACCGGCAGCAGGCGCAGTTTCGCCGGGTCCACTGGGTGCGATCAAGGATCAGGTCAAACAGATCCTGTCGACCACGAAGACGCCGCCAGCGCAGGCTGACGCACCGAAGGCCGGTCCCGCGCCAGATCAGACCGGTGCCAGTTTCCCGCCGAAGGGGAGCTGATCGGCCATGCTCTCGCGCTTTGTTGAATTGGTGACGGGTGATGACCAAACGCCCGAGCGCAGGCCGGGCGCCCGCGAGGTGCCGATGCTCGCCAATTTCCTGGGGTATCGCGCCTACAATCCGACCGAACAGCTCTTCCACCTGACCCGCTCCAAGGGCTTCATTCTTGAGTTGGCCCCGCTGATCGGTGCCGACGAGCGTATTTCCGACATTCTGAATTCGATCTTTTCGGACGTGCTGCTGCCCGGCTGCGAATTCCAGATCATCAATTATGCGTCGCCCAGGATTGCCGAGAAGCTGCAAGAATGGGCTCTGCCGCGGGTGCGGGCAGGACAGGTTTTCGACAAGCTCGCGCGATACCGGCTCGAACTGCTGCGCAAGGGAGCGTGGACCACGCTTTCCGGCGACGGCCCTTTCCACCTGCGCCACTTTCGAGTGCTTTTCGCGGTTGGCGTTGGCCAAGGCACCAGCATCAGTTCCGAGCAATTGGGCTCAGTGCGCGAGGGGATCATATCTGCTTTCGATTCGATCAACGTCGCGAGCCGCGTGGTCGAACCAACGGACCTCATCCGGTTCATTGATGATGTAGTATGCCCCTCGACAGGCGCCGGCGACGATGCCCCTGACTACAGCCCCTTCGATCCGATCAACCAGCAATGCGTGCGGCGCGATCTCGTCACTCGCGTCGAGCGGGATCGGCTGATCCTCCAGGCCCCGTCGTTGCGCCCTTCCGGCGTGGTTGTGGATGGCGCACCGGAACTGGCCGACTATTCGCCGCACGAGTTCGACGTCCGCACCATGTCGGTGCGCTATTTCCCTGAGCGCTGGGCACCCTGGGATACCCAGAAGGTCATCGGCGACGTGTTCAACCCAAAGCTGTGCCTGCCGTGCCCAGTCCTCCAGTCGATCTCGGGGAAAATTCCCGCCGCCGACGTTTCGGAAGCCAAAGCCGGTTGGAAGTTCACCCGCACCACCTCGCTCGCCGATGGCAAAGCCGCCAAGCTTGTGCCGGTGCTCAAGACCCAGTCGGCCGAATGGCAACATGTCCAGCAGCAGGTCCGGCTCGGCCAGAAGCTGGTGCAGATCTATTACAGCGTGACCATGGTCTCCCCTGCTGGTCGTGGTGACGTCAATGAGCGGACGCTGAAGGCGATCTACAAGGCCGCAGGATGGGACCTGATCGATGAGACCTACCTGCAACTGGGCGGTCTCATGGCTTCGTTTCCACTGATGCTGGCCGATGGCCTCTCGACCGACCTTGCGCGAATGCGCCGGTTCCGTACGGTGCTTTCTGCCAATGTCGCGTCGCTCGCCCCGGTGCAGGGCGAATACAATGGCGGCCACATTCCGCACCTGCTCTTCATCGGCAGGCGAGGACAGCCGCAGTTCTGGTCGCCCTTCCAGAATGGTGCCGGGAACCACAACGTCGCGATCGCCGGGAAATCCGGCTCGGGCAAATCGGTGCTGCTGCAAGACCTGACCGCCAGTCTGGCCGGCGTGCGCGCAAAGACCATCGTCATCGACGATGGCCGCTCCTTCGAGCACATGGCTAAGGCGCTCGGCGGTACTTTCACCGAATTCAAGCTGTCGTCAGGCATCTCGATCAACCCCTTTCGGATGATCGACCTCACCCTTGCCGACGAAGACGAGGATTACCTCGTCGATTGCATGGCGATGCTCAAGGCCATCGTGTCGCAGATGGCCCGCTATGAAAACCGCCTCAACGACACTGAGCGGGGCCTGATCGATGCTGCCGTAAATGCAGTGTGGGAGCGCGATGGTCGGGATGGAACTGTCGATGGTGTGATGGCGCTCCTGCACGAGGCGGGGCATCCCCAGGCCGACGATCTTGCCACCGCTCTGCTGCCGTTTTCAGCGAAGGGGACATACGGACCCTTTTTCCTTGGCGACACCAATCTCGACATGTCGGCCGATCTCACGGTCTTTGAACTGTCGGATCTCTCCTCACGTGAAGAACTGCGCAGCGTCGTTTTGACGGCGATCATGTTCGTCGCCTCGCAAACGATGCGCAAACTCGATCGCCAGATCCCCAAGGCGCTCATCATCGATGAGGCCTGGCAGATGCTGAAAGGTGGCGCGATGGCCGATTTCGTCGAGACCTACTCGCGGACCTGCCGCAAATATGGCTCCTCGCTCATCACCGCCACGCAATCGATCAACGACTTTTACAAGTCGGGTGGGTCGAAGGCCGCGCTCGAGAACTCCGACTGGATGGTGGTGCTCCAGCAAAAGCCTGAGACGATCGCCGACTTTCGCAAGTCCGACCGCTTCGAGATGGACAATTTCACCGACGCACTGCTGCGGTCGCTGAAGCGCAACGGAACAGATTATTCGGATATCCTGATCCGAGGTCCCGACACCCAAACCGTTTGCCGGCTCGTGCTCGATCCCTTCTCGGCGACGCTCTATTCCTCGAGCCCGCAGACCTACGCCCGCATTGAGGCCGAGGTCGAGCGGGGCCTTTCGATGGCCGAGGCAATCGAGGCAGTCGCCTATCCGGCAAGCACCGCCCCCCTCAAGGCGGCGGCACAATGACGGCACGTCGAAAAGCCCCCGATTGGGGCGCAATCGCCGCTGGCACCTTGCGTCTGCTTGGCTGGCTTGCCGTCAATGCGCTCGCCGCAGCCGGTATTATCGCGCTTGCCGCATTCGCGCTGGGGAGCTTTTCGTTGCCCCTGACCATGGCGCAGCTCGCCAACCTGACGAACCGTTATGTGATCGCGAGCGGGGCTCGCCAAAACCAGTTCAACCACATCGTCACGATTGGGTTCGCGGCAGCCTTTGTCGCCGTTTCCTTTTTCCGCTGCGCTGGATTGTTGCGCGCCTTCACCACGCCCGAGAACGATCATGGACAATGACATCGACGCAGGCACGCGCTCGGCCGCGGCGCCTCTTCCTGACCGAACCCAAGCGCCGGCTTCGCGCGATTTCAGGCAACCCGTGATGTTTGTTCTCGCAGGCCTCGCAATGCTGTGGGCGACCTGGGCCACCCATTCCATTTGCGAAATCAAGCGCGCGTTGCCCCATATCGTCAAAGTGCAATTGGCGGGCCTCGTGCAAGAATATGTGCAGGCCCAAGCCCGTTCGGGCGCATCTGCCGATCAAATTTCGGCGCAGACCACTGCCTACTTGAAAGTGCTCAATGAAACGGTCAGCGCCCATGCCCATGGTGGCACCGTGGTGTTGCTCGCCAATGCCGTCGTCGATGGCGCGGTCCCCGACATTACCATGACTGTCCGGCAGGAAGTCTATGCCCGTGTTCCCCATCCGCAGCCGGGTCAGCCGCAGGGCATGACGCCGCAGATGAAGCAATTCTTTGACGCCAATGGAGCTGCGAATGGCAACGGCAAGTGAGGCCTGCCAGACAAGGCGCAGCCGCGCGATGCCACCCTGGGCCAAGGGGTTCGTCGGCGCGGCCATCTTTGTCTCAGGGTACTTTGGTCTGCAATCGCTTGCGGCCTGGCACGACACCCACGCGATCTTCATCAACGCGAGCGAGTCGCTGCCCAACTGGGCGCTCCTCGTCGAGGCCGGGCGTTTCCCAAAGCGCGGCGATTATGTCGTCTTTGATCCCGGCCGCGATCCGCTGGTGGT
>CAIXXC010000456.1 GCA_903923205.1 uncultured Rhodospirillales bacterium | reverse complement strand
CGCTTCATTGTCGAGAGCACGTCGGAAACGGCGGCGAAGAACCTCGTCCATCATTGCGTAGTCGTCACCCGGTGTCATGAGAGCGCCTTCGCGATCACATGCGACTTGCTCCCCTGCGCTCCGACCTCCTGGAGGCTTCGAGCCACGAATGTTGAACTTTCGGTATTCTCGCTTCTCAAGACCTTCAGGACCTGCAACGATCATTGCACCAATAGCGTTCGTGCCCTGAATATGACTGTTGTCATAGACCTCGATCCGGTTCGGCACGGTCGGCATGCCGAGCACTTCCGCCAGACCGGCCAACAGTTTTCTCTGGTGCGACGATTCGGCAAAGCGCCGGGCAAGTGCCTCCCGGGCATTGGCGAGGGCGTGGTCCACCAACTCACGTTTGTCACCGCGCATCGGTACATGCAGCGTAACCTTATGGCCCGCATTGATCGTCAACGCTTCAGCCAGGAGATCTGCCTCCGAGGGCTCTATGCTGAGCAGGAGCAGCGGCGGTGCGGGCTTGTTGTCATAGAACTGTGCAATGAACGCGCTGAGGACCTCGGTCGTTGGAATTGACCGGTCATGGCTCGGAAAATAGGCGCGATTGCCCCAATTTTGACCACCACGGAAGAAAAACACCTGGATCGAGATTTGCCCACGATCCTCGAAGGCCGCGATCACATCGGCGTCATTAAGGCCTTCGACATTGATTGTCTGCCGGGCCTGGATGACGGCCAGAGCACGGATGCGGTCTCGCAACTCCGCCGCGCGCTCGAAATCCAGCGTAGCCGCAGCTTCCTCCATCTGGCGGGCCAGGTCCTGATTGATCTCGCGCGATCGCCCTTGAAGGAACGCCAGAACCTGGCGAACAGAGGCGTCGTAGTCTTCAGGCGAGACGCGACCGACACAAGGTGCTGAGCAGCGCTTGATTTGATACTGCAGGCAAGGACGGCTTCGGGCCGCAAAGACGGTGTCTGCGCAGGAGCGCAATTGAAACGCTCGCAGCAAAGCCGTGATGGTCCAGTTGACGGCGCCGGCTGAAGCAAAAGGGCCAAAATAGGTACCCTTTTCGTTGCGGGCGCCGCGATGCTTGAGAAGTTGCGGGGTTTGGTGGCCCGTGCGCACCAGAATATAGGCAAACGACTTGTCGTCTCTGAGCAGCACATTGTAGCGCGGTGTCAGCTTCTTTATGAGATTGCTCTCAAGCAACAGTGCCTCGACCTCGGTATGGGTCGTAACAATCTCCATCGCCGCGGTCTCCACAACCATGCGGCAGATCCGATTCGAGAGCCCCGCAAGATGCGTGTAGTTGGTGACCCGGTTCTTGAGATTGCGCGCCTTACCGACATACAGCACGTCACCCCGGCTGTTCAGCATGCGATAGACGCCCGGGGTCGATGGCAAATTACGCACAACGCGGCGAATAACTTCGACGCCTTCTGTTGCCGATTCTGGAGTTTCTATGGATATCTCTGTCATCAAGCCTATCGGGTCTGGAATCCGTCAGGGGATATTTGCGGGGTTCTTAGAACAAAAATCATCGCAAGTGCACATATCCACGGAATCTGTGGATAAGTCTGTGAGGAAATACCGGATATAGCGCCAGAACCCACGCGACTCCTAGAGATTCACATTCTTGCCCCATTTTTTGGCATATTATATAACTATTTGAAAAATAATAAAAATTTCTTGTCAATTCGATTCTGGTTAGTTTTTTGGGCTTTGCTGAACTTCTTGAAGTCGGCCAGCGCGCTCGTCGATTCTTCTGTGTACAACTCCTAACTCTTCTTCGCTCGAATCAACGATTCGGGGCCACTGTCAAGCTCTGAAATCGCAATCATAAAACAAGCCTTATACCAGTTCCGGCTGATCGAGACTCACTTTGGTGTTGCGTCGTTATGGCTGTCGTGATTCACCGTGGCAAACCTGTTGGAGTTTGCCATGGCT
>CAIXXC010000455.1 GCA_903923205.1 uncultured Rhodospirillales bacterium | reverse complement strand
TGGCTGGAAACAGGGTGTGGGTGCGATCGTCCCAGATCATCAGGCCGAGATGGTTCGGGTATTCGGCGCGCACGGAATCCCAATAGAAATGGGCCTGGGTGCGCTCGTCATACTGGCCCTTCTCATTGAAGAAGCGCTTGCCGAAGCGGTTGACCTGGATCGAGCTATCGCCGCCCGTGGTCCAGACATCGGCGGGAACGCTGCGGGTTTTGAGCGCGGTCTCGACCACGACCTGCGCCCACCAGGCGTTCTGGGTATTGCCGAGCGCCGCGCCGACCGCGCCGCCGACCCGGATGAAATCGCCCGTGCTGCCCGGCGCGGCGCAGCCGCCCCAGATATGGCCCTTAAGGAAACGGGCACAGAGATCCGCGTCCTGGGTGAAGCCGCCGGAGGCGAAGATGACTGCCTTGTTGGCGCGGATGTTGATTGGTGCATCGTCGCCCCGATCAACCTCGAGACCGGCGATCTCGCCGCTCGGGTTCTTCAACAGGCTCAGGACTTCATATTCGGTGAAGACCTTGACACCGAGCTTATCGAAGACGGCATGGATCTGGCGCAACAATTCGGCACCATTGCCGCCGCCCATCGGATGATAGGCATGCTCGGGATGGCCGGTGACATCGGCGACCAGGCCCCGACCGCGCGGTGCCTTGTTCTCGGGCAGCTGCGAGTAATAGTCAGGGAAATTCTTGCCGTCCCAGGACTTCCAGTTGTAGATCTTGAGGGCACCCGCCGCCATCAGCTTCTCAACCGCCGGGCTGGCATTGTCGTAGAAGGTGGCGATCAGCTTGTATTCCCGCTCGCTGACGCCAAGATGTGCGTCGTTCGGGTCATAGCGGGTCGGATAGGATAGTCGGACCATGTAGCGTAGAGCGTCAGAGCGGTCATCGATAATGCCCTGCGCCCGCATCAAAGGATTATTCGGGGTCCAGAACACACCATCCGATTTCAGGGTCGTCCCACCCAGAAACGGCATCTTCTCAAGCATGATGACCGAGGCACCATTCGTCGCCGCCGCCACAGCCGCAGAAGAACCCGCCGCACCGCTGCCGACGATCACGATATCCGCCGTCATCTCCCATTTCCGGCCCTTGGTCGAGCCGGGCTTCGGATGGCTCGCGGTTTCGGCCTGGGCCGCCGTCACGCCGAGCGAGGAAATCGCGAGGGCGGAGCCGCCCGCAACGGCCTTGAGGGCGTCGCGGCGGCTGGGCGCCGTGGGGGCCTTTGGGGTTTTGGTGTCCTGGGACATGCTGGTCTCCTCCCGAATTCCCGCGCCTTCTCGGCTGGGCTTTTCTTTCGTCATTCGTGTCGCGTTCTAACACGAGATTGGCCAAAATTGCAGCCTTTCGACAGGTGGTCGAAGGAATTCAGGAGGGAGATTCCAGACGACGCGCCGATTGTTACAGGCCGCGCAGAAAATCGATATGCAACTGGTTGAATTCGGGCGCGTTCTCGAATTGAGGCCAGTGTCCGCAGCCATTCATCACGACGAATTTCGCGCCCGGAATCATATCGGCGATCTGCTTGCCTTCCTCGGGCGTGGCGGTTGGATCATGCGAGGTCCAGACGACCAGGGTGGGCGCCTTGATCGATTGGTATTGTTCGGCGGTGATCATGTTGGCGCGGCGGATGTCCATCTCCTGCAGGCACATGATCTGCTGCATGGCCTTGGTAAAGCCCGGCTGGGCATAGATGGCGCGTCGTGTCTCAATCAAGTCGTCATTGACCATCGATTTGTCATGCATCAGGAATTCAAGCCGCGCCTTGATCCGGGCCCAACTCGGGTCGTGCGCCGCTTCGTTCGACAAGGCCCTGATACGGGCCATGACCTCGGGATGCGCGGTCCAACCGCCCGACGTGTTCAGGACCAGGCGATCAATCACATGCGGATGATTGACGGCCAGATATGTCGCGACCCAACCGCCCAGCGATTCGCCGCTGATATGGGCGCGGTTTCGGCCGAGCACCTTGATCACGTCAAGGATATGCTGGGCATAGTCCTTGATCTGGTATTGGATATCAGGCTTGTCGGTCCAGCCATGGCCCAGCATGTCGATTGCGACGGTCCAGAAATGCTCGCCATGCGGCCCCAGATTGCGGGTGAACGCTTCGGCATGGCCGCCGACGCCGTGGAGCAGCAAAAGCAGGGGCTTGTTGGGATTGCCCGACATCAAATAGCGGGTGCTGATCCCACCGACATCAAGATATCCTTGGGCGAAGATCACGCCCTTCAGATCGGACCAGAGGCTGCGAAAGGCGGGGGCTTGTGGGTCGCTCATGGGGCTTGATCTTTCTTGATGCCGGGTCGTTGCGGCTGGGTCTTTTGCTGCTGTTAACCGCAGTGTTGTCGTGATATGAATACTAGCATGTTAGTTGCGAGTCAATCGCGCTTCGGTTCGGAGAAATCAGCATGATCGTCGGCGCCGTCTGCCTCAGCCACACACCTCTCCTCGACAAGGCGCGGGCCCTCCCTGAAGTTGAACGGGAATTTGAAGCCGCGATTGCTCGCGCGGCGGCACAGATCGAGGTCTGGGCACCGGATCTGACCGTCGTGTTTTTCCCCGATCATTTCAACGGGTTCTTCTATGACCTGATGCCGCCCTATTGCATTGGCGCACGAGCAAGCTCGATCGGCGATTACGGCACCACCCCGGGGGCGATCCAGGTGCCGGAGGAACTGGCCGCCTCGTGCGCGAAAGCCTGCCTCGACGCGGGTGTCGATGCGGCGTTGTCCTATCGGATGCGGGTCGATCACGGCGCGGTGCAGCCGATCGAGTTGCTGTCACGCGGTCATCGTTTGACCTCGATCCTGCCGATTTTCATCAATTGTGCAGCGCCACCCCTGCCTCGCTTTGCCCGTATTCGCGCGCTCGGCGAGGCCGTCGGGCGCTGGGCCGAAAGCCTCGACCGCAAGGTTCTGGTGCTGGCCTCGGGCGGGCTTTCCCATGACCCGCCGCTCCCCAGCATGGCGGTTGCGAAGCCGGAAGAACAGGCAGCCTTGATCGACAACAGGGGGCTTGATCATGCTGGGCGGATGGCGCGGCAGGATCGCGTCTTCAATGCCCGCTTCGCCTATGTCGCGGGGACCAGCCCGCTTCTGCCGCTCAACCCGGCCTGGGACCGCAATTTCCTCGACCGTATGGTCGAAGGTGCTGTCGATATCGGCGATACTTGGGTAGATCAGGAGCTTTCGGCTACCGCCGGGCGCGGCGGCCATGAGGTTCGCAACTGGATCGCCGCCCTGGCCGCACTCGGCCCCTACGCGGCCAAGGTTGAATTCTACCAGCCGATCAAGGAATGGCTGACCGGAACCGGCATCCTGACGGCGACCCCACTCCGCGACTGATCGTGTCCGCCAACTTCGTCAGTCGTGGACGATCACCACGTTGGTAAAGCCGCCGGTGCGCTTGTCGATAGCGTCGAGCGCCTGGTCAATCCGGTCGAGGGGGAAGCGCTGATGCTCGAAGACCGATAGGTCGAGCGTCCCGGCGGCTGCCATTTCCGCCATATCCTGGCCTTCGCCGGTATCGAACCAGAGCGAGCCGATGACGCTGATCTGGAAGCACATCAGGCGGAACATCTCCAGCGGCAACGGCTCGGCCATGCCGCCGATGCTGACCATGCGGCCACCACGACGCAGGCTGTCGACACCCGCCAGTGAAATCCCGTTGCCCGCGCCAGGGCCGATCGCATCGATGAAGATATCTGCGCCCAGCCCATCGGTGCCCGCGCGAACCCAGTCGCCGAACGGGCCGTCATCGACCGAATGAACGGAAATCCGACCCGGCGCAAGCAGACGCACCCGTTCCAGCAGCGCCTTGTTGCGGGCGAGTGCGAAAATCCGGGTCGCACCCATGCCGAGCGCGAGGAGAACGGCACCCAGCCCCAACGTCCCCGTGGCACCGCTGATCAGCACGCTCTGACCGGCGCGGGTGCCGGCCTTGCGCAGCGCCGAATAGGCTGTGCCCAGATAGCCGAGCCGGGCCCCGGCCTCATACGAGACGGCAGGCGGCAGGATGACGAGCGAGGATTGCGGCGCTGTCATGTATTCGGCGAACCCGGCATAGGGATAATCCCTGAACACCCGGCTGGAGCCACCGCCGAAGCCGAAATAGCCAAGAAAGGTATAGGCAACGCAATTGACCGGCTCACCCCGCCTGCAGGCATGGCAGGAGCCGCACGAGACGCCCGGATTGACATAGACCCGGTCGCCCGGCTTGACGGCGTGGACCTGATCGCCGACGGCGACAACTTCGCCTGCCGCGTCGAGCCCATAGATCGCGGGCAGCGGCGGCAGCGGCAGGAACGGGAACCATTCGGCGTAATGGGTGATGACGTTCTTCATGTTCGGGATCACGCCGCAAGCCTTGACCTTGACCAGCACATCGGTCGGCCGCGGCGTCGGGATCTCGATCCGATCGACAGACATCTCCCCGCCGATCCTGTGAAGCCGCGCAGCGCGCATCATGGCCATGTGACGTCCCTCCTGAGGGGTGTGTTGTGTTCCGATTATGATGGTCTTGGACACTAGCATGCAAGATAGTGGACGACAAGGTGGGGTGCGGTACTGACGGCAAGGCACCGCGACCGATTTCCGATCTGGTACGGGGTCGCTAACGGCAACGCACTGCAACCGCCGCACGTAACTAATGCTGCGGCCTGGCGGCAAAGGATTGGGCGATTGTTGCGGCGACGCGGTCGATATGTGCTTCGGCGGCTAGACGCGCGCGTGCCGGGTCACGGCTCTCCAGCGCCGCGATGATGACGTCGTGTTCGTCCGGCGCGTCGGCCAGGCTATGGTCGAAGCCAACGGTCTGGGCGACGAAGAAATCCGACATCGCGAACATGCTGGCCTGCCGGGTGTCGAGCAGGGGCGAATGGGCCATCTGGTGCAGGGTGCTGTGGAACGACAGGTTAAGCAGGCGGTAATCCTCGCCGGTATTGGCCTCGCTGCGGTCGAGTTCCTCGATGCGGCGGTTCGTCTTTTTGAGGGTTTTGAGCTGTGCCTCGGTATGGCGGCTCGCGGCCAGTTCGGTCAGCAGTCCTTCAAGCCGGGCGAAAAGGCGGTAGAAATCGGCGATATCCTGCAGGCGCGGATTGGCGACCTCGCAGCCGACCTGAGGAATGATACGGACGAAGCCGTCATTGCCGAGTGCGTTCAGCGCGGCCATGATCGGCTGTCGGCTCGCCCCGGTTTCGGTGCAGAGTTCCTTGACCAGAATGCGCTCGCCGAAGCGATAACGCGCGGTCACCAGCCGTTCCAGAATCTCGCTGTAGAGGACGTCTTTCTTGCGCAACAACATGGCCACCTCTTCCAACATGCATGCTAGCACGCGAATTCGAGGC
>CAIXXC010000454.1 GCA_903923205.1 uncultured Rhodospirillales bacterium | reverse complement strand
TCCGCGACTCCGCCCTCGCCTTCGGTTTCGAGGAGAGCACGCTGCCGACGATGAGTGTTTCACCCGACGAACGGCAGGCCATTTTCCAGAAGGCCTGGGACCTGGGCGGCGGTTTCCGTTTTATGTTCGAAACATTCGGTGACATCGCGACCGACGAGGCCGCGAATAATGAGGCGCAGAATTTCATCCGCGCCAAGATCGCCGAAATCGTCAAGGACCCGGAAACCGCCCGCATGCTGACGCCGCACGATCTCTATGCGAAGCGACCGCTGTGCAATACCGACTATTACGCCACCTTCAATCGTCCCAACATCACCCTCGTCGATGTCAAAGCCAACCCGATCCGCGAGATAACCGAAACCGGTGTCGTCACGGAGGATGGGGTTCTGCACGAGCTTGACGTGCTGGTGTTCGCCACCGGGTTTGATGCCGTTGACGGTTGTTACAAACGCGTCGATATCCGGGGCCGCGGCGGGCTGGCAATTGCGGATCACTGGGCGGAAGGTCCGGCCAGCTATCTCGGCATCCTCAACGCCCATTACCCGAACATGTTCATGATTCTTGGCCCCAACGGGCCTTTCAGCAACCTGCCGCCCGCCATCGAGGTTCAGGTCGAATGGATCTCGGCGTTGATCGAATACACCAACAGCAAGGGGCACAAATCGGTTGAGCCGACGCCTGAGGCCGAAGCGCGCTGGACTGAAACGTGCGTCGAAATCGCGAACGCAACACTTTTCCCGAAGGCCGATTCATGGATCTTCGGCGCCAACATTCCGGGCAAGACTAACACGGTGTATTTCTACCTCGGTGGCGTTGGTGCCTATCGCAAGGAACTCTCGCGGGTCATTGGCGAGGGACACACAGGGCTCGCCTTCGGTGGGCCTGCCCCGCGATAGTCTGAACACACTTGTTAAACATAACTGAGGCGAACGACCTCAACCCAACGAAAGAAATGACCATGCGCTCCTTTACCGTGACGCAGCTGAGCCAGCCCCTCGAACTGGTCGAGTCGGCGATACCCGAGCCCAAGGGCACCGAAGTTCTGCTGCGCGTCACTGCCGCCGGGCTCTGCCACAGCGACCTCCATCTGTGGGAGGGGTATTATGATATGGGCGGTGGCAAGCGGCTGAACATGGCGGATCGGGGCATCAAGCCGCCGATGATCCTCAGCCATGAGATCTGCGGCGAGATCGTCTCGGCGGGCCCCGAGGCCGAACCTGTTGCCGTTGGCGCGCGCGTTCTGGCGCACCCGTGGATCGGTTGCAATGAGTGCAATTTCTGTCGCCGCGGCGAGGAAAATATCTGTCCGAAAGGCTGCTCACTGGGCGTCCATCGTCCGGGCGGGTTCGCCGATTACGTACTCGTTCCCCATGCGCGCTATCTTGTCGACATCAGCGGCCTTGATGAAGCCGATGTCGCGCCTCTTGCCTGTGCTGGTGTGACGACCTACAGCGCCATCACAAAACTCGGCAAACGCATCCATGAAGGCCCGGTTGTCATCATCGGCGCCGGCGGGCTTGGCCATACCGCGCTCAAGATCCTGCAGGCGTTGGGGGCCAAAGGCGCAATCTTCGTCGATATCGATCCGGTCAAGCGGGAAGCCGTGCTCGCGGCAGGCGCGTTGGCAGCCATCGATGGCAAGGCCGACGACGTGGTCAAGCAGGTGCTCAAGGCGACAAATGGTGGTGCCCGTGCGGTGCTAGACCTTGTCGGCACCTCGCAGACGGTGAATCTCGGCCTTGCGGCAACCGCGCGAGGTGGACATATCGTGATCTGCGGTCTTATCGGCGGCGAAATCACGATCTCGATCCCGCTCATTCCGATGAAACCCCTGACCATCCAGGGCAGCTATGTCGGCACCCTTCAGGAGTTGCGCGAGCTCGTCGATCTGGTGAAGCGGACCAAGATGGCATCGATCCCGGTTACCAGACGGCCGCTCACCGAAATCAATGCGGCGATGCAGGAACTTGCTCAAGGCAAGGTGATCGGGCGCACGGTGATGATCCCTTAAGCGGCATCGCCAACCACGCCAATCATAAGTAGGCCGAAAGGGAACCGCCATTCATGTCGCTCGACACCGAAACCTTCGGCCTGCTCAAGGCCAGTGTGCAGCGCTTTATCCAGGAACGTCTGGTCCCCGCCGAGGATCACGTCGAGGAACATGACCAGATTCCGGAGGATATCGTTACCGAAATGAAGGAGATGGGGCTCTTCGGGATCTCGATCCCGGAGGCTTTCGGCGGTATCGGATTGTCGATGTCACAGGAATGCGAGATCGCCTACGAACTCGGGCATACGGCCCTCGCCTTCCGTTCCGTCATGGGCACCAATATCGGGATCGGCTCGCAAGGCATCCTGATGGACGGGACCGAGGCCCAGAAGCACGACTACCTGCCGCGCATCGCCAGCGGCGAGTTGGTTATCTCCTTCGCCCTGACCGAGCCGGACTCAGGTTCCGACGCCGCGTCGATCAAGACCAAGGGGATCCGCGACGGCGATGATTATCTGCTCTCGGGAACCAAGCGCTACATCACCAACGCGACCCGCGCCGGGGCATTCACCCTCATGGCACGCACCGATGGCCCGGGCGCCGGTGGTATCACGGCCTTCATCGTCCCCGCAGGCTCACCGGGGCTTACCCTTGGGAAAAATGACAAGAAGATGGGTCAGCGCGGCACCCGCACCTGCGACGTCATTCTCGACAATGTCCGCGTTCCGGCAGCGAACATCATTGGCGGCGTCGCGGGAAAGGGCTTCAAGACGGCGATGAAGGTTCTCGACAAGGGCCGCCTTCATATCTCAGCCATTGCCTGTGGCATGGCCGACCGTATCCTCAACGAGAGCATCGCCTATGCCCAGCAACGCAGGCAGTTCGGCCAACGGATCGGCGATTTCCAATTGGTCCAGGCCATGCTCGCCGATAGCCAGGCGGAACTCTATGCCGGTTGGTCGATGGTCCGCGATGGTGCCGAGAGATATGACGCCAAACCCCGCGGGCAAAGCGACCCGGATGTCAGCATGCGGGCGTCATGCTGCAAGTTGTTCACGAGCGAGATGGTTGGTCGCGTCGCCGATCGCGGGGTCCAGATCCATGGCGGCGCTGGCTATATGAGCGAATACAAGGTGGAGCGCTTCTACCGCGATGTCCGTTTGCTCCGCCTCTACGAGGGGACCACGCAGATCCAGCAACTCATCATCGGCAAGCATCTCATGGGACGGAGATGAGGCTTGTTCTAAAGTGCCCCAAGGCCCAGCAAATGGATCGTTCGGCGCCATACCGATTCAAGTCCGTTGCCGCCGCGCCTTTCTGACGAGAATGACCCGTTGTTCGCATCCAGCGCGCGCGGCGGCGCACCCTTGAGGGCAGTCAGCATGAAATTGCGCCAGATTTCAGCGGGCAGGCTACCGCCGGTGACGTGCCGCATTGGGGTATCGTCGTCATTGCCTACCCAGACACCTGCTACCAGATCGCTGGTGTACCCGACAAAAAGTGCGTCTCGGAAATCGGAGGTCGTGCCCGTCTTTCCCGCCGCCGGTCGTCCGATCGCCGCAGCCCTCCCGGTCCCGTGATCGATCACACCCTCTAGCATATGCGTCATTTGCTCGATATGATCGGAATTAGCGACCTGCTCTCCACCCGCACCAAGCCGTCTGAACAGGACATTCCCGCTGGAATCTTCGACCGATTCCACCCCGAAGGGTAGCGCTGCGGTACCCCCATTCGCCAGCACGGCGTAGACAGAGGTCAGCTCAAGTAGGGTTACGTTGTTGGTGCCAAGCGCCAGGCTGGGATCCGGCCTTAGGGCCGAGACAATACCAAGACTATGGGCGGTAGCAATGACGTTCTCGATCCCGACCCGATCGGCAACCTGCGCCGCGACGGTATTAAGCGAAAGCGCCAAAGCCTCGGACATCGTCACGTCACCCCGATATCCGGGCTCGAAGTCGCGCGGCTGCCAACCATGGATACTGACCGGACCATCAAAAAAGATACTATCGGGGTGATATCCGTGCTCGAGCGCCGACAAATAAACGATAGGCTTGAATGCCGATCCTGGAGGCCGATTTGCTTGGGTTGCGCGATTGAAGGGGCTGTCACCGTAGTTTCTCCCGCCGACCAGGGCTTTGACGCCGCCTTCCGGTGTCATCGCGACAAGGGCCGCCTGCCCCGCACGCACGCGCACGGAGTCGCGGGACATGACCCGACCCACCGCCGCTTCGGCTGCGGCCTGTAGGCGCGAGTCCAAGGTAGTCGTAATTGTGATGTCGCCATGATAGCCCGCATCGGCGACCTCGTCCTGGATCCAATCGGCAAAATAGCGTGAGCCGGAATGCATCACCGGAGCCATCGCCAGGCCCCGCAGCTCGATCGCGGCACGCACAGCAGCGGCAGTTGTAAGCACGCCGGCATCGACCATATTGATCAGAACCTGACGCGCCCGGGCTCGCGCCATTGCGGGGTCGTTGATCGGGCTAAACCGGGTCGGTGCCCTTGGCAGGCCGGCAAGAATGGCAGCTACCGCGAGGTCGACGTTACGCGCCGATTTGCCAAAATAACGACGAGCGGCAGCATCGACGCCGTAGGCGCTCGCACCGAAATAAATGCGATTGAAATATGCCTCCAGAATCTGATCCTTGGAGTAATGACGCTCCAACCAGACCGCCAGGGCGAGTTCCTGGAATTTGCGCGTCATCGTCCGATCCGGCGTCAAGAAGACGTTCTTTGCCAATTGCTGCGTGATTGTGCTGCCACCCTGAACCACGCTGCCGCTTTTGATATTGACCCAGATTGCTCGCGCGATGCCGAGGGGATCGACACCGTGATGGCTGAAGAAGCGCCTGTCCTCGGTCGCGATGACCGCATCGATAAGAAATTTCGGGAGTTCCCTCAGATGCAAATTCTCCCCATGCGCATCGCCGAAAGTCGCGATGACGCTACGGTCGTCCGCGCGGATCGTCACGGAATCGCGGTGATCAAAACGCATCCAGGCGTCGGTATCTGGCAGCCCGCGGGCAATATAGGCAGAGAGGCCAAGCGCGAAAACACCGACCCAGACGAACAGCACCAGACTCCAGCGCAAGAAAAACAGCGCCAGCGAGCGCCTTCCTTTTGGCGCCGAGGGTCTCCCGTTCGCCCTCAACCTCTTCCGCCGCACCGACAGCTTAGAGCGCTCCGCCGACAAATCCCTTTGATATGACCCGCGCATAGCTCTCGCGCCTCAATGACGTAGGGACCAAGGCAACGATCCCGGCAAAATTCGCGTATTACCATAGTTTTGACATACGCAACGCCAGGATCATTGCTCCGCAACTGTGGCCGGATTAGGGTCGCCGCCGTCGCCCCGTTCTTTCGGCCCGTCTCGGCGTCCGGCGCGATGAATGTTGGACGCCTTACCTGACCTAGCCAATGCCGGAGCAATGACCTTACTCGAACCACCGCCGGAAGCTGGAACTGGTGCGCCCCTCCCAGGAACCGCCGGCTCGACTCACGCTCGGCTATCGGAAGATAAGCGCGCCGCCCGCAGACGCTGGACAACCGCGATCGGGCTATCGATCCTTATCAATGTGCTCTTGATTGCCGCGATCATTCTGACCTTGCCGCCGTTGCCGGTTACTGTGCCTGAGCCAATTCCGGTTCATATCGTCCCGCCTGATGCCCTTAAAAAAACGCGGCCAACACCGCCGGCGCCAAAGCCGAAGCCACCGGACGCAGCACAGCAAAAGAAGCAAACCCCGAAACCACCCCCTGGACGCCTGGCCTCCGAAGATCTGGGCGATCCAAAGGCGCCAGAGACTGCCAAACAAGTGTCGCAGACGAAGGCGTCTGGTCCGACGAAGCCGGATGAAGGCAGCGAACAACCCACCACGAAAGGAGACGCTGCTGCGGCCGAAGCGACGAAGCCGAGCCCAGACAAGACGCTCGGAGCTGCCAAACCCCAGCCCGTGAAGGAAGCGAAGCCAGCCGAAAGGAAGGGGGGATCACGTGTCCAGGCCTTGATGGCGCAATCTCATAATGGCCAGCATCATGCGAAGTATCCCGGGCCCGACGCGAGCAAGGATGCCTACCTCGCCTATATCAACGAACTGGTGAAGGACTGTCAGACACCCGAGATCATCTCTCAACTCGCGAGTGTCGGAAGGCTGCCCCTGATTTCAATCGCCGTTCGTCATAATGGCGTTATCCTCTGGGTCAATGTGATTAGGAGTTCTGGATCAACAGATTTTGACGAGCATTACAAAACAATCTTTGATTGCGTGGGCCGCTTCCCGCCACTGCCTGATTATATTCCGGGATCGACGGTGACGCTCACCTATGGCGACTCGCGCGACACTCCATGAGTTTTACGCAGGATTGATACGCGCAAGAGCGTTCCGCTGCGCCGCTTTCGGCAATCCAACAGTCGTGTTAAACGAGGGCTTGGCTGTCTCCGATCGTTCTGCCGGAACGCAGATTCGCTCGCCAAGTCGATACACTCCTTGAAATCATTGCGCATTCGTCGGCGTAATAGTCCGATTAAGAGCACGCCGACCCCAAGGAAAAGCATGTATGAGTGACGCCGTTACGACAAAATCAAAGAACATTAGGAAGAAGCCTAATAAAACGCCACGGTTCTTACTGTTTTTTTTGTTCCTGATCGTCCTTGTTTGTGGCGCATATTATTACCGAGACGGGCTTTATCACGTCAGCACGGATGATGCCTACACCGATGGGCATGTTGTAACTGTTGCTCCGAATTTACCCGCTTATGTCGCCGTGGTGCGCGTTACCGATAATCAGCGCGTCAAAGCGGGAGATGTCCTAGTCGAACTCGTCGATCAGGAATTTATCATCGCCAGGGACCGCGCTGTCGCGGCGTTGGCGCTGGCCGAAGCTCAACTCGCCGCAGCCAAGAGCAACCTGGCCATCGCCAAGACGAGCTACCCGGCGCAACTGGCCGCAGCGCGCGCCCAACGCGATTCGGCTAGAGCCAATCTCGCCAAGGCCGATGCCGATCTGCGGCGCCAGCACGCCGTCGATCGACGGGCGACGACGAAACAGCAGATCGACGAAGCCTCTGCGGCACAAAGAGTAGCCAAGGCAACGCTGGCTGAGCGGGAGACGAGCGTCCGTATCGCGGCTCTCGTACCCGAAAACTTGAGCGTCATGGATGCACAGGTCAAACAACTCGCCGCTCAGGTGGCTCTTGCCAAAGCCGATCTCGATCGTGCGGAACTGAACCTGTCCTACACAAAAATCCTGGCCCCCCTCGATGGCTGGGTCACCAGAAGGGCTGTCGAACAGGGCAATTACGTTCAACCCGGCCAAGCCCTCATGACGATTGTGACCCCTGATGTCTGGGTGACCGCGAATTTCAAGGAATCGCAGCTCGCGAATATGCGGCGAGGCCAGACCGTTTCGATCCATCTCGACGCCTATCCAGATATGATCCTGACGGGAAAGGTGGACAGCTTGCAGATGGGCTCAGGCGCACGCTTTTCTGCCTTCCCTGCAGAAAATGCGACCGGAAATTTCGTCAAAATTCTTCAGAGGATACCGGTAAAAATCGTCATCACTGGAGGGCTAGATCCTGATCGGCCGCTTGCAGTTGGATTGTCGGTAATTCCGACAGTCAATATCCAATAGCGCGTTAAGCGATGCCGGCTGCTCGTACCGCCACGGACAGATCCTGGGAGCCTTCGTCGAATCGTTGGCTGATCGCCGTGACGGTGACGCTCGGCAGCTTCATGGAGGTTCTCGACACCACGATCGTCAACGTCTCACTGCCCCATATCGCGGGCAGCTTGTCGATGGGGGTGGATGAAGCGACGTGGACGGTGACGTCCTATCTTGTCGCTAACGGCATCATCATCCCGATATCCGGATGGCTGTCGACACTATTTGGCCGCAAGCGCTATTTCCTGCTCTGCCTCGGCTTGTTTACACTCTGCTCGGCACTCTGCGGGTTATCGAACAGTCTGCCGCAGCTGATTTTTTTCCGGCTGCTCCAAGGTTTGAGCGGCGGTGGGCTGCAGACCACCCAACAGACGATACTGCTCGACACCTTCGCCCCCGCCGATCGCTCCAAAGCCTTCGCCTTTGCGATGATCACGACGGTTCTGGCGCCGGTTATAGGGCCGACACTCGGTGGCTTCATCACGGACCATCTCTCGTGGCGCTGGGTCTTTTTGATCAATGTTCCGATCGGGATCATGACCTGCCTGCTAGTCGCTGCCGTGGTAGAGGACCCGCCATGGGAACAGCGTTCTACCAAACTGGGCGGCAATCCGATCGATTATACCGGCTTGAGTCTGCTCGCTCTTGGCCTCGGCAGCTTCCAGATCGTGCTTGATCGTGGCGAAGAAGATGACTGGTTCAATTCCCGCTTCATCTGCATCGTCGCGGCGATCTCGCTCTGCGCGATGGCCTCGGCCTTTGTCTGGCTGCTCGACAAGAAGAAGCCCGTCGTTAGCCTGGCACCGCTCTTCAACAGAGATTTCATGCTCGGCATCCTCATCACCTCGGGTGCATTGATGCCGTTCTTCTCGGTCAATATTCTGCTTCCACAGATGGTCCAGAGCCAGTTTGGCTATACGGCCGCTTTAGCGGGGCTGCTGCTGTCACCGGGCGGCATCGGCATGATTTTCGCGCTGATCATCGCATCCAGCTCGCGGCTGAAGGCAAGCAATCACACTCGAATTTTCTTCGGCCTTGCGGGGCTCGGGCTCGCAATGCTGAACATGAGCCGTGTGTCGCCCGATACGGATTTCACCACGCTCATGATCATGCGGGTATACCAAGGTACCGTCGGTGCTTTCATTTTCGTGCCAATCAGTACGATGAGCTATGCGTCAATGCCGCATGCCCAGCTTCGCGATGCAACCTGCCTGATGTCGATGATTCGGAATATCATGAGTTCGGTGGCAGTTTCGGTCACGACGGCCATGGTGACCCAACGAACGCAGATGCACATGGCCTATCTTTCCGAGCATCTGAGCCCGCTGAACCCGGCTTATCGCGATACGGTGGCCCTGGCACAGGCTTCGGTATCAGCCTTGGGAAATACCGATGCAGTCGCTCAGGCGACCACAGCGGGGCTCGTGTACCGAACACTCGTTCGCCAAAGTACGATCCTTGGCTACAGCGACGTCTTCACGGCCGCCGGTCTCCTCGCGTTTGCGGTCATCCCGCTGACATTCCTGATTCGGAAGGCGAAAAGAACGCCCGACCCCGGCACGCTTGGACATTGATAATGCGGAAACTCCTGATAGGCCTGCCCCTGTTCATCCTTGCTGCCTGCGCGGTCGGCCCCGATTATCACCCGCCTGAGGCGAAAGGGCCCGACACCTGGTCAGCGGACAAGAGGGGGCTTTTGACCACGGGTCACGATTCGAGCGAACAGATCAAACGCTGGTGGACATTGTTCGATGACGCCGAACTCGATCGCCTGGTTGATAGAGCGGTTACCCAGAACCTTGACGTCAAGGCGGCGAGCCTTCGTGTCAACGAGGCCCGCGCCGCGCTGAGCTATGTCCGGTCAGGCTATTTCCCGTCTGTTTCGGCTGCAACCGGCGCGAGCCGGCAACGGCTGAGCACTAATGATAAGTTCCCACCCTTCGGCGGCGTATACAATTCGTTCCAGGCGGGCTTCGATTCGTCATGGGAGATCGACGTCTTCGGTCAAACACGCCGAGAGGTCGAGGCATCGTCGGCGTCCATTCAACAGGAAGAGGAGAAGCGGCACGCGACCTTGGTGACGCTTCTGGGCGATCTTGGCAGCAATTACGCAACGCTGCGCTCTGCTCAGGCCCGGCTGCGTATTGCCCGACGCAATCTTGAGATTGAGCGGCAAATCCTCGATCTGACCAACGAGCGCAATCAACAAGGGCTCTCGAGTGAACTTGATGTCGCCAAGGCGCAGGCGCAAGTGCACACGCTCGAATCGGTTGTACCGGATTTCGAGGCCGAGATCGCGCAGCGTGAATTCGCGCTCGCCGAGTTGCTCGGGGAACAGCCGGATTCCTTGCACGACGAACTGAGCCAGAATTCGAGTATCCTCACCCCCCCTGCCCGACTACCGGCTGAAATTCCCTCGACGGTAATACGCAACCGTCCGGATATTCGCGCCGCCGAACGCCAATTGGCAGCGGCAACGGCGACCATAGGTGTCGCAATGGGGGAATATTTTCCGAAATTCTCCATCAACCCGTCGATCGACGTCAACGCTGGCTGGCTGCGCAAGATGCTCAACATAGGCGCATTGGCCTGGACAATTCCGGCCAATATTCAGATGCCGATATTCGATTCCGGAAAAATCGCTGCGGAGGTCTCGCTCGCGAAGACTTACGCCGCGAGCGAACTCCTCGCCTATCAGAAGGAAGTGCTAACGGCGTTCCGAGAGGTTGAGAGCGCCATCGCTGCCTACCAGGCAGCCGATAGCAAGGATGCCAGCTTGAAGGATGCAGTTGCTTCCGATCAAATCGCGCTTGATCGGGCGACGGACCTGTACCGAAATGGAATTGGTGACTTTATCACCGTGCTGACCAATGAACGCTCGCTTTATGCCGCCGAGGACGCGGAGTCGGAGAGCGCGTTGTCGAAGACGCAACAGACAATTGCCCTGTACAAGGCGTTGGGCTGCGGTTGGGAGACCCTCCCTTAGCGTATTACAGGTAATATCCGTGGCGGCGCCAGAAGACGCCTAAAAAAATCCATATACCACCCTTAATTGTATATATCCATACTCCCACCAATTAGAAATCGGTGCATCTACCGCCTTTTTCCCAGTCCCCGTAACGTGTCGGCTCCGGCCCAGCGGGTCCGCCGATTTCTATATCCACCTGTTTCTTATCACTTTTTCTTTTACTTTCGGTAGTGTTGATCCCCTCCACCGTATCCATACCCGTCACTGCATTGGCTGGGACAATAGAATTGGTCTTGCCTGTTACCATCGGAAGAGTCTTTCATAATTAGGACTGATTTATTTATTCCAAGTGTCTATATGGATCAGCACCGACGCGACGCCAAGTTCGATTCACCCGACGGAGGAAGAGACATCGTGTTAGTCTGGTGTGCCAGTGTGAGTTATCTCCGTTATCGTCGTCGGCGGAGGAACGGAATGGAGATCTGCCTTGCTCCGGTAGCAAATGGACATCCATTACCGCGTGTGATTGAATAAGATTGTCTCCTGCATGGAATCTATACGAACATTGTTAAACCCTAATCCAACCATCCCCACGGCCCGTAGCGTCGCGCTCGACATTCTTGGAAATGTCCTTCGCCGCAGACGACCGCTTGACGATGCGATCGACGAGACCCCGGGCATCGTCCATCTCACCGCGCGCGACCGCGCCTTTGCGAGACTGTTGGCTGGCACCAGTTTGCGTCGCCTTGGCCAGATCGATATGTTGATCAGCCACTGCCTTGAGACCCCTCTTCCGCCTCGTGCTGCACCGATTCACGACATGCTGCGTTTGGGAATCACGCAGTTGCTTTTTCTCCGTACGCCCGCCCATGCGGCGGTTGCGACCACGGTTGATCTAGCCGAAATGCGTGGCTTCATTTCGCACAAGGGCCTCGTCAATGCGGTACTGCGCCGTCTGTCACATGATGGCGCGGCAATGATCGAGCAACAGGATGCCGCGTGGCTCAACACGCCGCGATGGCTGTGGGAGTCATGGACGGCATCTTATGGCGAGGCTAACGCACGCGCCATTGCTGAAGCTCATCTTCATGAGGCCCCGCTCGACATCACTACCCGCGCCGATCGCACGGGTTGGGTGGAGAGGTTGTCCGCAACATTGCTACCGACCGGCACGCTTCGCCGGTCAAGCGGCGGGACGATCGCCAATCTTCCGGGCTACAACGAAGGTGCCTGGTGGATTCAAGATGCCGCGGCCGCTATTCCCGCGACGTTATTCGGGAAAGTCGCAGGCAAACCGGTTATCGATCTCTGTGCCGCACCGGGAGGAAAAACAGCACAGCTCGCGGCGGCAGGGGCAAAGGTCACGGCCGTCGATCGTTCCCCGCGTAGGCTTGAGCGGGTGCACACCAATATGCTTCGGCTCGGTCTTAAGGCAGACACCGTTGCGGCGGATGCGATTACGTGGCGCCCCGATGCGCCCGCCTGGGGCGTTCTGCTGGATGCGCCTTGCACGGCAACGGGCGCGATCAGACGTCATCCAGATGTCGCGCACCTGAAAACCCCGGACGATGTCACACGTCTTGCCGTGGTACAGGAAAGGCTCCTGCACTCGGCGATCGAGGCGGTCGAGCCCGGCGGGTTGATCGTCTACTGCACCTGTTCTCTTGAGGCGGCCGAAGGACCCGACCAGATCGAAAAACTGCTCGCCTCCGGGGCCCCGGTGAAACGCGTGCCGATCAAACCGGAGGAACTAGGCGGGCTTCGGGAATTGATCACACCGCAGGGTGATCTCCGCACACTGCCCAGCCACCTCGCCGTCTATGACGGCATTGATGGTTTCTTCGCATCCCGTCTGATCCGCGATCCGATCTAGTTTCCGACTCGCGGTTGTTTCGACGCCTTGGTCGGAACAGGTGACCTCGTGACACTTCGCATTTTCATTTTTGTCGTTGTCGTTATCATGACCGCCACCGCGATGGCCTGTTTCGCCGTCGTGGAGGCCACACGCCGAACGCCGCTGCCACGACAGGGTCGGAGAAGCAAGAAGGTCGCCGATATGGTGCCGCAAGGAGGTGGCATCGCGATCATCCCGGTGCTTTCCATCGGCTGGATAACCTGCATTCTACTTGGTGTTGCCCCGGCCTGTGCCGGCGCCGCAACACTGGGCATCGCGGGGTTAGCTGCGGTTTCGCTACAGGATATGCGCGTCGGCGTTGCGCCGCTCTATCTTTATACGTCACAGACCATCGCTGTTGTCCTCGGGCTGACCTTTTTGCCCGGAGCCGGGCATGTCTTCCATAGCTGGTTGCCGGTAACGCTGGACCTGATGGTAACCACTGCGCTCTGGATCGGCATGATGCAGGCAATGCCATGGAATGATCGCCGGGAGGGGCTCAGCGCGATCTCGCTGCTGGTGATTGGGATCGGGACTGCGGCCGTCGCTTTTCTTGGCGGCGATCAAGACTCAGGTGCGCTTGGGCTCGGCGTGGTCTTGGCAGCAGTGGCAATCGGCTATCTACCTTGGGCGTGGCCACCATCGCGGCTCTTGCTGGGAACGGTCGGGACCATCCCGCTCGGCTATGCAATGGCGTGGCTGCTGGCTTCACTAGCCGGCACGGGACAGTGGGCGGCGGCGCTGATCTTGCCCGGCCACCTGCTTGGCCGGCTGATCTGGAGCGCGCGTGATCGCATCGCCTCTGGTCGAGGCCTGCCGCATGCCTCCGCACCGACTCCGCGTCGCCCATCGAAGCCAAAACCGACACCCCCGGGCGAAGGGCTAGCAAAAATCATGATCGCTGATGCAGTCCTGATCGGGCTCGCCTGTCTGAGTACGATCTGGCCATGGCCGGCGTTACTGGCCGCATCACTGGTCGTTCTCAAACTGACACGGAGCCTCACCGGTTTGTCTGGGCTGGGCTTCCGTTGGATCTGAGTGCTCTGTCTTGATCCTGTCCGTGACGGGGCCTATGGTCCCGGCTTTCTTAGCCTAATATCCTCATCGCGACAGCAAAGGCGATCCCCGACATGAGTGCTGCTCTCGACCGCCCGATCCGCAGGGCGCTCCTCTCGGTCCACGACAAGACCGGTCTTGTTGCCTTTGCAACAGCGCTATCAGCGCGCGGCGTGACCCTGATCTCGACCGGCGGCACGGCACGTGCGATCGGCGAGGCCGGCCTACCCGTTACCGATGTCGCCAGCGTCACCGGTTTTCCCGAGATGCTCGACGGTCGCGTCAAGACCCTCCACCCGGCTGTCCATGCCGGCATCCTGGCGCGTCGTGACCTGGACACACATCGCGCGGCCATGGAGAAGCTCGACCTGCACGAAATCGACCTCGTCGTCGTCAACCTCTATCCGTTCGAAGCCACGGTCGCAGGTGGTGCCGATTGGGAGACCTGCATCGAGAATATCGACATTGGCGGCCCCTCCCTGATCCGGGGCGCGGCCAAGAACCATGATTTCGTGACAGTGGTCACCAACCCTCATGACTACGAAACGATCCTGGCCGAAATTGAAGCCCATGGCGGTGCCACCACACTCGGGACCCGCCGCCGCTTGGCCGGTCAAGCCTACGCGCGTACATCGGCCTATGATTCAGCGATCGCGGCCTGGATGGCTGGCCAGCGGGGTGACACCTTCCCCGAAAGCCTGACGATCGCGGGCAAGCGCCGGGAAGTCCTGCGCTATGGCGAGAACCCCCATCAGGAGGCAGCCTTCTATGCCGGCACCGAGGGCCGCCCGGGAGTCGCCACCGCACACCAATTGCAAGGCAAGGAACTGAGCTACAACAATCTGAACGATACCGACGCTGCGTTCGAATGCGTCGCAGAGTTCGATGCCCCCGCCGTTGCCATCATCAAGCACGCCAATCCCTGTGGGGTCGCCTCGGGGAAGTCAATTCTCGACGCCTATCGCAACGCACTTGCCTGCGATCCGGTGAGCGCATTCGGCGGCATTATCGCACTCAACCGCGAACTCGATGCCGAAACCGCAGAGGCCGTCGCCGCTCTTTTCGCTGAAGTCATCATCGCACCTTCGGTCAGCGAAGGGGCTCGGGCCCTGCTCGCGCGCAAAACCCAGCTCCGCCTTCTGGCGACCGGCAGCATGCCCGATCCGGCATCGCCCGGCATGACCTTCCGCTCCCTCGCCGGCGGCTTCCTCGTCCAGAGTCGCGACTCCGGCCGCGTCTCGCGCGAGACCTTACAAATCGTGACCAAACGGGCCCCCACGGAAACAGAGATCGAGGATCTCATCTTCGCCTTCCGCGTCGCGAAGCACGTCAAGTCCAACGCGATCGTCTATGCCAAGGACGGCAGAACCGTTGGAATCGGCGCGGGTCAGATGAGCAGGGTCGATTCCTCCCGTATCGCCGCGTGGAAAGCCGTCGAAGCCGGCATTGCCAAGGCAGGCGCGGGTGCACCGAGCCCGGCTTTAGGCTCGGTTGTCGCTTCGGATGCGTTCTTCCCGTTCGCGGATGGTTTGATTGCAGCGGCAGAGGCGGGCGCCACGGCGATTATCCAGCCGGGTGGCTCCAAGCGCGACGCCGAGGTCATTGCTGCGGCTGACGAACGCGGGTTGGCGATGGTGTTTACCGGCTTGCGTCACTTCCGGCACTGAACAAGGCCAGCATCATGTCCGATATCCAGAACAAGATTCGTAATATCCTCGACCGTGAAGCGGCCGCCATTGCCGCCGTCGCCGTCGATGACAGCTACGAACGCGCGGTAGAGGCGTTGCTGCGATGCCACGGCAAGGTGGTCGCCACAGGGATCGGCAAGGCAGGATTGGTTGCGCGCAAATTCGCGGCGATCGTGTGTTCGACCGGCACTCCCTCCGTATTCATGCATCCGGCCGAGGCCGCCCATGGCGACCTCGGCCTGATTGCGGATGGCGATTGCATCGTTGCTTTTTCGACCAGTGGCAAAACCCGCGAAGTGGTTGAACTGATACAACTCAGTCGGCATCTGACGCAGGCGCACGTCATCGGCATCACCTCACATCCGGAAACCGATCTGAGACGGTTGAGCGACGTCGTTCTCGACATGGGCGTGATCGAGGAACCCTGCCCGCTTGGCATGACGCCGAGCGCCTCGATGGCCGTGATGGCGGCGATCGGGGATTCACTGGCTCTCGTGCTGATGGAGAAGAAGGGGATCACGCGCCGCGACTATGGCCTGCGCCACCACGGTGGTTATCTTGGCCATAAGGCGCGACTGGAGAACGATGATTAGGGTATGCGGTTGACCACGTAACCCTCTGCGCGGATGGCCTCTTCGAAACGCGCCGGATCGAGGAGGCTGTCGATCGTCACTTTACCGGTGCCGAGGTCGATAACCGCCTGAGCGGCCGGGTCAAGGACTTCAATGGCCTTGGTGACGGCATTGAGACAATGGCCACATGTCATGCCCGTGACTTGAATGAGATGCCTCATATTGTTGTTCCCACCCTAGAGCGGGTCGCGTTTCGACGGAAGCGTCGAACGCGTGAATCCGCTCTATAACTATATGATGTTAGAGCAAATTTATGTGATTTGATGATTCCATCAAATCACATTTTGCTCTAGTGGGCTCCTGGAATGGCCAAAATCGCCTTGGGCATGTCGCGCAGCGATATCAGCCGTCTTACCGCCACCATCAACATCGCCAAATCGGGTGGTGCGGCGCGGGCGACTTCGGCCACCGTCTCGCCAAGTTCACGAAGCCGTTCTCGATCGGCGGCGACCCACCCCTCCAAAGCCGTTGTCGCCGCGAATGGCTTGGCTGATGCTCGAATGATCCCACCGACGATGTCCCGTAAGGCAACGGACAGATCGTCCATCAAATCCGCGAACGCCTGACGCTGCCATTGGCTCGAAGCTGCGATGTGCACGGCCACTGCGCGTAACCGGGTAACGCCGAGCCGTTCGGCGGCAGCAAAATAAAGCCTGGCGGTCTCAGCAATCGTCACGTCCTGCCCAATTTCAAGCTGCACGATATCGAGGGCACCGACCAGGGTCTCAAGCACGACCACCTGATCGGCGAGCGTATTCGGGATGCCGCTGTGGACGAGACCAAAACGACGGGACTCGCTCGCACTGCGCACAGCTGGCGGCAGAAGAGATTTAAGGTCGCGCGACAGGCTATCCACCAATGGGCGCACCTGCGCAATCTGGCTCTCGATATCGGTCGCACGCCCCGACACTAGAAACCAGCGGGCCGCGTCCAGGGCGGCATGGCGTACCGAGAGCAGCAACTCGATCTGAACCGAGGCCGTAACCTTGCCGTCAAGGGCCTCGGCAGCCCGCCAGATGGCATCGAGATCGAAGACCGAGCGTACGATCCGGTAGACACGGACGATATCAACAATCGGGCGGCCCGTGCGCGCCTGCAGTTCACTGACAAAGACAATCCCCATCCGGTTGACGATGTCGTTGACCACGACATCCGTCACGATCTCACGGCGGAGGCGATGACGCTCAAGATCCGCTTGGGACAGTTGCGCCATAGCCACCGGGAAATAGTGCGTTAGATCAGCGTCAAGCGCCGAGTCGTCGGGCAGGTGACTTTCATCGAGCGCCTCGCTCAGATCATTTTTGGCATAAGCGAGCAGCACCGCGAGCTCCGGTCGGGTCAGGCCCCGCTTGGCCGCCTGACGCTGCGCCAGCGCCTCGTCATCGGGCAGGAATTCGACCGCACGATCCAGCTTGCCCGAGCGTTCGAGCGTCTTCATGAAGCGGGTGTGATGATCGAGGTGAAGCGGCGCCTCGGCTTCCGATAACGACAATGCCAAAGTCTGCAGGTAATTGTCGCGCAAGACCAGGGCTTCTACAGCCGATGTCATCGACGTCAGCAGTGGTGCTCGATCGTCTTCCCGGAGACGACCGCTCTCAATCATTCCGGCAAGAGCGATTTTGATATTGACCTCATGATCGGAGGTATCGACACCGGCGGAGTTATCGATCGCATCCGTATTCAGCCGACCGCCGCGCAGGGCGTATTCAATCCGACCGCGCTGGGTGACCGCGAGATTGGCGCCTTCGCCGATGATGGTCGCCCGAACTTGCCGGGCATCGACACGCACCCCGTCATTCGCCTTGTCCCCGACCTCTGCATGGCGCTCGTTCGCCGCCTTGACATAGGTGCCGATGCCGCCGAACCAGAGGAGATCCGCAGGCTGCAGCAAAAGCGCCTGGATCAGTTCCTGCGGTGTCAGGCTATCGGATTGGATGCCGAATCGGGCTTGCACCTGAGCCGAGATGCGGATCGATTTCGAGTTCCGATCGAAGACACCGCCGCCGGCTGAGATAAGTTCGTGATTGAAATCGTCCCAACTGGACCGCGGCAGATCGAAGAGACGTTTGCGCTCGAACCAGGTTGCCGCCGCATCCGGATCAGGGTCGATGAATATATGACGATGGTCAAACGCGGCCAAGAGCCGGGTATGACGCGACAGCAGCATGCCATTGCCAAAGACGTCACCGGACATATCGCCAACGCCGATGCAGGTAAAATCAGCGGCCTGGATATCGGTGCCGATTTCGCGGAAATGGCGTTTTACCGCCTCCCACGCTCCCTTGGCAGTGATGCCCATGACCTTGTGGTCGTAGCCGACCGACCCACCGGACGCGAACGCGTCGCCGAGCCAGAAGCCGTATTCCTGGGCGATGCCGTTGGCGATATCGGAGAAGGTGGCCGTCCCCTTATCGGCCGCGACCACCAGATAGGGGTCGCCATCGTCATAGCGGATCGTGTCGCGCGGGGGCACGATCTGGGCGCCGACAATCGTGTCGGTCAGATCGAGCAGACCACACATCAAGGTGCGGTAACAGGCAATCACCTCGGCCATGATCGTGCTGCGATCGCCGGTAGGCATGCGCTTGACGACAAAACCCCCTTTCGAGCCAAGCGGCACGATCACGGCGTTCTTGACCTGCTGCGCCTTCATCAACCCGAGGATTTCGGTACGGAAATCCTCGCGCCGGTCCGACCAGCGGATACCGCCGCGCGATACCTTGCCGCAGCGCAGATGCACCCC
>CAIXXC010000453.1 GCA_903923205.1 uncultured Rhodospirillales bacterium | reverse complement strand
TCGTCAACGCCTTCAGCCAGCTGGATGCGGTGGAAGTTCAGCGTTTCGACGTCGCGATATTGATCGATGCGGATGATGCCAGCGTTGGTCATGCCGATCTCTTCGCCCTGATAGATATAGGGCGTGCCTTCCATCAGATGCAGGATCGTGGCCAGCGCCTTGGCCGAGGCGATGCGATTTTCGCCTTCGTCGCCGTAGCGCGAAACCGCGCGAGGCAGATCATGGTTGCCCCAGAACAGCGAATTCCACCCCTTGTCGTGGAGCGCGGCCTGCCAGGTGGCAAAGGTCGATTTGAGCTTGGGCCAGTCGATCGGCTTGGGCTTCCACTTTCCGAGTTTTTCATCCCAGAATTGAGTCACGTGGCCAAACTGGAACACCATCGAAACTTCGTTGCGGTCCGGCGCGCTGTAAAGCGGCGCATTTTCAGGCGTAGCGCTCCATGCTTCGCCGACCGTGACCGCATCGCGTCCCGTCAGCGTTGCCTCGTGCATCTCGCGAAGGTAGCGATGCAGTTCGGGGCCATCGGCGATGATACCATGTTCGGGCTGCTTTCCGATCAGGTCGATCACGTCCATGCGGAAGCCCGACACGCCCTTGTCCAGCCACCAGTTCATCATCACGTGAACCTCGGCCCGCAGTGCCGGGTTCGTCCAGTTGAGATCGGGCTGTTGCGGCGCGAAAAGGTGGAAGTACCAGTCGCCGCTTGCTTCATCCTTGCTCCACGCCGACCCGCCGAACGAGGCTTCGATGTCGGCCGAGGTGCCTTTGGCCGGGGGCTGGGCCCGCCAGATATAATAATCACGGTACGGCGAATGGCGATCGGCGCGGGCCTCACGAAACCACGGATGCTGGTCGGAGGTGTGATTGACCACGAGGTCCATGACGATGCCGATCTTGCGTGCGCGTGCCTCGGCGATAAGGCGGTCCATGTCAGCCATGGTGCCGAAAATCGGATTGATCGCGCGATAGTCGGAAATGTCGTAGCCATTGTCGATCATCGGCGAGGCATAGACCGGAGAGAGCCAGATGAAGCCGATGCCAAGGTCGGCGAGGTGATCTAGCTTCCCTATGATACCGGGAATATCGCCGATGCCATCGCCGTTGCTGTCGGCAAAACTGGCCGGATAGATCTGGTAGCCAACTGCTGATTGCCACCAAGCAGAATCGCGATGAATGCTGCCGGTCTGTAACGAACCCGGCCCCATCGTCATTGCCGCCATACCCGCCATCGCCTCCCGTCTGCTCATCATGGTTAGCCAACCGCCGCTGTCTCGCTTGACAATCGATTGCAGCGAGTACCTGACACGTGCAAGACCGCATTGCTATGCGCAACCTGTAATGATCGCGCGTCAGGACCATTGCGTGCGTTGCCTGTTCGTTAGCCAACCAACACGCTCATTCAAGCGACAGCTTTCAGGTGGAATGCTGCCAATCGAGTTCTGCTGTGAGAAGGGCAGATTTGTCCCAGGCCCGTCAAAGTTGGCCCCTCGCCAGTAGCGAGGAGCCAACGGTTCAGATCTCAGTATTCTCGGCCAAGGCAAGAGCATCCTCCACGTCAATTCCTAGGTATCGGACCGTATTCTCGATCTTGCTATGGCCGAGGAGGATCTGGACGGCGCGCAGGTTGCCGGTCGCCCGATAGATGATTGACGCCTTCGTCCGGCGAAGCGAGTGGGTGCCATAGTCACTTCGCATCAGACCAACACCAGTCACCCATTCATCGACAAGCCGGGCGTACTGGCGGGTGCTCAGATGGCCGCTGTGATCAACTCGACTTGGAAAGACATAGTCGTCCACCGTGCCACCGCGGCGTTCAAGCCACGCCAAGAGGCTGTTCCGGGCGTCGGGGAGCAGTTCGAATTGAACAGGCCTTCCAGTTTTCTGCTGCATGACAATCGCGCGCGTGCGGATCTGCCCACCGCTGACAAGGTCGCCGATTTTCATCTGCACGAGATCGCAGCCACGCAGCTTGCTGTCGATGGCGAGGTCGAACAAGGCCCGATCTCGCAAGCGGCGGCGTTGATTGAGGTAGAATCTGATCTCCCATATTTGCTTCGGCTTCAGCGTCCGGTTTCGGAAAGGATTACTCGATCACTCAATGACGGAAATTGGGGCGCGAATCGGTCGGTGTGTTCGGTTGCGGCGAACGGCAGCAAGGTGCGATTGCAGAACTGACAGCTGGCTTACCGGTCAGTCCGCAAAGACGGCCCGTTGGCAGTTGCGACTACCAACCTGGTTTCGGGAAGCGCGAGCGAGCCACTAAGATGGCTCCGTGGGGTCGCCCATACCCACGTTGACAGATAACTGGTTCCGATAGCTCGGTGCGGCAATCGGGTCAGGAGGGTTTTTTCTTTCTCGCCGAACGCAACTTGTCTGTTGAGGATTATCGTTTATTTCCAGCGCAATAAAAATCGATCAGCTCTTCGATAAGGCGTTCGCGCAGTTGCTTGACTTCGGCAGCACCGCAAGCGTCATTGCGGTCGGACCGCAGTTTCATGGAGGCAGCATAATTTATGGCCAACCCGAAATTCCTTTGCCCACAATGCAAACAGAAAACCGGCGTGAATATCCTCTATGGCTATCCGACTATCGAGGCATTTGAGCAATCCGAACGCAACGAGATAAAGCTTGGCGGCTGTGTCCTCATGAAAGGTCAACCTGAACGGCATTGTACGAGTTGCGAGCACGAATGGCAGATTGTTCGCCGCAAACCCCTCTGGGACATTCCGGAATTCCCGCTTTGACTCCTTCTCCACTACAAGGCTCGGCCGCCATGGCGTATGATGTGATCGGCGATATTCACGGCCATGCAGACCAGCTTGAGGCCTTGCTTGTCAATCGGCGTCCAAACGGGACCCACTATCGGCGTGCAAAAGGGGACCACCTGGCGGCGTTGCGTTGGGGTTGATTACGGGCACGGATTTTGCGCTGGGGCTGGCGTAGGGAGGGCGTAGCCCGACCGAAGGCAGCGCCAGCGCAAAGCAAAATTTTATCGGGGTTTGGGCTGGGTCAGTTGCGGTGTTTGAAGCGCCAGCTGTCGTTGCCGGTTTCGATAATATCGCAATGGTGGGTGGTGCGGTCGAGCAGCGCGGTGGTCATTTTGGGGTCGCCGAATACCGTGGGCCATTCGCCGAATGCCAGATTGGTGGTGATGATCACCGAGGTCTTTTCGTAGAGCTT
>CAIXXC010000452.1 GCA_903923205.1 uncultured Rhodospirillales bacterium | reverse complement strand
GTGGTCGGCATGGCTGCCATGGCTGAAGTTCATCCGAAATACGTCGACGCCGGCAAGGAACAGCGTGTCGATCATCGCCTCGCTATTGCTGGCGGGGCCAAGGGTGGCGACGATCTTGGCGCTGCGTCTGCGGCGAATGACGGGCTTCATCAGGCGGTCTCCAAATCAAATCGGAATAAGTATCGTTGGTATTCTAGCCGTAATTTATGAAGGATGGCGGCTATTTATCTGCAAATTCCAGACAGATTCCATGATCCTGACCATGTTTGTTTTTATCAAACCGGCATTAATGTATTCAGTGAGATGATCAAAGCCTGCGACTTGAAGGGGCCAATCTGAAATGTCTGCCGGAATCGCGGCGATCGCCTACCATCTCCCCGATGCTGTGCTTGATAATGCGGCTCTTGAGGTGGTGGATCCGCGCTTTCATGCTGCCAAGGTCAAAGCGAAGACTGGGATCGATCGACGGCGGATTGCCGCCCCGGGCGAGTGCGCCTCGGACCTCGCCGTCGCCGCGGCAAACAAGCTATTTTCAGCCAACGGAATTTCGGCCGACAGCATCGACTATGTGATCTTCTGTACACAAGCGCCGGATTATTTTCTGCCCACGACGGCCTGCCTGATCCACCAACGCCTTAGTCTCAGGCGCGATGCCGGTGCGATCGACGTTAATCTCGGTTGTTCCGGTTTTATCTATGGTCTGGGTCTCGCGAAGGGCCTGGTTGCGTCGGATCAGGCATCACGCGTGCTGCTCCTGACCGCCGATACCTACAGCAAATTCATGGCCGCCAGCGATATGGGCGTGCGGAGTATTTTCGGCGATGGCGCGGCCGCAACCCTTATCTCGGCTGGCGAGGGCAGGGGGTTGGGCCCATTCGTTTATGGCAGCGATGGCAGTGGTGCGACGAATTTGATTGTTCCAACGGGGGGCTTGCGCAACCCGGGCGGGGATGAAGCGTTCATGAGCGCGTCTGGCGAGAAGCGCCGCGGTCGTCCTCTTGCGATGAATGGTCCCGAGGTCTTTAATTTTACCATAGCCGCTGTCCCCGATCTGGTCCGTGCGACGCTTGATCGGGCTGGTGTGGGTGTCGAGGATATCGATCTCTGGGTCTTTCATCAGGCCAACGCAACCATGCTGCAAGCGCTGCGGCGCAAGCTTGACCTGCCGCCGGAACGCTTCTGGATCGATCTGGCGGAGGCCGGCAATACGGTGTCGTCGACGATCCCAATTGCATTGGCGCAGGCGCAGGCGGCCGGGCGTCTGACGTCGGGAACGCGGATCATGCTGGTTGGTTTCGGCGTCGGATATTCATGGGGCGCGTGCGTCGCAGAGTGGGGGGCATAGACCATGTCGCAAGCAAAGATTGCGAGTTTCGAAATCGCGGGACGGAGGATCGGCCCGGATCAACCGCCCTACCTGATTGCTGAGCTGAGCGGCAATCATAAGGGCGATTTCGGGCGGGCCTGTGCCCTGATAGATGCGGCCAAGGCTGCAGGTGCCGATGCCGTTAAAATTCAAACCTATACCGCAGATACCCTGACAATTGATCATGACGGGCCCGGATTTCGCCTCGAAGGTGGGCTTTGGGACGGGCGGACTCTTTACGAACTCTATCAAGAAGGCTCGATGCCTTGGGACTGGCACGAGGCGTTGTTCGCCCACGCCAGTGGCGTCGGCATCCCCTTGTTCAGTTCGCCCTTCGACCCGACAGCGGTTGATCTGCTGGAACGCTGCGGTGCTCCTGCCTTCAAAATTGCGTCATTCGAGTTGATCGACCTGCCTCTGATTCGAACTGTCGCCCGAACGGGCAAGCCGATCATCATGTCGACGGGGATGGCCGAGCTTGGGGAAATCACCGATGCCGTCGCTGCCGTGCGGGAAAATTCCAACAGCCCTATCCTGCTCCTGCATTGCACGAGCGCCTATCCGACCCCACCGGAGGAATGCGACCTCAGGACAATCCCCCACCTTGCCGACGCGTTCGGCACATTGACCGGCCTATCGGATCACACGCTGGGCGGGGCCGTCGCGATCGCGGCGGTCGCTCTGGGAGCCGTGGTGATTGAAAAGCATTTCACCCTGTCTCGCGCCGAAGGTGGGGTCGATTCCGCTTTCTCGATGGAGCCGGACGAGTTCAGGGCGATGGTCGAGTCATGTCGCGTTGCCTGGGCGGCTCTCGGCAAAATCAATTATACTCTTACGCCAAGCGAGACTGGTGGCCGAGATTATCGCCGCTCGCTCTACGCCACCGCCGACATTGACGCCGGGGCAGTCTTCACCAGCACGAATATCCGCTCGATTCGTCCAGGTTTCGGGCTGGCGCCAAAATACATCGATGACATTATCGGCCGCCGCGCGTCGCGGCGCGTGAGACGGGGTGAACCACTCGACTGGTCAATGGTGGGCTAGGGCTCGCTTCGGGCGCGTTCGACCCTTCCCCATGAGGGGGCGGAATTTCTAGAACGCTTTCTTACCTCGGTTGGTGGTATCCCGCAAAAGGGGTCGAGACTAATGGCCGGCCTTCATCAGAATCACGTCATAGGCACCGCAGGCATGGCCGAGATCATAGATCCCGCCCTGGTTCTGCGCTTCGATGTCGGCGACCTGCTGGGCAAGCGCCGCGCCTTTCTGGGGGTCATCATGGCCTAGTTGCGCGATCAGACTTTGTACCCGAGCGTATTTATCGTTGTAATCGGCGTGGGAACAGTCGGCTCTGGCGGGCGAGGTGAGGGCGATAATCACGATAACGAGTAGCAGGCTGACGCAAACAAGTCTCATGGCGGGCGTCCCAAATCTGAAAATCATGCGCGACCGCGTCTATACGCTGGAACGCGAATTGATGAAAGCGGTCAGCGAGAAAATCTCGGAATAACTACTCTAGATGGTATTTTTTTAGTTCTTCTTTGGCCGGATGATGACGTGGCTCTTGCGCCCGGACGAGAGTTTCAGGCTCCCGTCTGCAGTCAGATCGGTTTGTCCGATCGACTGACCATCTCCTGCAATCACGGCGTCGTTGAGGCGGGCGCCGCCACCCTTGATGAGACGACGCGCCTCTCCCTTGGAGGATGCCAGACCGGCAAGAACGAACAATTCTGCAGCCTGAATACCAGCAGCCAGAGCGTCGGCGCCGATCTCGACGATTGGCAAGGCGGAGCCAAGGACTCCTTCCTCGAAGACGCGACGAGCTGTGTCGGCGGCTTCCGCCGCCGCCTCTGTACCATGAGCAAGTGCCGTCGCCTCTGTCGCCAGGCGTTTCTTTGCCTCGTTGATGTCCGCGCCGTCGAGCGCCTCAAGTCGGGCAATCTCGTCCAGAGGCAGTTCGGTAAAGAGGCGCAGGAAGCGGCCGACATCGGCATCTTCGGTGTTGCGCCAGAATTGCCAATAGTCATAGGGGCTGAGACGTTCCGGGCTGAGCCAAACCGCCCCGGCGGCCGTTTTGCCCATCTTGGCCCCGGATGCCGTGGTCAACAACGGTGACGTGAAGCCGTAGAGTTCGCGGTTCAGAATTCTGCGACCAAGATCGGTGCCGCTGACGATATTGCCCCACTGATCCGATCCGCCGAACTGGATCGCGCAGTTATAGCGCCGAGCCAGCTCAACAAAATCGTAGGCTTGCAGGATCATGTAGTTGAATTCGAGAAATGAAAGCGGTTGTTCGCGTTCCAGCCGCAGCTTCACGCTGTCGAAGGTCAGCATCCGATTGACAGAGAAATGACGCCCGACATCCCGCAGGAACGGGATGTATTCCAGCTTGTCGAGCCACTCGGCATTGTTGATCAGGATGGCGTCCGTCGGACCATCACCAAAACTCAGGAAGCGTTCGAAATTCCGGCGGATGCCCGCCATGTTGGCAGCGATATCTTCATCCGTCAGCAGCTTGCGAGCTTCATCCTTGCCTGATGGGTCACCAATCTTGGTGGTGCCGCCGCCAAGGACAACAATCGGGCGATGGCCGTTCTGCTGCAGGCGGCGCAGCGTCATGATCTGAATGAGGCCACCGACATGGAGGCTGTCGGCCGTGCAGTCAAAGCCGATATAGCCCGTGAGCCGGCCAGCCAGAGCCGCGCGGTCCAGTCCTTCGAGATCGGTGCACTGATGCAGATGGCCGCGATCGATAAACGTTTGTAGCAGGGGGGAGCGAATGTCGGGCATGATCTTCACAATTCTACGGGCGCCGAGCATTTAGCATGGCCGGGGCACTGATGCGAAGGGTTGTCGGATGATTCTGAAGACGATCGGTTTGATGAGCGGCACATCCCTTGATGGAATCGACGCCGCCTACCTTGAAACAGACGGTCTTGAGCACGTCGTGGCCGGCCCGGCGCTGACAATCCCCTACAGCCTAGAATTTCGAGAGCGCCTGAGATCGATTTTGGGCGGCGGTCCGGCGGAGCTTGTGGCCGAGGTCGAGCGTGACTTGACCGATCTCCATGTCGATGCGGTCGCGGCACTCCGGCAGCACAAGCAATGCAGCGAGATCGATCTGATTGGCTTCCACGGGCATACGATCCTGCATCGCCCTGACCGGGGCAAGACCTGGCAGATCGGCGACGGCGATCGGCTTGCAAAGCGTTGCCATGTCGAGGTCATCGCCGATTTTCGCAGTAACGATGTTGCCGCAGGTGGTCAAGGGGCGCCGCTGGTCCCGGTATTCCATCGCGCACTTGCCCATGAACTGCCGCGCCCACTCGCCATCCTCAATATCGGTGGCGTCGCCAATGTGACCTGGATCGGCCATGCGATCGACTCGCTGCTGTCGTTTGATACGGGCCCCGGCAACGCGCTGCTGGATGACTGGGCGCTTCTGCACACGGGTGTTGCCGTTGACCGCGATGGAACCCTCGCCCTCTCCGGGAGCCCAGACCCGGATTTCGTGCAGCGCTTCCTGGACGATCCCTACTTTGCCCGGCACGCACCGAAATCGCTCGATCGCGATCATTTTCGGGCTTGGATGCCGAGCCATCTGAGTGCGACCGATGGGGCGGCCACTCTGGTAGAATGCGCGGCGGCGGCAGTCGCAATCGGTGCGCGACACTTTCCGGGCCCGGCGAAGCTTTGGCTGATCAGCGGTGGTGGTCGCCACAATCCTGCAACTATGGCAGCACTCTCGCGCCAATTAGCCGCAGAAATTAGGCCAGTGGACACAATCGGCTGGAATGGCGACGCGCTGGAAGCACAGGCCTTTGCCTATCTCGCCGTGCGCGCGCTTAGGCGCCTGCCGTTGAGCTTTCCAGGGACGACGGGTGTTGCCTCCCCCGTCTTGGGCGGCCGGCACTTCGCGCCAACCGGTTAGCGTCGCTGGGCCGGGGTTGGTGCCTTCAGGTGGGTATCCAGATAATCATCTATTATCGCTTCAAGCGCAGGGATCTGATCGTTGAAGAAATGATTGGCGCCGGGAACGATGCGATAATCGATCTTGATGTCTCGCTGATGTGACAATTTATTGACGAGTTTCTGCACCGATTCGGTGGGAATGATTTCGTCCTTGTCGCCCTGAACAATAAGCCCCGATGACGGGCATGGCGCCAGGAATGAGAAATCGAACATGCTCGCCGGTGGGGCAACCGAGATGAAGCTATCGATCTCTGGCCGACGCATGAGCAATTGCATGCCGATCCAGGCGCCAAACGAAAAGCCGCCGATCCAGCAGCCCGAGGTGTTCGGGTTATAGGTCTGAAGCCAGTCGAGTGCCGACGCCGCGTCGGCGAGTTCACCCTCACCACGTGCAAAGGTACCCTGGCTGCGTCCGACGCCGCGAAAATTAAAGCGCAAGGTCGAGAACCCGCGCCGAGCGAAAGCCCTGAACAGCGAGTACACGACCTTGTTATTCATCGTACCGCCATGCTGCGGATGTGGATGCAGCAGCAGGGCGATAGGCGCATTCGACCCCTTGGCGTGCTGGTAGCGGCCTTCAAGGCGGCCTTCCGGTCCGTTGATAATGACCTCAGGCATAGGTGATGTTTCCTCCGGGGATCGCGAGGGATGTCACGAGGGGGATATAGGATTGCAAGCCGGAACGGTTCCGCATTCTTGATGGGTGTGGTTGCATAAACCAACTATGTTGAAGACCTAATGAAATAGGTCAGGCGTTGCGGGGCGGCTTTTCAAACCGGGTCCGAGTAGGATCCTACGAATTAATAGCACGGGCGTAGCACAATGTTTCTGCAAATCTTAACGGCTGGTGCGCCTCCGGTCGATAAGTCGGCCGCGCCAGCGTATGGGACAAGAGGAATATCCAGTGACCGCGCCATTTGTCTATCTCGATCATAACGCCACGACCCCGGTGCGGGCGAGCGTCGTCGCGTCGATGGCAGAGGTCTTGGGGAGCTGCGGCAATCCCTCCTCGATTCACGCTGCGGGACGACGCGCGCGACAGCGTGTTGAACAAGCGCGAGATCGCATCCGCGACGGATTGGGGTTGTCGCGCGGCTCGGCCCTGGTTTTCACCGGTGGTGGGACCGAAGCGAACCGGATTGCACTCTCGGCGGCCGGGGCAGGTCGATTGTTAGTAAGCGCGGTGGAACATGATTCGATCCTGGGAGCCGCCCCGGAGGCGACGCGGCTCCCGGTTGACCGCCACGGTGTCGTCGATCTTGATGCGCTGCAGTCACTCCTCGCCGAGTCGGGCGGGAAAGTGCTGGTTTCGATCATGGCCGCGAATAATGAGACTGGCGTTCTGCAGCCTGTGGCCGAGATCGCGCGGCTTGTGCGCTGGGCTGGTGGCCTTTTCCATTGCGACGCCGTTCAATGTATTGGCCGAATACCGTTTGACGCGCGTGAGGCCGATCTATTGACCATCTCGGCCCATAAGCTGGGTGGTCCGCAAGGTGTCGGCGCTCTTATCGCTCGGTCGCCAGATATTTTGCGTCCCCACCCAGGTGGGGGCCAGGAGGGAGGCTTGAGGCCTGGCACCGAAAATGTCGCCGGCATCGTCGGCTTTGGCGTCGCGCTCGTCGAGGCGCTGGAGGAAGGCGACCGGTGGGCAAGCCTTGCCTCTCTGCGTGATAGCGCCGCGAAGGCATTGCTCGAGATCGATCCCGATTCCGAGGTCTATGGTATTGGCGCCCCGCGACTGCCCAATACGCTCGCGATTCGCATGCCGGGTGTTCCGGCAGAAACACAGATCATCGCTCTTGATCTTGCCGGCATTGGTGTCAGTGCCGGGGCGGCGTGCTCTTCGGGCAAGATAAAGCCTAGCCATGTCCTGTCTGCGATGGGCGTGCCCTCCGATGAGGCGCGCAGCACCATTCGGATCAGCCTGGGGCTGCAAAATACCCAGGACGAGATCGAGCGCCTGATCGCCGCCTGGCGCGCTTTGCGCCTGCGAAGCTGGGGACGCGATTGATGGCATCAGAGCCCACAATCGCGCGCCGTCCCGAGGCGGATGCGATTTACCTCGACTATCAGGCGACGACACCGGTCGACCCGCGGGTGTTGGAAGTGATGCTCCCCTGGTTCACGACACGGTTTGGCAATCCACACTCGACGGGTCATGCTTTTGGCGAGGAGGCGGCAGCAGCTATCGAGGTCGCCCGAGGGGGGATCGCCGGTCTGATCGCCGCCGATCCCCGGGAAATCGTGTTCACCTCGGGCGCAACAGAGGCAAACAACCTCGCCATCAAGGGCGCTATGCGGTTTCTGGCGCGCCATCGCCCGCATCAGTTACGCCGCGTGGTGACCGTCGCCACGGAACACAAATGCGTGCTCGAATCCGCGCGTGAGCTCGTCTCTGAGGGGTGCAGTCTGGAGGTTATGCCGGTGGGAGGCGATGGGCTGCTCGACTTGGTGCAGCTTGAGGAATGCCTTCGCGAGGGTGCCAGTCTGGTTTCCATCATGGCGGTCAATAACGAGATTGGGGTGATCCAGGATTTGGCTGCCATCGGCGCGCTTTGCCGACGTTATGGCGCTTTGTTCCATACCGATGCCGCTCAAGCCTTTGGCAAGATACCGCTCGACGTCGAGGCGATGAAGATCGATCTCCTGTCTATTTCCGGTCACAAGATCTATGCGCCGAAGGGAATTGGCGCCCTTTATATCAGGCGACGCCCCCGCGCCCGGCTTGAGCCGTTGTTCAGTGGGGGTGGCCAGGAGCGTGGAATGCGCTCTGGCACGCTGGCGCCAGCGCTGTGTGTTGCGTTAGGGGAAGCCGCCCGAATCGCCGGCCTGGAGATGGCTGAGGAAGCGCTTCGACTACGTGACTTGGCCGTCCGCTTTATGACGGGTCTCGATCCGGTTGGGGGGATGATCTTACACGGCCACCCTGATCGACGGATTCCTGGAAACCTGAACCTGTCATTCGATGATGTCGCTGCACACGACGTCATGGCGCGCGTGCCTCAGATCGCCCTCTCCACGGGCTCGGCCTGCACATCCGCGTCGGTCGAGACTTCGTACGTGCTTGCCGCACTCGGCGTCTCGCCGGCGCAAGCCAAGGGCGCGATGCGGATCGGCTTTGGGCGCGGCACGACATCGGCGGAAATCGATGCCGCAGCAGCGGCGATTCTCAGTGCCGTTGCCGCTCTCCGGTCCCGGAATTGAATATCTGTCCCTGATGCCGGCGCAAGGTCGGATTTTCAGGAAATTGACCTTTACTACAAAAGAAATCTGGATAAAGAGGAAGACTGGTCCGATATATCGGTCTTACGGGGATCGATTTGATGAAAGAGCGTGATTGTGCAGGCTGATGCCTTGGTGGTGAGTATCGATGGGGACGAGGCCTCTGGTGCAGACGCGGCTCTGACCGGCCTTGCGGCTTGGCTGCCGAGGCGGGTGCTGCTCGCCATCGATTTGATGCTTGACGTGGCGTTCAATGGCTCGGCAGGGCCCTTGTCTGCATCTGCGCTTGCCGAACACCAGGGACTTGAGACCCGGAAACTAGAAGCCGTGCTCCAGCGGTTAAGCCGCGCCGGCCTGCTGAAAAGTGTCCGCGGGCCGAGTGGGGGATATCTGATTGCAGGGGAAAAATCCGCCATCACCGTTGCCATGATCACCCGTGCGGTACTGGGAGGTGATCTCCCGGTGCCGCTCGAGCAGTCGCCCTCGCCGACAATGCGGAGGGTAGTTCTGCCCCTGGTCGAGCGGTTTCATCAAAACATGCTTGCCGACATGGCCGGGGTGTCGCTGGCTGACCTTTGCCGGCTCAGTCGGCTTGCCGGTCTGAAAAGCGCTTGCGACGGTATTGTCGATTTCGTGATTTGAGACGATATCCGATTTCGCTCTGTGTAATATCGCAGATTAACCTGCAAATTATGCGTTACTCGGCTTTTGCCGCGATGCCTATATGTTAGTCATCCCATACTCAGTGGTGTCTTTGAAGTTTTTGGTGGCCGCTTGGTCACCTACTTGACCGTCATATAAGATTGAGGATCGCGCCGAGATGGCGAAGAAAGTGGAAAGTTCCCGCTCTGGCACCGTCGTCGTGACGGCAAACCGTCTACGCGACGGTCGGGTTGTATGGTACGGGCCGAACGATACCTGGGTGGAACATATTGCCAAGGCGGCCATCTTAGGTGTCGGCGACGATGAGGCGGCCCTAGAGCAGGCTCAAACCTGGGCACGCAGAGAAGTCGTGGTCGATGTCTACGCGGTGCCGGTCGATACGGATAACGACGATGTCGTCCCGGTCACAATGCGCGAACGGGTCCGCGCCGTTGGCCCGAGTGTCCGCGCCGACCTTGCCGTCACCTATATCTGAAGCCAGGCTTGAGCAGAGTTTCGCCCCCATGAGCAGTGCAGTGACACCCCTCGATCTTCGTGACGTTAACTCTGGTGCGGCGGTGGTCGATCACGCTGGTATCTACCGCTATGACGAATTCGACCGTCAGTTCCTGCACCAACGGGTCGCCGAATTCCGGCAGCAGGCCGAGCGCCGTCTGGCAGGCGAATTGACCGAGGAGGAATTCAGGCCGTTGCGGCTGATGAATGGCCTCTATCTCCAGCTTCACGCCTACATGTTGCGGGTCGCCATACCCTATGGCGTTTTAAGTGCGACACAACTGCGCCAGCTTGGGCATATTGCCCGTGTCTTTGATCGTGGCTACGGCCATTTCACGACGCGCCAGAATATCCAGTATAATTGGACGAAGCTCGAAGAGGCTGCCGATATCTTGGAGGCCCTGGCCGTGGTCGACATGCACGCGATCCAAACCAGCGGCAATTGTATTCGCAATGTGACCACGGACGAATTCGCTGGTGCCGCCGCGGATGAGATTGTCGATCCCCGCGTCTACGGCGAGATCTTGCGGCAATGGTCGACCCTGCACCCCGAGTTTTCGTTCCTCCCGCGCAAGTTCAAGATTGCGATTACCGGTAGCCCGAATGACCGAGCGGCGATCAAGGTTCATGACATTGGCATTGTCGCCAAGCGTGACGAGGCCGGCGAGGTCGGATTTGAGGTCTGGGCCGGGGGTGGTCTTGGCCGCACCCCGATCATTGCCATCAAGCTGCGGGACTTCATCCCGGAATCTGAATTTCTCGGGTACATGGAAGCTATTCTGCGCGTGTACAACGCGCTTGGCCGCCGTGACAATATCTACCGAGCCAGGATCAAGATACTGGCGCAAGAGACCGGAACCGATCGCTTCATTGGTTTGGTTGAGCGTGAATACGCGCGGATGTCGCGGCAGGCTTATCGCCTTGATCCGGGCATCGTTGCGGCGATCGCCGCCCATTTCGCGCCCCCGCCATTCGCTGATTCGCCAGACGAACCGGCCGAATTTGCCCACCATCTTGCCGAGAACACGGCATTTGCCAAATGGGTGGGCGCCAATACCCACGCCCACAAGCAACCGGGGCACGTCTCGGTTGTGATTTCGTTGAAGCCGATTGGCGGGATTCCCGGTGACGCGAGCGCGGCGCAGATGGAAGCGGTCGCCGACCTAGCCGAGCGCTTTTCGTTCTCGGAAATCCGCGTCACCCACGTTCAGAACCTGGTCCTGCCGCATGTCCGCAAGGACCAACTCTTCACGCTTTGGCAAGCGCTGGGACCGATTGATCTGGCGACACCCAATATCGGAATGATCAGTGATATCATCGCCTGCCCGGGGCTTGATTATTGCGCCCTTGCGAATGCCCGTGCGATCCCGGTGGCGCAGCGTATTTCCGAGCGCTTTGCCGATCTGGAACGGCAACACGAAATTGGCGAGATCTTCCTCAATATCTCGGGCTGCATTAACGCGTGTGGACATCACCATGTTGGGCATATCGGGATTCTCGGCGTCGACAAGAAGGGCGAGGAATTCTACCAGATCACGCTTGGCGGTTCTGCGACGAGCGAGGCGGCGATTGGTCAGATCGTTGGGCCATCCTTCTCCTATGATGATGTCGTCGATGCGGTCGAGACGATCGTGACGACTTATGTGCAAATCCGCAGCGCCGGAGAGCGCTTCATCGATACCTTCAAGCGCGTGGGTCTTGCACCCTTCAAGGAGGCTCTCTATGCGGGTCATTGAACGCGGAAAGGTCGTTGATGATGTCTGGCGTAGGGTCGACGATAGCGAACAATTGCCAGTTGAGAGCCCCGTGATTGTCCCGCTGGCTCAGAAGCCATGAGACCACACGCCAGTTTCTTTTTTTGTTTGCACTGCGTTCCAATGATCGCGACATTGTG
>CAIXXC010000451.1 GCA_903923205.1 uncultured Rhodospirillales bacterium | reverse complement strand
CGCGCCGCTGCCGCCTGGCGCGAGGGACGCTTCGCCGCCGAGGTGATGAAGATCGAAGTCCCCGGTCGCAAGGGCGTCACCATCTTCAACCGAGACGAGAGTGTCCGCGAAGACGCATCACTCGAAGCTCTCGCTGCCCTAAAGCCAGCCTTCAAAAAAGATGGCACGGTCACAGCAGGCAACGCCCCCGGCGTCAACGACGCTGCCGCTGCGGTAGTCCTGATGTCCGCCGAGAAGGCTTCGGCGCTTGGCCTGAAGCCGATGGTAAGGATCAAGGCGCAGGCCATGAGCGGCGTCGCCCCACGCTGGGTGATGCTCGCGCCGGTGCTAGGGGTACAGCGCGTCCTCGCCAAGGCTGGCTGGACAACCGACGACGTCGACCTTTACGAACTCAACGAGGCTTTCAGCGTCCAGGCTTTGGGAGTCACCAAAGAGCTCGGGCTCTCGTTAGACAAGGTCAACGTCAACGGCGGCGCAGTCGCCATCGGCCACCCCATCGGCGCAAGCGGCGCGAGGGTGTTGGTCACGCTCATCCACGAAATGATGCGGCGCGATGCGAAAAAAGGCGTCGCTGCATTATGCCTCGGGGGAGGGAACTCAGTGGCTCTGGCGGTGGAGCGCTAGCACTCAATAATGTTCAGCGCTAACCCAGCCAGACTCGTCTCTTTGTACCGCGACTGCATATCCATCCCGGTCCGGTACATCGTCTCGATCACCTGGTCCAGCGAGAGCTTGTGACCTTCCGTCTCGTGCATCGCCATGCGGCATGCGTTCACGGCCTTCACCGCGCCCATCGCGTTGCGTTCGATACACGGGATCTGGACCAGTCCGCCGATAGGATCGCACGTCATGCCGAGGTTGTGTTCCATTGCGATCTCCGCTGCGTGCTCGACCTGTGCGTTGGTTCCGTTCAGCGCTGCGACCAGGCCTCCCGCGGCCATCGAGCAGGCTACGCCCACCTCGCCCTGGCAGCCCACCTCCGCGCCAGATATTGACGCGTTTTCCTTGTACAGAATGCCGATAGCGGCGGCCGTCAAGAAGTAACGTAGCAGGCCCGCGGTCTTCTCTGCTTCACTCAGCGACGGATCGATAAAGCGCATGTAGTAGTGCGCGATCGCGGGGATCACGCCCGCCGCACCGTTTGTCGGCGCCGTTACGACGCGCCCGCCGGCAGCGTTCTCTTCATTCACTGCAATGGCGTATAGCGACACCCAGTCCAGTGGCGCCAGCGGATCGCGTGGCTTGCCCCCTGCTTCGGATGCGGCATCCAGCGCCTGAATCCGCTGATACAGCCGAGGAGCGCGTCGCCGCACATTCAACCCGCCGGGCAGAATTCCCTCGGTCGCGATGCCCCGCTCCGTGCAGCTTTGCATCGTCGCCCAGATTGCAAGGATGCTGGCGCAAATCTGATCCTTCGGCGAGCCTGAGGGGGCTGCCGCAACGTTGATCGGCCGAACAATCTTTGGATCGCTGAGCAGAGCCACTTCATTCGCGAGCACCAGCTCAGCAATCGTCAGCTTGTTTGATTCAGCAACTGCAAGCAACTGCTCGGCGCTTGAAAAAGAGTAGGGAACGGACCGAGGTGCAACTGGCTCGGCGTTCGGATCCGGCGCAAGCTCAGCCGCCGAGAGGATGAATCCACCGCCCACGGAATAGAAGATCTCCTGCGCGAGGATCTCGTCCCCGGCGAAGGCCGTGAAGCGTATGCCGTTGGGGTGCGACGTCGCTGCTTCTGCGCCGGGCGGATACATCTGATCGCGCTGGAACAGCAGATCGGCTGCCTCG
>CAIXXC010000450.1 GCA_903923205.1 uncultured Rhodospirillales bacterium | reverse complement strand
GGTATCTGGTGCGCAATCATCTCTCCGGCTCCATGTATTCAATTCCTGGATGTGCGTACCTGGCAAGCCAGGAGGGCGTCAACGGTGGCGACTGTGGGCGCGGACGGGCACTGATCCTTGATGCGGCGAAGAAAAAAGCCTTTGATACCTATCTCATCGTCGGCGATTTCATCGTAGATACCGATAGGGTGCCAGCCGTCGCTCGTGATCTCGACATCGCTTCCTTCGTCGATTTCACAAAGCAATTGTTGGATTCGGGAGCCCGAGTCGTCTTGTTCACTCCGCGAATGTCACTAAATTATGACCCCAAGAAGGCTGCGGTGCTCGGACAGCTGAACCGAGTTCGCCCTGTTCAACCGAATCCCAACAACGTTGCCGCGTGGCGCGCCGCCTGGGCCGAATTGGCTCGTGACCCGAATTTTGCGCTGGTCAATCAGCAAGAGGCTCTGTTGGGCGCGGGGTGTGGTGGGAAGGATTGTTTTGACGGCCATTCCGCCGACGGTCACTTGCTGTACAGGGATCTGACACATTTGACAGATCTTGGAGCAAGGGTTGTGTTCGACGCGTTTGACGGCAAGCAGTAAGCTGCAGTCGCTCCCGGAGCTTAGCTGTTTGCCTTGAGCATTGCCTCAAGCTGGCTGACGCAAACCTGTTTTGAGAAGTGATCGGTCGCGTAGCGTCTGCCCGAATCACCCATGCGTTTGATGTCGTCGTCCTTGCGGATCAGGCCTGTCAGCGCAGCGACACAGGCGTCGACATCGGCCGAGTTCGCCGAAACCCCGCAGCTCGCTTCGCGGATCATCGCGTGACCGTCGCTTGCCGTGTGCAGGAACGCGGCGACGGGCAGGCCCGCGGCCATGTGCCCGAGGATCTTGCCCGGGACCACCGGCGTCTTGTTCTGCGGGCTCAGGCACACCAGACCGATGCTGCAGGCTGAAAGCAGATCCGGGTAGACCTCGCGCGAGATGAAGCCTTCAAAACGCACGTTGGTTAGCGCGCGCTCCTTTGCCACCTGCTGAAGGCGCTCCTTTTCCTTGCCATCGCCGACGAGCAGAAACAGCAGATCTGTTTCATCACGCATCCTGCCCGCGACCTCAAGCACGAGGTCCAGATACTGCGAAGGCCCCATGACGCCCGCAAACACTGCGATGTGCTTTTGGGTCATGCCCCATTTCTTGCGGAAATCGACCGCGGCGTGACCGACGTCATGGTGATCGACATCGACCCAGTTATGCAGAATGCGCAGGCGCTCGGCGATCCCGGGATGCTGTTGCAACACCATCCTGCGATTGCCTTCCGAATGCACCGTCACGATGTCTGCGGTGCGATAGGCGTAGCGCTCGAGGGCCTGAAAGAAGCGGATTTGCGCGGGGCTCTTCAGGATGCCGAGATCAATGGCGTTCTGCGGGAAGAGATCCTGCACGTTGAGAACATTGCGCACGCCCCTGCGGGCAAGCCAGCTGCCCACCAGCGCCAGCGGCAAAGGCGGGCTGTAGACGACGGCTGCGTCGGGGCGTATCCGGTGGCGCCGCAGTTTCATCAGGAACTGCACGGGCATCATCAGCTGCGAGATCCCGCGCACGATGTAGTTGACGT
>CAIXXC010000449.1 GCA_903923205.1 uncultured Rhodospirillales bacterium | reverse complement strand
CCGCCGCGCCGCCAAAACACGCAAAAGCGGGGCGCCACCTCGAGGGTACGTGCATTTTCTCGGGGTTCCGACCCGAGCGACGGACAAAGCCGCTTCCAGAACACGAACGGTTGAGCGATTATGCCGTTAGATGCCCTTCAGCGGGTTCCATATGGGGAATACCGATTAGGTATATTCCGACGCTAATGATAAAATAGATACAAGTATATTTTGATCGTTCAATTAAAATAGAACGAAAGAAATATTATCATGAGATCAGTTTTCATTATTATGCTATCAATAGTCGCGATGGCAACAATGTCTGCCTGCGTTTTTCCCGGAGGATATTGGGGTGAGCGGCACCGTGACGGCGGTGGCGGTCATCGCGACCATGGCGGAGATCGCGGCCGGCATGATGGCGATCGGGGCGATCGCTGACTGACAACGAAAGCGATGCCTGGTTTGAGTGGTTTTGACCGGACTGCCGGTGCATGATCGTTCAGCGCTCAGTTCGCTGGCGCGGACCGGGAGGACGGATGTCACGCACGATTGCTGGAATATTCCTGAACACGCCCCCAAAGCGCTCTTCGCCTCGCTGTCACTTGCGATAGGGGGTGCGGTCGTGGCGTTGTTTCGTATTAGGCATACGACGACATATAGGTATCGTGAACCCGTCTATCTCGGACCTCACCGCTTGCAACTCCGCCCCCGTGAGAGCCGGGATATCCGGCTCCGCGAGGCAGCAATCGAGGTCTCACCAAACGCCGGTATAACCTGGGCATTCGATGTCTTTGGCAATGCGATCGCGACCGCATTCTTTACCGAACCAACCGACCTGCTTGTGGTCGAAAGCAAGATCGCGTTGGACCATGACGCACCTGCCTGGCCGTTGTTCGATGTCGCAGTATCGGCCACTTCCTATCCGTTCCAGTACGATCCGGGTGAATGCACCGACCTCGGCGCGCTACTGCAGCCCCAGCATCCCGATACCGACGATCGCATCTTGAATTGGGCTCGTGACTTTGTACGCAGCGACCCGACAGACACATTGAGCCTGCTTAAGGACATTAACGCGGGCATTGGCGCATGGGTGTCGTACCAGGCGCGCGAAGACGAAGGAACCCAGTCACCGCTTGAGAGCCTCGACCGCCGCTACGGCTCTTGTCGCGATATCGCCGTGCTGTTCATCGAGGCGGCACGTCACCTTGGCTTTGGCGCCCGGATCGTCTCAGGCTATCTTGCCAATCGCGCCGAGGATGGGCCGGAGAGTAGTTATGCTGGCACCACCCATGCCTGGGCGGAAATCTACCTGCCGGGTGCCGGCTGGATCACCTTCGATCCAACAAACCGCACCATTGGAACGTTTTGCCTGATCCCCGTGGCCGTGGCACGCGACATTCGTCAGGCTGTACCGGTCAGCGGCAGCTTTACCGGCGCTTCCGACGCATTCGTCAGCATGAACGTCGACGTCGAGATTCAGGTCACTCTGTGACCATCACAATCCCTGTGCCTTCCCGCCTCAGGTTCGGTAATATTCTCACGCTGGCCCAACGCTCAAGCAGCGAGGCGGAAGAACGGTGCCAAGCAGATCACAGGGCTGATTTTAGCAGAGGCGCCGAATGTCCAGGGCGAAAATCGCGGTGTTCGTGCCATCACTGATGGGGGGCGGAGCAGAGCGTGTGGCACTTTTTTGCGCGGACTCGCTGTCTCGCGCTGGGTATGATGTTGACCTTGTGGTTGCAAGAGATGTCGGCCCCCTCGCCGATGATCCTATCGCGAAGCGATTAGCGATAAATCTGGGCGCTCCCAACGAGATGCTCTGCTTGCCGCATCTGCTCCGTTATTTGAAGTATCATAAGCCCGACGTCATGATCGCCATGATCCATAGCGCAAAAATAATGGCAGGTTTAGCGAAGATTTTTATTCGTGATACACCGCTTATTATTAGTATTCACAATAATCTTAACTTATCGAATTCAGATCACTTCTGGGTGCGGCGATATCTCGGCTTCGGGCTGGAACGATATCTCTATCGCAATGTGGAAGCGGCCCACACGGTATCGCATGCGCTTGCGTCTCAAGTCGAAGAATTCTTCGCGATTCCACCGCATAGAATTCACACTATTTATAATCCTTTGATTGAGAAATATCCAATTTCGGAAATTCCGGAGGCCCATAAGAAGTGGTTTGATAAACCCGTTATAGTTAATGCGGGAAGATTGGTTCCCCAGAAGGATCACGAAACCCTTATAAACTGCTTCCACGATGCAAAACTTTCTGGATCTGCTTCGCTCCTGATACTGGGAGACGGCCCGCTCGAAATGAATATTAAAAAGCAAGTGGAAGCATTGGGTCTCGAACGGGATGTGTTTATGCCGGGCCGAGTGGCTG
>CAIXXC010000448.1 GCA_903923205.1 uncultured Rhodospirillales bacterium | reverse complement strand
GTCGTGCTCGGCACCGGCAAAGCCGCCGGCGCCTCTCTAGTCGAGCACCCGCTGGTCCGCAAGGTCGCCTTTACCGGCAGCGTTCGCGCCGGTCGCGAAGTCGGTCGCATCGCCGCTGAGCGCATCATCCCGCTGACCCTGGAACTTGGTGGCAAGTCACCCAACATCGTCTTTGACGACGCCGACCTGTCACTCGCGGTACCCGGCTCGGCCAAGGCTTTTGTACCCAACGCCGGCCAGATCTGCCTCGCCGGTACGCGCTGTCTGGTCCAGGAAAATATCCATGACGAGTTCCTGGCCGCGTTGGCAAAAGCGGTCGCGGCCACCAAGGTCGGGCCGGAGCCGGACTCCATGGTCGGCTCTATCACGACCAAGGCGCAGTTCGAACGTGTCCAATATTACTACGACCTTGCCCGTGCCGAAGGCGCGACCGCGGTTGTCGGCGGCACCGTTCTCGATCCGGACAAGGCAAAGGGCGGTTGGTACGTGACCCCGACTGTCTACACCGACGTGACGTCTGACATGCGGATCGCGCGCGAGGAAATATTTGGCCCCGTCGCCGCTGTCATCCCTTTCAAGGACGAAGAAGACGCAATCCGGATCGCCAACGACACCGAATACGGGCTGGCGGCGGGTATCTGGACCCAGAATCTCGGCCGCGCCCTGCGTGTCGCCGCGCGTCTCGAAGCCGGCCAGATCTACGTCAACGAATACCAGTCCGGCGGTGTCGAGACCCCGCTTGGCGGCTATAAGCAAAGCGGCTATGGCCGCGAAAAGGGGTTGGAAGCCCTCCACCATTACACCCAATTGAAATGCGTCACGATCAAGCTGTGACGCCTGCCACCGCAGAGCCAAGCCCATGACAGAGCCAAGCCTGACGGGGGCAGTGACGCCAACGTCAATCATCGATAGCGATCACACGGCCGTTATCTCCTTCGCGACTACGGCGGTCGCCGGTTGCCAGGACGAAATGGCACGTGCGGTCGCGCTTCATTACGCCGTCCGCGATGGCTTTCGCTACGATCCCTACAGGCTCGATCTATCAGCCTCAGGGCTATCGGCGAGCCAGGTCATCGCCACGGGCTATGGCTGGTGCGTCCCAAAGGCGATCTTGCTGGCAGCGGCGGCCCGCGCCGTCGGCATCCCGGCTCGGGTTGGCTTTGCCGATGTCCGCAATCATCTCTCGACCGCGCGCCTGCGCGAGATGATGGGCACGGATGTCTTCTATTATCATGGCTACACCGCGCTATATCTGAAAGGCCGGTGGGTGAAGGCAACACCGGCTTTCAATATCGAATTATGCAAAAAATTCGGGCTCCTGCCGCTCGACTTCGACGGAGCCGCCGATTCTATTTACCACCCCTTCGACGCCGCAGGGCAGCGCCACATGGAATATGTCGGCTTTCGTGGCGAATTCGATGAGGTCCCGCATCAGGATATCCTGCGCATCTTCGCCGAGCATTACCCCCACATTGCCCGGCTCGACGAGGCGAGTTGGGAGAGGGATGTCGCCGCCGAAACTCGATAGGGTTCCCCGGTAGGCAACCCCCGCCTCACAGTTGGACTTGAGTCCCCAACTCGACCACTCGGTTTGAGGGGATTCGAAAGAAGTCGGTCGCTGAGAGCGCATTACGGCTCATTGAAACGAAGACCTTCTCCTGCCAGAGCGGCATGTCTGCGCGGACCGACGGGATGAGTGTTTCCCGGCCGATAAAGAATGATGTTTCCATCAGGTCAAATTCGAGACCAAGGGTCCGGCAAAGGCGCAAGGCCTTCGGGATATCGGCGCTCTGGGAAAATCCGTAGCGCAGGATAATCCGGTAGAACCCTTCCGCGAGGCCTTCGACATGAACCCGATCATTGCCGGGAACCCTCGGTACCGGCTCGGTCAGGACCGTCAGGAATACGACCCGCTCATGCAGGATCTTGTTGTGCTTCAGGTTATGAAGCAGCGCCGTCGGCACCGAATCAGGATCGCTGGTAAGAAAAATGGCGGTGCCAGGAACCTTGGGAACAGTGCTCTCTTTCCGCCTCCGCAGGAACATGGGTAGCGGCAGGGATTCTTCCAACAACCGCCGGGCCAGGATCTGCCGGCCCCGTTTCCAGATCATCATGAGCGTGAAGACCGCAAGCCCGACCCCGACGGGGAACCAGCCGCCATTGGGTATCTTGAGCAGATTGGCGCCAAGGAAGCTTAAATCGACGACCAGAAACAGGACGCCGAGGGTGAGGCATTGCCACAGCGACCAAGCCCATTGACGGCGCGCAACGATCAGCGCGAGTACCGTCGTCGTCGCCATGGTTCCCGTCACGGCAATACCGTAGGCCGCAGCAAGATTGGCCGAAGAACGAAATCCGATCACCAGCAAGATAACGCCAATCATGAGCGCGGTATTAGCGTAGGGAACGAAAATTTGCCCCTCCTCCTCGCCCGAAGTGTGACGAACCTCCATCCGGGGCGCAAAACCGAGCTGAACCGCTTGTCGGGTGATGGAAAATACCCCGGAGATCACCGCCTGACTGGCGATTACGGTAGCAAATGTGGCAAGGAGGACCATGGGCCAAAGGGCCCAGCCCGGCACCATGAGATAGAATGGGTTAGAGGCTGCCGTCGGGTCACTCAGCATGAGCGCCGACTGCCCGAAATAGTTCAAAAATAGCGCCGGAAGGACCAGACCAAACCAGGCGATCTGAATCGGCTTCTTGCCGAAATGGCCCATATCGGCATAGAGCGCCTCCCCCCCGGTGACGACGAGCACGACGGCGCCCAGCACGACAAAGGAATGCACGCCATGGTTCACCATGAAGGATGCCGCATAGGCCGGGTTCACTGCCGCGAGGATTCCCGGATGATGCAGGATCTGGCCAATCCCCGTAATGGCGATGGTGACAAACCAGATGCCCATGACCGGCGCGAAAACGGCGCCGATCTTGGCTGTGCCGCGATCCTGGAACGAGAACAAGGCCACTAGAATTCCAAGCGAGATCGGCACAATAAAGCGATGCAGGGCGGGGGTCGCAACATCGATGCCCTCGACTGCCGAAATGACCGAAATCGCGGGTGTAATGATCCCGTCACCAAAGAACAGCGCCGCCCCGAACAGGCCCATGATCAAGACGAGGCTAAGCCGTGAATTCTTGATCGCCCGATCATTGATGAGCGACAAGAGCGCCATGATGCCACCCTCGCCACGATTGTCCGCGCGCATCACGAACAGCACGTATTTGACCGTGACGACGATAAACAGTGCCCAGATCACCAGCGACGCAATCCCGAAAGCATTCCCGGCCGTGACCTTAAGGCCATTGTCGTCGCTGAAACATTCCTGGATCGCGTAAAGTGGACTGGTGCCGATGTCGCCAAACACGACCCCGACCGCACCTGCGGATAAGGCATAGAAACGACGGGTCTTCGCGTCTCCGAACGCAATGCTAGGGGCGATCATCTACGATCCATAAATCAAGGGATATTCGGAGGGAAAAGCGACGGAGCCGCATCCACGCAGGGGTCGCGATGATGATCGCGACGATAAAGCAGCCCCGGCAGGAACACGTATTCGCCAGGCGCTATCGCGTCGCCGTCAATGCTGCCATCTGGGCGCCGCTGCGCCAGTCCAAGATAGGTATAGGTCCTGTCGAATTCGTCTACGAGCGTCTCATAGATCGGTTGGTCGCGGTAACTGCCAATCACCGCGCCGATACCTGACGCCTGATACAGGAGCGAATATTCATCATCGCGCTTCACCCGCGCCAGACCAACATTGGCCCGCATGCGATCCTCCCCCGAGCGCGATCATCGATGCGCTTAGTGTCTGAGGAGAAACCCTGACATTCTACGTCATAAATCTTCCATATGTGCTTTGCCGGAGAGGCATAAGAATTCCATAAGAAATATGAAATGCCACGCCTAGTCTGGGCTTCGTCTTCCCCTTAACCAATCGGCCTCTAGAAAAACACGAAAGACCGGACCACGACGTTCTTGCGGCAGCGGGCATTGGCGGGCGCCGTCGGGTCAACGCAGGCAGTGTGGAACGACCAGCGCGAGATCGATCCATCGAGCACCGAATCATAGCATTTCAGCATCGAGACCTCGTTCGGTTTCTGCTGGGGAAACCAATACCATTCGTGGTCGGGACGATAGGTGAACCGGGTGGTCTCACCGACGCGGTCGTCGTAGATGCGATAATTGGTGATATAGGGCTGAGTCGCAAAGGACGGCCAGGCGCAGAGCACGAAGGGGAACTGCTCGACCGTCTCCATTGGCTTGGCAAGATTGATCGACATGAACCGCCGCGACATCTTCCGGTCGGCCTCGTCCTCGCTATAGTTTTGGACACGGCCGAAGTTGCGCAGATTGCGGGTAAGCAACTCGCGGCAGCGCAGGCGGCCGCTGTTGTCATTCAGGTCGTTGTGGACAATGTTGGCATAATTGGCGTTCACGCCAGGGTTCTTGTGATCCTGGTCTTCCGTGCGGTCGCCGGCATAATCCTTGTCAAAGACGTCATGATTATAGACCAGAGCGTCGGTCGCGCCGGGGAAGAACTCGAGCAGGAGCTTCTCGATCTCGGGGTAGAACACGCGTTCCACTTCGGCTGCATCGTAGAAATTGGTGCATGCGGATTCGAGGTGCGCCAATGACACGCCGAGCCGATCCATGCATTCCGGACTTTCCGGCGAGAGGCCGGGATAGTATTCGCCGATGCGCCGGGCGTCGCGCATAATCTGCGGAAAATAAAGATCACGCCGGAGATTATCCGCTTCGTTCTGGCGCAGTATTTCCGCAATCTCGGCGCGCGCGGGGTCGCGCCAGACTGTATTCGAAGGCACGACCGAATAAGTTGGGCGATCGTAGATGGTATAGGGGAGAGGCAACGCCAATCCGCCTTCGGGCGCCGTGATGCCGGTCGCGCGAATATGTTCGAGGCAGGATTCATAGTCTCGAAAACCGAGACCCCACCGCGTCGCGATCGGACCCGGTGCGTTCTGGATCAGATCGATCACACGCCGACCCTCGCCGAGAGAGATCTCCGCAAGCGCGTCTTTCAGGGCTTCCGCAGTGCCGGCATCGCCATCCCGAGCGAACGACATATAGGACAGGCCATCATTCGCCGCGATGGCAGGCGGTTGTCCTAATGTGCGCTGCAAGGGCGGCACGTAGGCCGACAGAGCCGACTTATCGTTTGCAACGTGACCGCCAAAATCCTGACGCTGGCTCATGGCAACCCCCGATCTTGCATTGCCCCACGTATTTGGCAGAGCATTTGAAGGTTTCCAGATTATAGGTCAAGCGCCAGCAAGCGGGCGAGTCTAAAGACATCCTGCTCTCACCCCACCGACAGATGCCGCCGCATTACGGCGATGATCAGCTCCCGCCGCTCGTCCAGCCGGGTGGTCGGGCCACCGATCCCAATGCCAAGACGAGGGGCGGTATCGTCGCCGGGGACGAGCATCGCGATGACGTTGGCCCCCGGTGTCATCCGTCCACGGCTTTCGGCGTAACCCTGGGCGCGGATGACATCGATATCGTCGAGGAATTCGTTCTCCGGCACGCGCTGCTCGGCCTCCTCGGCGTCGGCGTTGTTGCGGCGGACGATGGCGCGGATTTGCGGCGTCGGTTTCGCCGAAAGGATCATCCGCCCGATCGCAGAGAGTGTCATCGGTCGGATCGTGCCAACCGTGGCCGTCAGCTGCAGCGGGAAGATACCCGACAGGATATGGACATACTGAATGGTCGGCCCGCTCTCCATCCCCAGGAACACGGTCTCGCCCGTCTCGCGACGCAGGCGTTCCATAATCTCGGTGATCGCCTCATTGGCGTAGCGCGGGCCGATCCAGTTGCCGAGCATCGTCACCCGGAAGGTCGGGACGAACCGCCGCGTCGCGGGACGATAATCGAGATAGTTGAGCGCCGTCAGGCTTTTCAGCAGCATCGAGGTGCTGGACTGTGGAATGCCCAAGGCGGCGGCGACCTCGCTCACCGTAGCGGGATTTTGACGGGCGCGGAAGAACTCGAAGATTTCAAGTGTCCGCGCCGCCGATTTGATCGCGGCAGGCGGCCCTGCCCGCCCGGGTCGCGGCACCTCTACATCCCAATCAGATCAGCCGTCTTGATCAGGTTCGCGGTGAGGCGCACGGTCGCGGCGTCGACCATCGTGCCGCGCAGATTGACGGAACCGATACCGTCGGCAACCGCCTTGGCATAGACCTCTGCCATCTCGCGGGCATCTGCAACCGCCTGCGGGTCGGGCGAGAAGGTCTCGATCGCCCCGGCGATCTGATTGGGGTGGATCGCCCATTTGCCAACCATGCCAAGCGCGCGGGCATAGCGGCATTCGCGGCGATAGCCCTCATCGTCCTTGAAATTGGCGAATGGTCCATCGACCGGATCAACCCCGGCTGCACGCGCGGCCATGGTGATGCGAAAGCGTGGATAATGAAATATATCGCCGGGATAGCCCGACGCGCCGTTGATGGCCGCGATATCGATACCATGCGACGCGGAATAATCGCCCATGCCGAAAATGATGGATTCGATGCGCGGCGAGGCTTTGGCGATGTCCTCGACACAGGCCAGCGCCTGAACCTCCTCGATCAGCAATTCAATGCCGATGCGCTTCTTGATCTTGAGCTTGGCCTCCAACTGCGACAGCAGCAGATCGACGAAGACGACATCCGCCGGCCGCATCGGCTTGGGCAGCATGATGGTGTCGACATTTTCCCGCGCGCCCTCGACCACGGTGATGATGTCTTCGTAGCACCACTCCGTGCCGACATCATTGACGCGCACGCAGCGCACCTTTCGACCCCAGTCGAGACCATTGAGCGCCTCGACGATGGTCTGGCGAGCGCCCGGTTTGGCGGAAGGGGCGACCGCGTCCTCAAGATCGCAGAAGACATGATCGGCGGCTGATTGCGACGCCTTGATCATCATCTTCTCGCTGCTGCCGGGAACGGCGAGCTGGGAGCGGCGCAGGCGCTGAGGTTGTCTCTGGGTCATGGGAATTCTCCGGTCGAGGTCAATGGATGATGCCGTCGCGGCGCCAGGCCGAAATTTCGCCTGCGGTGAAGCCTGAGGCGAGAAGGACGAGGTCGGTATGCTCGCCATGGTCGGGCGCGCGGTGTTTCACGCCGCCGGGCGTCTCGGAAAATTTCACCGGCACCCCTGCGATCCGCAGCGTCTCGGGAATGCCCGGACACTCAATTTCGGCAAGCATGTCACGGGCGGCGAAATGTGGGTCGGCGATAATCTCGTCGATGTCGTAGACCGGCCCGAACGGGACCTTGCCGCCAAGTCTCGTCATCAACTCCGCCTTGGTCAGCTGCGCCGTGCGGGTACTGACCGCGCCGTTGACGTAATCGGGTCGCGCCCGCCGGTCGGCGGTGGTCGCAACGGCAGGATCATCGCGCAAATCGATAAGATCGAGACCCTGGCACAACTCGCGAAAGAAAGCATCGTTGGGACAGCCGATCGCGACATGACCATCCTTGGCCGGATAGACGCCGAAGGGCACCAGGAAGGGATGAAAATTACCCTCGGGCCCGGCCGTGATTTTGCCGAAGCTGCGCTGATGGACGATCCGCTCCGACACGGCGAGCACGGCATCGAGCATCGCGACATCGACGAACTGACCCTGGCCGGTCGTCCGCGCCCGCAACACGGCGGCGAGAATACCGAACGCCAGGTAGAGCGCCGGGATCGTGTCACCGACACCGGGACCCGTCTTGACGGGATGGTCCCGGTCCATCCCCGTTATCCCCATCATGCCGCCCATTGCCTGGGATACGACATCGAAAGCCGGCCAGTCGGTATAGGGGCTGGCGCCGGAGCGGGCATCGCCGAACCCGCGCACCGTGGCGTAGACCAGGCGCGGATTGTGCGTGCGCATGGCTTCGTATGATAGGCCGAGGCGATCCATCACGCCGGCGCGGAAATTTTCCACGACGACGTCGAACTGCGGCAGCATCTTGAAGACGATCGCGCGCCCCGCCGCCGTCTTCAGGTCAATCGAGATACTTTTCTTGTTGCGATTGATGCTGTGGAAATAGCCGGACTGCTTGTGATCGACATCGGCGGCGTGGAACGGTCCGGAATCGCGGGCGAAATCGCCACTGTCGGGCGCCTCGATCTTGATGACGTCGGCGCCATGATCGGCGAGAATCTGGGTACAGAAGGGACCCGCGAGAGCTTGCGTGAAATCAAGCACACGCAGGCCCTCCAGCGCACCGAAACCGGTCGTCGAGGTCACCGATCGCCCCAATGACTACGCCGCTTCAGCAGCACCCGGCGATCGCCCTGGAATACCTGCTCGTCGCGCTGATTGGTGCCGTAATGGCGAAAGACTACCTCGCCCGCATCCTCACGCTCGGTATCCATCACGCTCAGCACTTCGGAATAGGCGTAAAGCGTGTCGCCATGAACCACGGGCGTCAGCAGGCGGATATTGTCCATACCAAGCTCCGCAAGCGCGTTTTCGCAGCAATCCTGGCTCGCGAGACCCATGATCACCGAAAAATTAACCCCGCCATAGGAAACCCGCTCGCGGATGGGCGTTGCCATCTGGATCGGGGCCACCTGCATCGCGTGCTCGTTGAAATGCGCCTGCGCGGTGTTCATCACCAGATTGGTGATGAGGACATTCTCCAATCCCTCGATGGTTTTGCCACGGGCATGGCGGAAGACTTGGCCGACCTTGAAATCCTCGAAGTAATTATCTTTGCCGGTGAGTTCGGACAGCTTGCCCATCACTTGGCCTCCCCGTTCGGATTGCGGCGGCGAACGATATTCGAGCGCTCGAAATCGATGACGCGGACGCCATGCTGATTGATGCCTTCGGTGTGCCAGGTAACGATGCCGTTTTCGGGCTTGCTCGCGGAGACGCGGCAGGCCACCGTCGTGCTCTTTGAGACCAGCGTGTCACCGGGATAGACAGGCTGGTGATAGGTCAATTTGCCCACACCGACGAAAGGGCCGCCGATCTCGCTGTTGTCCTGAACGCTGAGCCCGAGGATCGTGTTGAAGACGAGAAGCGGGTTGACCACGATATCGGGATGACCATGCGCCTTGGCATATTCACGGTTCGAGTAGAGCGGGTTGTAGCTCAAGGTCAGCGTCGTGAAGAGCAGCGTGTCGCTCTCCGATATGGTGCGGCCCCAATGGTGAGTCCGTACCTGGCCGACGTGGAAATCCTCAAAGAGATGACCCTTGGGCCAAAGCACCGCTCTGGCACGGAAGTCTTCAGTCATAATCGCTCCCGGTGTTTGTTTTTCCAGAGGATCGGGTGAAGGGATCGACGGCGCAAGCACGGCGTCGTTGATGGCCCGATATATCACGGATGTGATGAATATCCGAATTGCCGCGTCTGCACCTCATAAGAGTCATCGTTCGGCTTTTTCAAACCCCGGCGGATTGAAGCGGAGTTCGGGCTGTCTTGACGATGTCCCTCGTCGCTTCTAGCGTCCCACAGCCCGATAAAAACAAACAAGCAGGCGCGCAGATGCGGGAGTACCAATGACAAAAAATTTGCGGGACCAGTTCGACCTGAGACGCAAGGTCGCGATCGTTACCGGTGGCGGACGCGGCCTCGGTCGGGCGATCGCGCAGGGACTAGCCGAGCTTGGCGCAACAATCGTCATCACCGGACGCAATGCGGAAACCCTTGCCGAGACGCGCTTGGCACTGGCGGCGACAGGTAGCACGATCGACAGCTTCGCCGCCGACGTTGCCCGCGAGGAGGATGTCCGCGCACTCGCCGCTCATGCCCTTGACCGTCACGGCAGGATCGACATCCTGGTCAACAACGCCGGTGTAAACCCGATCTACAAATCGGCGGAGCATGTCAGCCTGGATGAATGGCGCAACATTATCGACACCAACCTGACCGGCGTCTTTCTGTGCAGCAAAGCCTTCGCCATTCCGATGCTGGCGGCCGGTTCCGGGGCGATCGTCAACATCACCTCGATCGGAGGCAATGTCGGCCTGTTCAAGACCGCCCCCTATTGCGCGGCAAAGGGTGGGGTCGAGATGATGACGCGCGCTATGGCGCTCGACTGGGCCAAGAAAGGCATCCGAGTCAATTGCGTGGCTCCGGGCTATTTCGCGACTGATCTGACGGAAGGCATGCGCGAGAACGATGCCTTGAGCCGCCGAATCCTCGCCAAGACACCGATGGAGCGCTTCGGCGAGCCCAACGAGGTTGCGGGCGCCGTTGCCTATCTTGCCAGCGCAGCGGCATCCTATGTCACCGGCCAGACCATCCTTGTCGATGGCGGCTGGCTTGCAGGCTGAGGCCGGGACGCTCAGGATCACGCCGAAGACCAAGACAAACAAGAACAGGGACGGGAGGCCCCAACCATGCTGTCGGAGAACTATCTCGCGCGTCGCAATGCGACCGTCTGGAACGTGCCCAAGACCTTCAATTTCGGCGTGGATGTCGTGGATCGGACGGCGGTCGAGGCTGACGGGCCGGCGATGTTCTGGGAGAATGAGGCGGGCGACAGCGCCGCCTTCGCCTTCAGCGATGTGTCCCGCCTGACCGATCAACTGGCAAATGCCCTATTGGGCCGAGGCATCGTCAAGGGCGATCGCATCATCGTCATGCTGCCACGGATTCCGGCGTGGCCCCTGTCGATGGTCGCGGCGTTGAAGATTGGCGCCATTCCGGTGCCCTGCGTCGAGATGCTGACCGCCGGCGACCTCGCGTTTCGGATCAGCAATTCCGGCGCGCGGGGCGTTATCTGCCGCGCCGCGCATGTCGAGAAATTTGTCGGCATCGCCGATCATCTGCCGCTTCGTCTGGCGGTCGGCGGCGCTGCTGGTTGGGATGATCTCGACGCGGCCATGACCGCCGCACCGCGCCCGCTCACGGCCGCGATCATGGCGGCGGAAGACCCGGCGCTGATGTATTACACCTCCGGCTCGACCGGCCACCCCAAAGGGGTGATGCACGCTGCCCGCGCGATCTATGCGTGGCGGATGTCGGCCGAGCATTGGCTGGATCTTCACCCGGGCGACCGGATCTGGTGCACCGCCGATACCGGCTGGTCAAAGGCGGGAACCAGCACCTTGTTCGGGCCCTGGAGTCAGGGCGCCGCCTGCCTGTTGTACGACGGTGGTTTTCTGCCATCCAGACGTCTGGAACTGCTGGCAAAATACCGCATCAACGTCTATTGCGCGCCCGGCACCGAATTGTTCCGCGTCCTTGACGAGAATATCGCCACCTATGATCTGACGCCGCTGCGCCGGACGGTTACCGCGGGCGAGGCGATGAGCCCGGTGATCGGCGAGCGCTGGGAGCGTGCGACGGGTGCAAAGATCGCCGAAGCCTATGGCCAGACGGAGACCTTGATGACGGCGCTGAACTATCCCGACGTGCCGGTGCGCTATGGCTCGATGGGATTGGCTGCCCCTGGATGCGACGTCGATGTCATCGATGCCCAGGGCGTCCCATGCGCCGACGGGGTCGAAGGTAATCTGGCGCTGCGGGCGCCGAACCCCCAGCTTATGCTCGGTTATTGGCAGGATGAGGAACTGACCCGCTCGCGTTTCATCGGGGACTGGTATTTGACCGGCGACCGAGCCTCGCGCGACGTCGATGGCTATTTCTGGTTTGCCGGTCGCGATGACGATCTGATCAACTCCGCTGGTTATCGGATTGGCCCCATGGAGGTCGAGAACGCCCTGCTCGAGCATCCGGCGGTCCATGAATGCGCCGTCGTCGGCTGGCCGGATGCCGAGCGGGGCGAGATCGTGAAGGCGTTCATTGTCCTGCGCCCGGGCTTCAATGGTTCGGATGACCTCGCCGCCGAGTTGCAAAACCACGCCAAGGCCACGACGGCACCCTACAAATATCCCCGAGCGATCGCCTTCATCGCGGCCCTCCCACGCACGCTGACAGGCAAGATCCGCCGTCGCGATCTCAAGCCCACAAAGAAATGAACGGCGAAAGACGCCGACCCGGTTCAGTGAAACATGAAATAAGCGATGATCAGAACCGGAAGCGGAACGCCGAGAAGCCAGAAAATGCCATATTTCACGCGCTGAACTCCGTCTTGGAGGGGAAGCTGCGAGGCAGGCAAAACCTGCCTCGCAATGGCTCAGTAGCTGTATTTGAACTCAGGCAGAGTGCTCAGAGACTCCTTTGTCGCGCCAGGAAGGACCATCTGTTTGTCCTGGACCTGAAGAGCACTGAACGGCACCACGATAAATTTCGTACCCATGCCCAGGAAGCCGCCCACCGAGAGAACGGCAAAGGGGACATTGGCGGTCGGCGTGACGATCAAATCGTCGATGGTGCCAACGGTCTCCTTGGCCTCGTTGACGACCGTGCTGCCGACAACTTTGGAGGTTCGGTAACCCGTCGAGAGTGAGGTTGGATCGACCTTCATCAGGACGACAGTCTGCGGTACGCCCTGGGCATAGGCTGTGTCGCAGAGCCCGGCCAGCAGGAAGGCGCCCAAGGTAAGACGCGAGATTTTGCGTATCATAGGATTGAACCTTTCTCAGGTATCGCTCACAAGCGCGTACTTGCAAGGGCGATTGGATCTATTTCTTCAGGGTATCCTCAAGCCCCCCGACAGCGTTCTGCACCTTGCCGCTCAGCTTTTCGACCTTGCCGTCAGCCGTCAGCTTGGCATCACCAACGGCCTTGCCGATGGCTTCTTTGGTCGCGCCAGCGAATTCCTTTGCCGCGCCGGTAATTCGATTCTTGTTCATGACTGTTCTTCCTGATTGGCGGCATTCCGACCCCGATCTACCCGTCGCCCGCTGGGAAGCGGGCTTCCTATGGCGACAAACCGGACGGGAAGCCTTCGCGTTGGCATCGTCTGGTTTGGACGATCCGGGGTGAACATTTTCATTGTCATGACATTCAGGCGAGAACCGGAAACTACTCAGAGCGCAGTGACCAGGATCGATAAGTACGCGCTAGGGCAGACAGATAGGCTGCAGGAGGATCTCGGTGATCTTGCCATCGTGTTTTTTCTGGCCGACTTAGGTATTTTCCGTCATGCGGTGGTCTCAAGAATCGGCTAGCCTTTCCAACGAGCACAAAACCGCTGTAACAATGACGAAAATCGCGCAGGCCCCGCCGGATCGGCTTCCGGAGGTGCGTCTGCGGACCTAAGGGAACAATTCGGGGAGGCACGGTCAAGGGCGGAACCACCGTCAGACCGCTATTGTGCTCCCCCCACTCGGGAGAATCTGATGCAGTTAGATCGCGACACCTTGGCCGAATCCTATCGGCGCATGGCAACAATTCGAGCTTTCGAAGAGCGAGTCGGCGCTGACTCGTTGTCCGGGCTCATTCCGGGCTTCGTTCACCTTTATGCCGGTGAGGAAGCATCGGCTGTTGGGATCTGCCTGGAATTGGGCGCCAATGACTGGATTGGCTCGACCCATCGCGGCCATGGCCACTGCATCGCCAAGGGCAGCAGCGTCGAAGGCATGATGCTGGAAATCTATGGCCGCGAGGGCGGCTTGTGCGGCGGCAAGGGCGGCTCCATGCATATCGCCGATCTATCCGTTGGCATGCTCGGCGCCAACGGCATCGTCGGCGGCGGCGCGCCTCTCGCTGTCGGCGCGGCCCTGGCGGCGAAAACCCTGAAGACAGGCGGTGTTTGCGTCGGCTTCCTCGGAGATGGCGCCTCCAACCAAGGCACCACGGCGGAAGCCATGACCATGGCGGTGGTGCTGAAGGTGCCGGTCGTGTTCGTGATCGAAAACAATGGTTACGGCGAGTTCACCGCCGTCAGTTATCATTCGGGTGGCGTTGATCTCGCGGCGCGCGCGGCATCGTTTGGCATGCAGGCGACCAAGGTCGATGGCAGCGATTTCTTCGCCGTCCACGAAGTTGCACGCGAGGTCATTGGCAAGGCTCGTGAAACCGGCATGCCCGCTGTCATCGAAGTCGCCGTCAACCGCTGGCACGGCCACTTCACCGGCGATCCGCAGGCCTATCGCTCAGCCGAAGAGCTGGCACTGGTGCGGACGCGCGACCCGCTGGTTCTGTTCAAGACCCGGGTGATCGAAGCTGGGCTTATCCCGGCAGACCTGTTTGACAAAATCGACGGCGAGGTCGCCGAACGGATCGAAGCTGCGGCCCGCGCCGCGATTGCGGCCCCGGTGCCGCATGTCTCGACCGTCACGACCGACGTTTACGTCTCTTACTAAGGGATCTCCGCACATGGCCAAGAAATCGATGCGCACCGCGATCAACGAGGCGATCCGGCTGGAAATGCGCCGGGATCCGACCGTGATCCTACTGGGTGAAGACGTTGCAGGCGGGCAAGGCGGCTCCGCTGATGTCAACGACGCCTTCGGCGGCGTCCTAGGCGTTACCAAGGGTCTCTATACTGAATTCGGCCCCGGCCGGGTAATCGATACCCCGATCACCGAGAGCGCGATCATGGGCACGGCCGCCGGGGCGGCGGTCAGCGGTCTGCGTCCGATCGCCGAACTGATGTTCGTCGACTTCATCGGTGTCTGCTTCGACCAGATCTTCAACCAGGCCGCCAAGTTCCGCTACATGTTCGGCGGCAAGGCGCAGACCCCGATGGTGATGCGCGCCATGACCGGCGCCGGTCTTCGCGCCGCCGCGCAGCATTCGCAATCGCTGCATGGGCTGTTCACCATGGTGCCAGGCTTGAAGGTTGTCGTCCCTTCCGGCGCCTACGATGCCAAGGGCCTGTTGATCGAGGCGATCCGCGACAATGATCCGGTTATCTTCCTGGAGCACAAGGCGATGTATGACCTCGAGGAAGAAGTCCCCGACGAGGCCTACACGATCCCCTTTGGTGAGGCCAATGTGCTGCGCGAAGGCAAGGACGTGACCATCGTCGCCCTTGCCCGCATGGTTCGCTTCTCCATGGAGGCCGCTGCCAATCTGGCGAAGATTGGCATCGAGGCGACCGTGATCGACCCGCGCACGACGTCCCCACTCGACACCGACACCATCCTGGAGAGCGTTGCCGAGACCGGTCGCCTGGTCGTGGTCGATGAGGCGAACCCACGCTGCAGCTTTGCGACCGATGTCGCGGCACTGGTGGCCGACCAAGGCTTCAAGTCGCTGAAAGCCCCGATCCGGCTCGTCACTGCGCCGCATTCGCCAGTCCCATTTGCGCCCAATCTTGAGGACGCCTATATCCCGAATGCAGCCAAGATTGAGGCCGCAGTGCTGAGCATCGTCTCGGCCGGCGGACGGAACGCAGCATGACCATCACCGCAGTCACGATGCCCCGCTGGGGGCTGACCATGGAAGAAGGTACTGTCACGGCCTGGCTTGTCCCGGTTGGCGGCAGTGTCAATGTCGGCCAGGAACTGGCGGAAGTTGAGTCGAGCAAGCTCGCCGGTACCGTCGAAGCGACGGCGGGCGGTGTTGTTCGCCGAACCATCATCGAGGTCGGTGCCACCGTGCCGGTCGGAACACTGTTGGGTGTGATTGCCGATGCCTCGGTCGACGATGCCGAGATCGATGCCTTCGTCGGCACCTTCAAACCGGTCGAGGTTGCAGCGGGCGAGGACGAATCCAGCAAGCCGAAATCCGTCGAGGCGGGCGGCCTGCGCTGGAGCTATCTGCGCTCCGGCGAAGGTGGCGTGCCGCTGGTGCTGATCCATGGCTTTGGCGGCGACGCAGCCGGTTGGGGCTTCATTCAGGGGACGATTGGAGCCGATCAAGACGTCATCGCGGTCGATCTGCCGGGCCATGGCAATTCGGAAAAGACCATCCGCGATGGCTCGATCGATGCCCAGGCGGATGCGGTGATCGGCTTTCTCGACGCGCTGGGCATCGACAAGGCCCATCTGGCGGGTCATTCGATGGGCGGCGGTATCGCCATCGGTATCGCTCTCAAGGCACCAGGCCGGGTCGCATCGTTGACCTTGCTCGCGCCCGTCGGGCTGGGTGACGGCATCAATACCGAGTATCTCAAAGGCTTCGTTGCCGCCCGCAAGCGTCGCGACCTGGAGATCGTCCTGCGCCAGTTGTTTGCCAATGAAGCCCTGGTGACCCCGGCGCTTGCCGAGGAGATCATTCGCTACAAGCGTCTCGATGGCGCACAGCCGGCACTTGAGACGCTTTTGGCAGCGCTCTTGAATGGACAGGCACAACGTGCCCAGTATCGCGACAAGTTAGGTGCGATAAAGGTACCCGTAGCCGTAATCTGGGGTGCGCAGGATCGCATCATTCCGCCAGAACACGCTGTCGGATTACCTGCCTCCGTCCGGGTTGAAACACTCGCCGGATCGGGCCACATGCCACAAGTCGAAGCTGCAGATCAGGTCAATAAGATCCTCCGGGAAACAATCGCAAAAGCATAAGGGAGAGCCAGTCACATGTCCGAATACAAGATGCTGATCAACGGACAGTTGGTCACCAGCGATGACAAGATGTCTGTCATCAATCCATCAACCGGCGAGTCCATCGTCGATTGCCCGCGCGGCACCAAGCATCATATCGATGCAGCCGTCGCTGCGGCGAAGGCAGCCTTCCCCGGCTGGTCGGCCACCCCGGTTGCAGCCCGCGCGGCATTGCTGAACAAGCTCGCCGACGCGCTCGAAGCCCGGAGCGAGGAATTCGCCCGCGTGCTTACAACCGAGCAAGGCAAGCCGCTGGCCGAAGCCACGGGTGAAGTCGCGTTCACCGCCGGCTTCATCCGCTATTTCGCCGGGCTCGAACTGCCGATGAAGGTGGTCGAGGATAGCGCCGACCGTCACGTCGAGATGCATCGGGTGCCGTTGGGCGTCGTCGCGGCAATCACGCCCTGGAACTTCCCGCTGCTGATCGTGGCGTTCAAATTGCCGCCTGCCCTCCTCGCCGGTAACACCCTCGTCCTCAAGCCGGCACCGACAACCCCGCTGACCAGCCTGCTGCTGGGTGAGCTTTGCCGCGACGTTTTCCCGGCCGGTGTCGTCAACATCGTCACCGACAAGAACGACCTCGGCGATCACCTCACCAGCCATCCGGATGTCGCCAAGGTCTCGTTCACGGGATCAACGGCAACCGGCAAGAAGGTCATGGCGAGCGCCGCCAGCGGAATCAAGCGCATCACGCTCGAACTCGGCGGCAATGACGCCGGTATCGTACTCGACGACGCCGTGCCGAAGGACGTGGCTCCCGGAATTTTCCAGGGTGCCATGTGGAATTCGGGCCAGGTCTGCCTCGCACTGAAGCGTCTTTATGTTCATGAGTCGATTTATGACGAACTGTGCAGCGAGTTGGCCAAACTGGCCGATGCGGCGATCGTCGATGACGGCTTCGCGCAGGGCGTGCAGTTCGGGCCGGTCCAGAACGCGATGCAGTTCGAAAAGGTCAAGGGCTTCCTCGCGGACGCCAAGGCCAATGGCAACATCATCGCCGGTGGCGACGCGATGGACCGCCCCGGCTACTTTATCCGCCCGACCATCGTGCGCGACGTCACTGACGGCACGAAAATCGTCGATGAAGAGCAGTTCGGCCCGATCCTGCCGGTCATCAAGTACAGCGACGAGGACGATGTGTTCGCCCGCGCGAATGCCTCGCCCTATGGTCTCGGCGGCTCGATCTGGTCGAGCGACGCCGATCGTGCCGCCTCCCTGGCGTTGAAGCTCCAGGCCGGTACGGTCTGGATCAACAAGCATCTCGATCTCGCCCCGCATATCCCGTTCGCGGGCGCCAAGCAGTCCGGTCTGGGTATCGAATTCGCCGATGAAGGCCTCGCCGAATTCACCCAGATCCGTGTCGTCAATCGCGGCGCCACTGCCTGATCCTGTGCCGCGCGATTCGACTGAAGGGTCGAATCGCGCGGGGCATGATAAATCGACGAATCCCAGCGCTGAACAAAAGAAAGAAACTGCCATGACTCGGGAGCTTGAGGGTAAATCGATCGTTGTGACCGGTGCCGGCCGCGGTATCGGCGAGGCGATTGCCAAGGATCTTGCCAAGGCTGGTGCCCTGGTGACCATCGGTGACGTCGATGGTGCAACCGCTGCAGCGGCTGCCAAACGGATTGGCGATGACGGCGGGAAAGCGATCGGTGTTGCCGCCAACGTCGTTGACCGCGCCCAGGTCGCCAAGCTGCTTGACGCTGCGCAGGCGGCATTCGGGCCGCTTCATGGCATCGTCAACAACGCCGGGATCGCACAAATCCTGCCCTTTCTCGAAATCACCGAGGACGACTGGCGCCGGACCATGGAGGTCAACAGCCTTGGCGTCATGATCTGCATGCAGGAAGCCGCCAAGCGCCTGATCGCGCAGGGCAAGGGCGGACGCATCGTCAATATGGCATCGATCGCCGGCAAGCAGGGCTATGAGCCGCTCGCGCATTACTGCGCCAGCAAGTTCAGCGTCGTCGGCTTCACCCAGGCTGGTGCCAAGGCGTTTGGCCAGCACAAGATCACCGTGAACGCGATCTGCCCGGGCGTTGTGGGGACCGAGATGTGGCGCACCATCGCCCAACAATTCTTCGACAAGGGCCTGGCCGAGACGCCAACCTCAGCGTTCGACGCCTTCGCCGCCGGTGCCGTGCTTGGTCGCTCGTCCGTGCCCGAAGATCTGGCGGGAATCTGTCGCTACTTCATGTCGGAGGCCGGCGGTTTCACGACGGGACAATCCGTCAATGTCGACGGCGGCATGGTCTACGACTGATCAGCATCAATTAAGAAACGGAAACCCAACCATGTCTGATGCAATTACGGTGACAGGCGAAACCAGCCTGTCGAACAGCTTTCTCGGCGACACGGTCCAAATTTGTGTCGTGACGAAGGATATCTACCGAACTCTCGACGGGTTCGCGAAGCTCGGGATCGGGCCCTGGCGCATCTACACGTTCGGACCCGGCACGGTGACCGAACAGACCTACCGCGGCAAGAAGCAGACCTATTCGATGCGTCTGGCCGTTGGCTATACCGGCTCGACTTTCTGGGAAGTGATCGAACCACTTGAGGGTGAGAGCATCTACAAGGATTTCCTAGCCGCCCATGGCGAAGGTATTCAGCATGTCGCCCAGGGTTGCGGCAAGCTGACGCTGGCGGAGCAGATCGTGCATTTCGAGGCGCGCGGCTGCAAGGTGATCCAGACCGGCTTCTGGAACAATGAAGTTCGCTACGCCTATATGGGTACCGACGACCTCATCAGCACCACGATCGAACTGTTCGAGTTCCCGGAAAACTACAGCTTTCCCGAGCCGGAGGAATGGTATCCGGCACCGCCCCCAAAGGGTTGATATGGGGCAGCCTCACTTCGCCTATCCGGGCCTCAGCCATACGGTCGGAGACCCGGACGCGCCGTTCATCACGCAAACCATCGGCGCCGTGCTGCAGGCAGCCGCCGTCAACTGGCCAGATCAGGACGCGCTGGTCTCAGTCCGCCAGGATATTCGCTGGAGCTGGCGTGAACTGGCGCTCAAGGCCGATGCGCTGGCCGCAAATCTTCTGGCGTTGGGCCTGTCGCGTGGCGATCGTATCGGCATCTGGGCACCAAACTGCGCCGAATGGGTACTGACCCAGTTCGCGGCCGCCCGTGCCGGGCTTGTCCTGGTCACGATCAACCCGGCCTATCGCGTCCAGGAACTCGAATACACGATCACCGCCGTCGAGATGCGTGCGATCGTTATCGCCCCCCGTTTCAAGACGAGCGATTATGAAGCCCTGTTGCGCACCGTGGCACCGGAACTCGATCACGCGACACCGGGTAAACTGGCCTCGAAAACCGTGCCGTCACTGCAGATTGCGGTCCTGATCGGCGAGACATCGAGACCGGGGTTGCTGCGCTTTCAGGATCTGTGCGAACCGGCATCCGCCGCTGCCTTGCAACTGCTTGAGCAAGCAGTCTCCGAACACCGCGCCACCGATCCGATCAATATTCAGTTCACCAGCGGGACAACCGGTCGTCCAAAGGGCGCAACCCTGTCGGATCGCAACATCATCAACAACGGCGCCAATCTTGCCCGTGCGCTGGGGTTCACGCCGCGGGACCGATTGTGCCTGCCGATGCCGCTTTACCATTGTTTCGGCATGGTCATGGGTGTGCTGGCCTGCGTCACGACGGGCGCGACCATCGTCCTCCCGGCGGAGACCTTCAATGCGCAGGCGGTCCTCCACGCGATTGAAACCGAACGCTGCACCGCCCTCTACGGTGTGCCGACGATGTATATTACCCTGCTTGCCGATCCGGCATTGCCGGCGACCAATGTCTCGACCCTTCGGACCGGCGTCATGTCGGGGGCGCTCTGCCCGATCGACCTGATGGAGGGCGCTCGCGACCGTCTCGGCATCAAGGATCTCATCATCTGCTACGGAATGACCGAGACGAGCCCGGTCAACCATCAGACCAGCCCAAGCGACCCGGTCGCGCTGCAGGTTTCGACCGTTGGTCGGGTTCAGCCCCATCTCGAATGCAAGATCGTCGATCCGCATGGCAATACGGTGCCGATCGGTGAGCCCGGCGAAATATGCACCCGAGGCTATGCGGTCATGCTCGGCTACTGGGGCGATCCCGAACAAACCGCCCGCGCGATCGATGCGGATGGCTGGATGCATTCCGGTGATCTGGCGACCCTCGACGAGAATGGCTACGCACGGATTGTCGGCCGCATCAAGGATATGATCATCCGCGGTGGCGAGAACATCTATCCCGCCGAGATCGAGGCCTTCCTGCGCAGCCACCCGCACGTCCGCGACGTCCATGTCGTTGGTATCCCGGATGAAAAATTTGGCGAGGCTGTCTGTGCCTGCATCATGCCAATGCCGGGCGAGATTGTGGCTTTGGCCGATATTGTCGATTTCTGCCGCGACCGTATCGCCCACTTCAAGGTGCCGGCCCAGGTCCACCTGTTCGACGAATTTCCGATGACCGTCACCGGCAAGGTCCAGAAATTTATCCTCCGGGATATGGTCACAGGCGCCAAAACCGCCTGATACGACGCGAGCGATCACGCATCGTCCACCCGTGATCGTCCCTTCGCCCCTCGCGCCGGGCTCTAAACAGACCCCCAACTGATCGAATCCAGATCCTCGGCAACGCCCGTGCTCGACCGGCACGCACTCGCCCCTGCCGATGTCTTCCTGGAAACAACCACTTTTTGGCGATAAAACTACATGAAATTAAGGATGAAATGACGGGTTTATCAATTTATCGATAACCAATCGTCAAATCTTAAAGAATCGTTGAAATATATTATCAAGATTAAGGCTCCGATTCTTTGTAGATTTTCCTCCTTTTTCTCTATTTGCAACCGGTGGTGTTATGGGTGTCGTGATAAACGAGACAAAGATTTACTTTAGAAGGATCATGAAATTTAATCGTGAGGAAAATTCTCGCCGAAAGATAGAAATATACTTGATGGAACTGACACCGCTCGCGAAATCATCCCAGTATTCGTCGCTCCGACGCCGGATCGGCGGCTTGGCTTCCGACATCCTGCAGATCGCCGACCAGCACGCAGGCTAGGTCCTGGCGCCGCCAGGATTGGTTAAGAGCGCGATTGCTCCTCGCGCTTTTAGAACAATCGGCGCCAGTACAGCAGCCCGAGGGTCACAATCAGGGTTCCCAGGGATAGACCCATCACCCAGGCGAACCCCCACGGCGTGCCGACCCAGGGCAGGCCACCGACGTTCATGCCAAAGATCCCCGAGATGAGGGTCAGCGGCAGGAAGATCGCGGTTAAGATGGAGAGAATGTAAAGATTGTGATTTGTCATCTCGGCGAGCCGAGCCGACAACTCGCTCTGCAGCAGCACCGCACGCTCCTGCAATTGCTCGAGATCACTGCCGGTAGCAGCCAATCTCTCGACGGCCTGGCGGACTCCTTGGGCGTTTGTGGGCGTAAACCACGCCGGCATCAGGTTGACGATACCAGCCAGCGCTTGGCGTTGGGGCACCAGATGGCGGCGCAACTGCGCAAGATCCCGGCGGATACGTGCCAATTCACCGGCTTCGGCGAGGACTTTGTGGTCCAGAAGGTTATCCTCGATATCGTCGATGCCTTCGGTCAACTCGGCCAGAACAACGCCAAGCGTCTGCGATAATTCGTTGAGCAGTTGGATCAACAAATCGATGGGGCCATCAGGCCGGAGCGCGCCGGTGGCAACCACCCTGCGGAGGTTATCGACCGCCGAAAGTGGTTCGTGCCGCAGCGTGATCAGGTGATGATCATCGACATAAAAACGCAGCATTCCGATGGTCGAGAGATTCCCGTCGAAATCATGCTGGACATCACCGACAATCCCCATCAGCCCATCGCCGATGACCTCGAGCCGCATCCGCCGGTCACTGCCAAGCAGGGATTCCCGCGCAAGCCGCGGAAGGCTGGAGCATTTATCGATCCAGTGTCGGACGCGCTGATCGTTCCCGTTGAAATGGAGCCAGGCCGCCGGCGCCTCTCTGGTCACTGCCTGATCGATCTCGTCCCATTTCACCGGCTCAGACTTACCGCCGCCCTGGAAGCGGAAGGCGCAGACGAGACCGCCATTATCGTCGAGTTCGATCGCCATCGGTTCGACCTCCTTGTCCAGCCGCGACGTTAAGGGACGCGCCGAAACAGGCAGTTGCGGGTGTGACCAAGTCCAGTCGCATAATCAATGTCTTCGACAAAGCCAAGACCCGAAAGAAATGTCCGGATCTGGTGGCCGATCTGATCCCCTTCAACCTCAACCATGACCGTTTTTACCCGCGCCCCAAGGATTTCGGTGGCCCCGTGAAGAATCTTCAGCTCGATAGAGTCGACATCGAGCTTGATGTGATCGGGCAGCACCGGGTTGAACAGCGTGCAGAAATCCGCAATCGAAAAGCCCGGTACAGCCTGGCGAAAGATGGTCTTGATCTCGCCCTGAACGGAGTGATCCTGACCGAAGGCGTGCATCGAATGACCGGCCTCAGTGCTCGCCATGCGCAAATGCTCAAGATGGCTGTGATCGTCGAAGGCCAGGCAATAGGCATCCACGCGATCATCGAGCCGATTGAGCTCTATGTTCCGAGTAAGTACGGCATAGGTCGACGCGCTGGGTTCAAAAGCAAGGACACGCAGCCCCAGGGCTTTTGCGGCATAGATCGTATAGAGCCCGTTATTGGCACCGATATCCCACAGCACCTCATCGCAAGGCAATGAATCGAGCCAGCGGATCGTCTCCGGCTCGTTTTCCTGCAGATGCATCGGCTCATAAGCGGACCGTTGCGTCGGCACCGTAAAAACGAGATCCCCCACCTTGCTCGGAACCCTGACGACGGGGACAAGCATCTCAGCGACCTGAGCCCGGGTTGAGACCCGGCGATAAGGCTTGAGATAAGCCGTCGCAAAGCGCACCAGCCCAACCAGAGCCGTGGAGAGTGTCTTGCTCAAAGTGGCAATCGCTTCCCAGTCAGTCCTGGGCCCAAAGCGGGACAGAACATCTCAATGCTTCAGATCCTTGATGGCGCGATCGAGGCCTTCAAGCGTGAGGGGGAACATCCGGTTTTCCATCAGCTGCTGGATATAGCCGATGCTGGGCGTATGGCGCCAATACTGCTCCTGGACGGGGTTGAGCCAGGCCGAGCGTTTGTATTGCTGCAGCAGCCGCTCCATCCACACCTTGCCCGCTTCCGGGTTCATATGCTCGACGCTGCCGCCGGGCTGGCTGATCTCGTGGACGCTCATCGAGGCGTCGCCGACAAAGATCAACTTGTAGTCAGGGCCGTATTTGCGGATCACCTCGAAGGTCGGTGTGATTTCGCTCCAGCGCCGCTGGTTGTTGCGCCAGACCCCTTCATACGGGCAATTGTGAAAGTAGAAATATTCGAGATGCTTGAATTCGGCCCGCGCCGCCGAGAACAGCTCCTCGGAGGTCCGGATGTGGTCGTCCATCGAGCCGCCAACGTCGAGGAACAGCAAGACCTTGAGCTTGTTGTGGCGCTCCGGAACCATCTTGAGATCGAGGTGCCCGGCGTTGCTGGCGGTGGCGCGGATCGTGTCATTGATATCAAGCTCGGTCGCAGCACCGTCGCGGGCGAACCGGCGCAGCTTGCGTAAGGCGACCTTGATGTTGCGGGTGCCAAGTTCGACCTTATCGTCTAAATCGCGGAATTCGCGCTTGTCCCAGACCTTGACGGCGCGTCGATGGCGGGAACCTTCCTGGCCGATCCGCACGCCTTCGGGGTTGTAGCCATAGGCACCGAAGGGCGATGTCCCGGCGGTCCCGATCCATTTTGATCCGCCCTGATGGCGACCTTTCTGCTCTTCGAGCCGCTTCTTCAGGGTCTCCATCAGCTTGTCCCAGCCGCCGAGCGCCTGGATTTCGGCCATCTCTTCCGGGG
>CAIXXC010000447.1 GCA_903923205.1 uncultured Rhodospirillales bacterium | reverse complement strand
TGTCATAGCACTGTGTGATTGGGTGCATCATCGAATGCGGGGGAGAATGAGCTTGGCACGACGCACCTATATCTGTCCGCAATGCCGCGAGCGAAGCGGCGTGGACATCATATACGGCTTCCCCGGCTTCAAACTGGTGGAGCAGGAGGAACGGGGCGAAATCGTGATTGGCGGATGCATGATCGACGCTGCCGCGCCCGACCGGCATTGCCGATCGTGTCAACACGAATGGCAGATCAAAAGGCGCGGGGACCGCGGCCAGCTTTCCCCATTCGATGATTGCGAGATGGCAGAACAACCGGCGGGCTGATCCTCGCGATGATCGGATGATGTACGATGTTTGATGATTGCCATCTTCGGCTTGGGCAAGGCCCGTTTGCGCATTGCACACCATTGACAGTGTCATTGTTGGCCAGTCTCTATGCGCTGCCGGCAAGGGACGATGCGTCGCTGCGCGGAGTGCTTGAGGCCCAAGCCAGCGAACAGCCCTGGAGCGCCAGCCTGGCGATCGCAGCGGACCAGACCACCGCGGCTGTTGGCGCAATGCTGCGCACAGTCATGCTGGCCACGTCGAACCTTGATTCTGAAACGATCGATGTCGAAGCCATCCCGGACAAAGGGCGTGCGCGGGCACATCTGGCAGCACTTCGCGATATTTGGCGCGCCCACCCCGAAGTAATTCCCTCTGATCTTGCCCAGCTGAAGGATTTCCTTGGGGCGCCCGCGGACCGAGCATTGCAAAGCATTGCGGTTATCCGCGATCGGGATGATCCGCGCCTCACTCTGCTGGAACGCACTGTGCTCGAAAGGCTGGAAGCGCATCACGACACAGTTGCGCCTGACGACCGCGATGTCATTCGCCTTATCAGCGGACGAAAGGCAGCCGCAGCGCCAGCGACGACATTGCTGGGTCACGTACAGCGCAATTTGCTCGATGAGAAGGCAGCACCTGCCAACCAGGACGACAGCTTGTGCGTCTTGTCGGTGCGCGACAGCCTGACCGAATCCGAGGCGGCTGCGGCAATGATCCAGCATTGGCTGGACCAACACCCCAGCCTTTCGCCCGCCGAAATCGGTGTAATCCTGCCATCAAATGGCGATCATGCGCTCTACCTTGCCGAAACATTCGATCGGGCTGGGTTGGTCGCATCGAATTTGCCAATGCCAGCGCCGCGCCGCAACATCGGAGCCGAAGCGGTGTTGCATTTCGTGCAATGCAGGCGTCGTCCGGCTCCAGCGATGGCACTGGCTTCACTCTATTGCTCGCCGGTCCTGTGTTGGTCGCCCGAAGATGGCAACGCCATCGCCCATGGCGTGATGAAGGGCGACTTCGTGCCGCGCCACGCGCGCACTCTGGCCGGCAAGTCGGCCTTGTTGTTTGCGCTGATCCGCGCGCCCGCACCCCGCACGACCCGGCAGTTGAAACTGCAACTTCGCGCCTTTCGCCGCTTGCTCAGCGGGGATCCCGATTTGCGCGAAGATGTGCTCGAAGCGAAAGTCCAGATTGTCCGGTTGCTGGCTGCACTCGGCACTGCGCGCGACAGTGCTGAGCCTGACTGGGATTTTGCGGTCCAGTTCGCCGCGGGGTACAATCCGATCCCGGCGGAGCGCAGTGCCTGTTACGCGGGCGGCATTTCCGTCATGCTGGCGCACGAGGCGCCGGTGCGCCGGTTCAAGAAGCTGGTGCTGCTCGGTTTCAACGACGGCGCCTATCCGCCGCGCCCCTCTGGCAATCCGTTCTTCCTCGATGGCGAAACCGCGCTGATCGGCGACCGCGCTTCATTGGCTCTCCCGTCGCAGGCCAGCCAACTGGACCGCGCCCTCGCGCTGTTTGCCCGCCAACTATGCGCCAGCACTGAACAAGTCATCCTGCTGCTGTCCGAACGCGATCGAAACGGCGCGACGCTGGCGCCATCATCGAGCCTGCCGTTGATCGCGCGCCTGGTTGCCGGGTGCCGCGAACCGGACAAACTGATTGTGCCAGTCACGAACGGCCTGGGCACGATCTGGGATCGCCTGATCGCCTGGCAGCCGCGCCCGATCTATCGCAAGAATGACATCCTCGACATTCCTGTCGCCTACGATCTGGGTCGCGATCTGCTGACTTTGCGCTCGAAAGAGGACGGTTCGCTTGCGGCGCAAAGCCCAAGCAGATTGGAGAAGCTGCTGGTGAGCCCGCTGGCGTGGCTACTGGCGGAATTGGGCGCGGTCCATGTTCCGTGGTTGCCCGAAGACCTCGACGCTATCCTGCGCGGGTCCTTGGCCCACGCCGTGTTCGAGCTGTTGTTCGTGCCAGGCACCGATCATCCTGATGATGTGACGATCGACGAGCGCGTGCCCGAGCTGCTTATGGATTGCATCCGCACGCTTGCACCATTCCTGCAGGGCAGCGCGTGGGTTCTGGAACGCAAGGCGCTCGAAGGCGAAATCCTCAAGGCAGCGAGGCACTGGTCTCGCGTGTTGCATGCGCTCGATGCCGAAATCGTCGGCAACGAATTCTGGCTGTCGGGCGACCTGTTTGGCCATCCGGTGCATGGGAAGGCCGATTGCCTGTTGCGTCTGCCTGGCGGCCAACCGCTGATGATCGATTACAAGAAAAGCAGTTCCGGCATGCGCCGCGAACGGCTGAAAAAAGGCTGGGATCTGCAAGTCGATCTCTATCGCCGCATGGACGTGCGGGTCGATGAGCGCAGCAGCGAGGATGAGGTCCGGATCGGCGAAACGCTTGGCGCCTGGAAGGGATTGCCGGGCGTTGCCTATCACACGCTGAACGACGGTAATTTGCTGGTCAATGGCGCGGGCAGCTTCGCTTCGGCCGAGGTTGAACTTATCGAAGGCGACATCGCCGCCAACGCGCTTTTGCTGATCGAAGCGCGCTTCGCCGACTTGCGCGCCGGACGTCTGGTTACAAACACCTCTGCCGATGAAGCCTACTTTGGCAAACAGGCCTCGCTCGGAACTTATGCGCTGGAAGACAGCCCGCTGATTGCCGCGTTCACCCGCCAAGACGCTGAACCCTCCATCACTGTGCCGGAAAACGATGATGACTGACCTGATGATCGTTCCCGCCGGTGCGGGATCGGGGAAGACGCACCGCATCCAGGAAACGCTGACCCAATGGGTCCGCGAGGGCAAAGTGCGCCCTGAACGCATCCTGGCCGTCACATTCACAGAAGCGGCGGCCGGCGAATTGCGCCAGCGCATTCGCGCCGCGCTGATCGCTGATGGCAATCTTGCCGCTGCGCTGGCGGTCGATCGCGCTTATGTTTCCACCATTCACGGGCTGGGACGCCGCTTGCTCGCCGAACACGCGTTTGCCGATGGTGCTTCACCCAGCCAGCGGTTGATTGCCGAAGATGAGCAGGACCTTCTGATCCGGCGCGCAATCGAAGAAGACCCTGCGCTGAACGCGCTGGCGGGCGATCTAGGCGCGCATGGATATCAGTCTGCATTCTGGTCGAACGACACGGCCGAAGACAAGTTTCGGGGCACGCTGCTGGGCGTGATCGCGCATCTGCGCAGCCTCGGTCCGCGCGGCCTCGACCCGGTGCTGGTCGAGTGCGTCGAGGCATCGGTAAGAGACGGCTATGGCAAACCCTTGGGAGACGGCGCAGCGCTTGCCGACGGGCTGAAACGTGCGGTCGATGCCTTGCTCGCGGACTTTCCCAATTCGCTGGAGGATCGTTTCACCGTCAAGGCCGCGAAGACCGACTTCCATAACAACTTCCGCGAATTGCGCCGCGCGCAACAGATACTGGCAGCGGGGCGCAAGGACTGGAAACAGTGGCAAAAACTGCGCAGTTTGCGCTTGTCTGTCCGTGGCAGCGCCACTCCTGATGGGTATGACGAACTTGCTGGCGCAGTGATGCAGGCCGCGGACAAGCTGGCGCGGCATCCAGGTCCTTTGGAAGACGCCGTTGCCCACGCGCGCGCCTTGGTCAAAGGCGCCCAGACCGCGATGGCCGACTACGAAGCGCGCAAGCGCCAACTCGGCGTGATCGACTACAGCGACATGGTGGCCAACGCCGCACGACTGTTGCGCGAGCGGCCCGATGTGCTCGCCTCGATCATGACCGAAGTCGATTGTGTGATCGTCGACGAGTTCCAGGACACCAACCCGATCCAATTTACGTTCCTGTGGACGCTGGCACAGCAGGCACCCCACGCGTTGATCGTGGGCGATACCAAACAGGCCATCATGGGTTTTCAGGGTGCCGATCCCCGCCTGACCGCGGCACTGACGAAAAAATACCCGACCAGTCCGCTGACCAGCAACTGGCGTTCCGACCCGCGTATCATGGCATTCGTCAACGCACTGGGCCCGCGACTGTTCGGTAGCGATTACACTCCGCTGACGGCGCAGAACGAACCTGGCGACATCACCGCGCTTGAAGTTATCGAACTCGCTGCCAAGCGGAACGCGCGCAACGAGGGTAAGCCGCAACACTTCGTTGCCGACCGCGTGCTGTCCCTTCTGATCGATGAATCCATCACAATCACCGATCGTCACACCCGCCGGTTGCGCACGTTGGAGGCAAAGGACATTGCCGTTCTGTGTCCGACCCACAAACAGTGCGCAGCTTATGCCGCTGCCCTGCGGACCCTGGGCCTGCCGGTGCGGGTAGCCGAGAGCGGTTGGTGGGAAAGCAAAGTGGTTCAGGCCGCTGCGTTTGCCTTGCGCCACGCTGTCGACCCCGATGATACACACGCAGCCCTGTGCCTCGCCACGCTCGGCCCCGCCGCAATCCCGCTCGATACAGCGCTGAAGGCGCTCACAAACGGCGAACGTCTCGTGAGCCCGGACCTGGCCGCGCTTGCACAGCTCTGGCCGGAATCGCTGGCCATGCCGGTAGACCGTCTTACCCATGCCGCCATCCGCGCGGCGGGCTTGCGTGAATGGTGCGACCGGCTTGACGATCCAGCGCAGATGCGTGCCGATCTGCTGCGCTTCGAAGCCGAAGCAAGCGCATTCATAGACGCACACCGCGACATGCGCGAAGCATCAGGTTTCTATGGCCAAAGCGCCAAAGTCTTCCTCGGCTGGCTGGAAAACAAGATCAGCCTGAAGGACGAGGACAAGCGCCCCAACCCCTCCGGCGCTGAGGCGGATGGCATCGAGATCGTCACCTGGCACGGTTCAAAGGGACGCGAATGGCCGGTCGTAGTCGTCGCCGGACTGGATCAGAAGCTCGACCCGCGTGCCAACGTCTTTTCGACGCAATTCCCCGACTTCGATGATCTCGACCATGTGATCGAGCGCGCAACCCTCTCCTACGCGCCAGATTTCGCAGCGCCTGAAGCGACCGAGCGGTTCCTCGATCCGCTGCGCCCGGAAGCAGAGGAAACTGCCCGCCGCCTACTCTACGTAGCGCTGACCCGCGCACGCGAGCGGCTCGTTATCGAATGGCCACAGCACGACGATGCGAAGGAAATGCCGTTTCCGATCACAGCCCGCCGACTGCTGGACGAACAAGCCCAATTCCGGATCGCGGAAAACCGAATTGAAATCGGCGCACAAACATTCCTGGCGCGCATAGTCGTCTGCCACAAAGACTTGCCTGTATCATTCGATGCGGCGGCTGAACTGATCAACATCGGCTCGGCGCGAGAGCCGCGCTTTTCCATTATCCCCCGCGACGGCCCAGACAGGATTGCAGTGGTCAGCCCGTCGCAAGCGGTGATTACGCACCGGCCCCTACCCATAACGCTCGATACCCGCGCCATCTGCGCCGGCGTCCAACTTACCAGCCCAGATCTGACGCATCCGGCGGCAAGAGGCACGGCCATTCACGAAGCTCTGCGAATCTTGCTACAGCGCCCGGAGCTCAAGCACCACGTCTCCGCGCACTGCCGTCTCGACGAACAAGATGTCGACGCTTTGGCCATTCAGGCGGACGCATTGCGCCGAACATTGGCGGAGATCGGTTACGGCACCTTGCACGTCGAACAGCCGCTCGAAGTGCCACTGTCCGATGGCGGCATTCAGCCGGCGATCATCGACCTTATCGCTGAAGGCCCCGATGGCTACCTGATCGTCGACCATAAGAGCGGCGCCGTTCCCGACCATGCCGATCGGCTAGGGGGATACTGGCCGCAGCTTGGCGCCTATGTCGATGCGGTTGAGGCGGTAGCGCCGAAACCGGTGAAAGCGGCTGCGATCTTCTGGACGGATACGGGAGAACTGACACTGGCCGCTATTTTTGGCCCAATGTCTGGCAACGAAAACAATAGGTAACTTTATGATGTCATAAAAATGCCTGTGGTTCATTGGACGCAGCAACTACGATCCAATGCATCGCAAAATGCTATCAGAAAGCCCGCAATTGGGGCGGATTTGGCATTTCAATCCGCGAACGAGGCAAGGGGAATAATTTGGCCCAGGGATATATCTACACTGTTGATGCAAATGGTGACCTGCGCAGGATGACCCCGTCAGCTCCGGAGAATGAAGACCGCATGCAGGCTCTGGTTGCTCGATATCCGGAGCTCATCACTGATGGTGACGGCGACCTGCTTTTGGTTCGTCGCGAACAAGCAATTCATGACAGTGAAAATGGCGGCGGGCGCTGGTCCGTCGATCACCTGTTTGTAACTCGCGATGCCGTGCCGGTCTTGGTCGAGCTAAAAAGAGCGGTCGACACGCGACTTCGGCGTGAAGTCGTTGGCCAAATGCTCGACTATGCCGCCAATGCCGCAGCGTACTGGCAGGCGGGGCGGATCGCTGACAGTTTTGCCCAGTCCATGCAGGATCCCTCGGTGAATGCCGATGAGGTCCTGGCCGAGTTTATCGGCGATCAGGAGCCTGAGAGTTTCTGGGCACAGGTTGATTCAAATTTTGCAGCCGGACGTATCAAATTGGTATTCGTTGCCGATGAAATACCGCGCGAATTGGCAAGAATTGTCGAGTTCATGAACGACCAAATGCGCGCCGATGTCAGGGCTGTAGAGTTACGTTGGTTTGCCGATGAGCATGGGGCAATAAGCCTAAGCCCGCGGATCATCGGCGAAACCGAGCGAACTGCAGCGGTCAAAGGTGTCCGCGCTGCCAAAGTGCCATTGTCCAGGGAGGAATGGCTCGAAAAACACCTTGCTCCAGCAGGCGAAAAGGCCGTTTCCGGCGCCCGATCGTATATCGAAATGGTCGAAGCGCTCGGCGGAACGGCAGAAGTAGGATCAAAGCAGGGTTCGATTGTCGCGGTGTTTGCCGTTGGGAACGGAAAGTTCGTTTATCCGCTGCATCAATGGGGACATGACGCTACGGTTTCTCTGTCTCTGCGCTGGCTAAAAAATGCGCCTGCCATGCGTGACGAGGCAGTAAGGCAGGATTGGTTCAATCGGCTGCAGGACATCGTTGGCCAACTGAGCACATCCAACCTTTCCGGATTTCCCGCCTTCAAGGTTGAAATTCTCGCAGAAGAAGAAAAGGCAAATCAGCTCAAAATATATTTGGACGATATTATGAAATTTATCAAAAAAAATTTTAATTTGAATTAATTACAATATGCATCTTCGCCCTGGCACCTAAAACTGGACTGTTTTAAGTTAGATTTTTGGCCTCATATGTCCTTGGCTGAACAAGGAGGCGTGGCATGAAGTGACGTGAACCCCAACCTTCATCCAGTTGCGATTTGAGTCCCGGCATCGTTTGCACTGCTACCCAACTTTGGACCGCTCGGGTCTAGAGTTTTCCGCCTGGCCCGGGTCCGGAGGGCTGGTGGCCCCGGCCGGGTTTGCCAGCATGATCGGGGGGATGTTCCCGATCGCGCTGTGCGGTCGCTCTTCATTGTAGTGTCTACGCCAGCGGTCCAGCTTCTCGCAACCGTCTTCCAGCGACAGGAACCAATGCGTATTCACGCATTCGCTGCGGAGCTTGCCGAGATCGTGCGGCAGACCAACGCGGCGACCAAGGAGGCCGTTCAGGCATCGATTGATGGCAACGCCGCCAAAGCACTGGCCGCGCTAGATGGCGGTGGTGGCAAGATCATCGAGGACGCCGACCGGGGCACACGCTTTGCCGCCATTGCGGGCGACTATGCCGCGCTCGACAAGGCGGCCCGCGCCAAGACCCTTGTTATCGAGCCATCCCGCGAAGGCCGCGATGCCCTCACCGCCAAGATTCGTGACGCACTGGCCAAATCGGGCGCGCTCACTGGCCCGACCATTGCCACGCAGAGCTTGGCCAACAAGGGGCTGACCCGCGCCGAGACGCGTTTGCCCAACAGCTACGACAAGGGCGACATCGTGCGCTTCACCCGTGATTATGCCGCTAAGGGCGTGTCTCGAGGGGCCGCCTACCGCGTCGAGAGCGTTGACCCGGGCAAGTCCGCCATCACCCTGAAATCCGAGAATGGCCACGCCGTTGACTGGCGTTTACGCCAGTGGGGCACGGGCCATGTGCAGGCATTTGCGCCCCAGGCGCTGGAATTGAAAGCCGGCGACAGCATCCGGTTCACCCGGAACGACCGGGAAACTGGCCGGATCAATGGTGCGCGCGGCGAGATCGTGGGGATTGATGTGCAGGCTCGCACAGCCGTCATCCAGAACTCGCGCGGGCAGACCCAGTCCTTGAATCTGGATTCCGTCCGCGACCAACACATTGCCCATGCCTATGTCGAAACTGCCTTCGCCGCCGAGGGCCGCACCGCCGATCCTGTCCTGATCCATGCCGACAGTCGGGCGACGAACCTGATCGACCAGAAATCGTTCTACGTCGGGATTTCCCGTGCGAAGGAATCCGTCGCCAAATACACCAATGACCGCGCCAAGCTAGTGTCGGCTATCAGCGAACGGTCCGGGCAATTGCAAACGGCGATGGCGCACATAGAATCGCCTGTTTCCACACCATTCAATTCCATGGGAGCGATGTTAGGATAAGCGAACCAATCAAGACATTGATGTTTTAGATAATTTCATTACACTGCTATTCCAGCAATCGCGCTGGCATCGCTGTGACTCGAAATTTCCCGCCTTGACAGCCTAAAGCCAAGATTAGACCATTCCCATGGTTTTGCGGGGAGGTCTGTAATGAGAATTTGCGCTCAAGGAATCATTTTGGCGGTGGCCCTATGCGCACTATCCAGTGGTACTGCCCGTGCAGATACTATTTCAAGCTGCGATGGCGCCCTTGTGCGCGATACATACGGTAGAGTTGATCAACAACACGCCGATTGGCGGCTTGCAGCTCGCGTAGACCATGATACCTACGATGTTATTAAAAAGGAACTTTCAGGTTCCGGCACCATTTTTGGCGTTGACGCTGGTGCGGGTTATAAGGATTTTCAAAAAAATATTACTCACTTCCATGAAACCATCGATAGTTCCTTCAGTCAGGATAACTATCGGAATGTTCTATGGACGTATCTAGACCAAGCCTCTTCAGGTCTTTACCATGACTGTCTTGCGCATCTCAAATCACAGCCGCTAATGTTATTACCGCGATTTGCGACCGATAATGAAGTGACCTTTGATTTGCAATACAACCTCCAAGGGTTGGGGCCGAATCCAATCCATCTGAAATGGCAGGGTGCTGCAACGAGACAGAGTCATTTGCCAGCGACCGCGGTCGCTGGCCCTACGCCTATCGTTCTCCATCGCCCGACGAGCATTGCAAGCGTCGTTCTAACGGTCCAAGGAACCGGCGGGGGGGCTGGATCATCCGATCAAGTTATTATCACGCCTCCACCCCCAAAATTGTCAGGGGATGACCTCTACCCCGATGTCTGCACGATTTCTAGCAGTCCAACAACGGTGCCAACAATCGCGCCTCGCGGGCATATCAGTTGGCAATGTGGCGGCCTGAAAAAAGGCACCTATTCCGCTTTAGTGGACATTTCTCTTGCGGCCTCAGATCGCTATCGCGTTCATGCAACCGTGACCGCATGCGTCCTACACAATGCCATATGCAGCAGCAATACAGCGAACTCTGCAGGAAACGATCAAAGCAATATATATAGCGGTCAGTTCGATGTTAATATACCGCACTCGGGATTGCCTGATCACATTTATTCCCAGGGCGCGTTGGTTTTTGTTTCCACGGGACAAGCCGTGCAGTTTACTTTAAACATTGACGCATCGTGTCAGAATAACAACTTCCCGAATTGCCAGGGAACTGATGGATCGTTTTCGATCCCCAGCCCGATATCGATTAAACTGGTGCGACTGGACGCCACTCCTTAGTTTGCGATTGGGTGCATTGGCAAAGGTCTTGAATGGTCGGCCAAGACGTACTCGCCTGGTGATTGTTGTTTGCTATGGTCTGCATGCAAAATTTCTGAATGCATGCACGCTAATTTCGAGAGGGTTTAC
>CAIXXC010000446.1 GCA_903923205.1 uncultured Rhodospirillales bacterium | reverse complement strand
CAGGGCTATGCCGACAAGAGTTTCCGCAACGTCGGATCGTCCAAAGTGGTGGCCTATGGCGCGCTTGGCATCGTCGGATGGACGCATAGGTGGTTCCGGCCCGAAACCAGCGAAGTCAATGCCGAGGAAATCGGCAAAATCTATGCGGAAATGATCCTGAACGGTCTGGAGAACCCGTATTGAGCCCGATTCAATGAGTTTCGGTGGATCGCACGGCTACTGCCCCTGAGCAGCACGGAACGCCCAAGAAATTTCAACGACATAACCCATTTCCTCGCTGCCTCTACATGGTCTCAGCGTGGCAGTTTTGCGCGCAGAAGTGCTAGAGCATCGAGCGTTTAATCTGCAACATATCCTGCAGCCTTGAGGTAGTTCAGACATTCGTCTGGGGGATATAGCTCGCAGATTGATCCGACGGCCTGCCATAATGCCTCGATCGTTCGTGCTTTTGCCTTTCGCAGGTGGGCTTTGAGCTTGGCGAATGCCATTTCGATTGGATTGAGGTCGGGGCTGTAGGGCGGCAGATAGAGGAACCAGGCCCCGTGTGCCTTCAGGATCGCCGTGGCCTTTTCGCTTTTGTGGCTTGAGAGGTTGTCGAGGATGACCATGTCTCCCTTCTTCAGTGTTGGTGCAAGTTGGGTCTCGACATAGGCTTCGAAGATTTTCCGGTTCATTGGACAGTCGATCACCCAGGGCGCGGTCAGCCCGTCGTGGCGCAGGGCGGCGATGAAGGTTTGGGTGCCCCAATGACCGAACGGTGCCTTCATTCTGAGACGCTGCCCGCGCCGCGCCCTTCCTCGTAGCCGGGCCATCTTGGTGGTGGTCCCGGTTTCGTCGATAAACACCAGACGTTCCGGGCGTTTTTTCATCCACGGCTGACGATGCGTGTGCCAAACCTCCCGCGCACGAACAACGTCAGCGCGATCGGTTTCGCTGGCCAGCAGAGTTTTTTTTAACGGTAAAGCCAGCCTCTCGAAGCACGCGGGAAAGCGATGTGGGGTGCGCGACAACCCCATGTTCAGTGGCAAGCCGCTTTGCCAGCTCGGGCAGAGTTACCTCGCCATCGGCATCAACCCACGCAACCACAATGGCCCGAAAGGCTGACAGCTTACCGCTGCCTGCAGGGCGGCCCTGCCGGGCAGGCGCCAACGATCCTGTCTGCGCTTTGCGCTGCGCCAAGCGAACCGCCGTCGCCGCGCTGACTCCAAAACGGCGCGCCGCTCCGCGACACGTGCCGACTTCTGTAATCGCGTCGTAAACCCGAACCCGAAGATCAGTCGAATCTGCTTTGCCCATGATCCACCTCCAAGGAGGGTGAATCACAAATCACCGACGATGGGAATCCCATGATTCAGGTTTTCCGCTCGCCGCTCTAGATTTCCCCGCAGTCAACACTGTTGTAGACTAAAGATGTCCTGGTTCTCATGGCCAATAGGCGATCAATCGAACCAGGCCTAATTTTCACCTCATTAGCCACAAAATCGGCCTCTTGACCGACTTTGAGGACCTTTCCGGCCCGATCGACGGCCACGAAGGTCTCACCGCATCAGACACCTTGAAATTTTTATCAACACATATGTTGACTTCTTTGAGGCTGCGCCATACCCAAGCGTCATGCCGGAGCTTCACAAATGTCCGGTGACCATTTCTAGCGGACCTGACCGGATATGACCAAGACCCATGCACCGGCGCCGGATCACGGCTGGTTGCTGGCAGCATTGGCAGCAGCCAATGTGCCGACGCTGGCCTGTGTTCTGGTCCATCTGACCGGGGATCGTCGCTGGATCGGCCCGCGCTATGCGCCAAGCCGCATCCGCGGGCTGGATGACAATGACACCGGCGGATTTTCCGACGCAATCCAGGCCGAGATCCGGGATGCGGCGCATGATGCGCTGGTGGCGTGGTTCGATGGCCGCCCGCCTGCGCTGCCGGAACCGTCAGACCAGCTGTTGCTGGAAATGATGAGCATCTCGCTGGGCGAAGACGTGCCTGACAATTACATCACGATGATCCGGCAGGATCTGGGCCTTGCTTCGTTTGCGCCATCCTGCCCAGCCGCGGTTGCAACGCCCGTTCCCGAAGGTTTTACGGCGCTGATCATCGGCGCAGGGATATCCGGGATTTGCGCCGCCATCGAATTTGCCAAGGCCGGCATT
>CAIXXC010000445.1 GCA_903923205.1 uncultured Rhodospirillales bacterium | reverse complement strand
CCGCGCAAGACGCAAATCTGGAACTCGTTCGGGTTGTCCCAGCGCTCGCGCAGCGCAGAGTGGGAAAAGATGAAGCGCAGGGGTTCCGCCTCATCCAGCAGCTTTTCCTTGTCCTTCATGATCAGGTCAAAGGCGCGCGTGGCATCATCACGGCTGGTGGCATTCGAAAATTCACCGGCGGCGTTCAGCGTGGGCTCGGTGAACCGGCGCCTTTTGTCCATGGAGAAATAGCCGTCATGGGCACGGGCCGGATCGGCCGGCGCATCCACAAACAACGACCTGAAATCCGCGCGCTGCGCCAGCTTGCGGTATTCCTCTTCAAAGATCACCGCCAGCGGGCCAGGCTCAGACGACCCGTCTTCAGCATAAGTCCGGTAATCTGCCACACGGTTTATGAAAAACAGCGAAAGCGTCTTGATCCCCATCGTGCGGTTGCGCAGTTCCTTGCGGAAATGCCGCTCGATCGTCTGGCGGATCATCTGGCGGGCAAGGCCCATGGCATCGACATCGCCATGGCTTTCGCCACAGCGCAGGGTCAGCACCTCACCCGGCACTTCAAGCTGGATGGACCCGCCCTTGCGCGCGTCGATCTCACCGATGGTCAGGCCGGCATAGATCGTGCGGCCGTTGGACGCGGTAACCAGATCGTCGCCATCATAGACCCAGACCTCCCTGCGCACGACGCCGCCCAGCTGTTGCACGGCCAATTCGACCTGTGCCCGCGGAGCCTTGCCCTTCTTGGCCTCCACCTTCACCAGCCGGACATAGGGGTTGTTCACCGCGTCCTCGATCTTGGCGGCGTCCACCTCGATCGACTTGACCAGGCCACGCTCGTGCGCGTCGAATGCGTCGAGGCGGTAAATCTGATGGAAGCGATCCTTGTGTGTAGCCGAGTAGCGCAGCGTAGCGAGAGGCTCCATCTTGCCCAAGGCCTCGCGACCTGCGCCAAATTGACCGCCATCGACTGTCTGGGGCTCGTCCACAATCAGGATCGGGCGAGTCTGGCGCACCCAGTCGACCGCCGCGATATTTCGGGTCTGCTCCCGATCGGGATCGTAGAACACGTTCGTCGTGCTGTTGATCGACTGAATGGTTACGATCATCACCTTGATGCTGGACGAGCTGGCGAAATCGCGCACTTTGGGCAGATCGCCGGAGTCATACACAAAGCTGTCGAACACCGCGCCGTCATACAGCGCATGAAAATGCGCGCGGGTCTGCTCGATCGATTTTTTCACCCCTTCGCGGATCGCGACCGAGGGCACGACGATCACGAACTTGGTGAAACCATAACGGCGGTTCAGCTCAAAGATCGTGCGCAGATAGACATAAGTCTTGCCGGTGCCCGTCTCCATCTCGATGGTGAAATTCATCGACTTCAAAGCGGTTTCCACCTCCAGCCCGCCGCGCTCCTGCACGGCCTGAAGATTTGCCAGCACTTCGTCATCCAGCAGCTGACATTGGTTCCCATAGCCGAGCGTCCGCTCTGCCAGGGCCAGCTGCCCCGGGATGGCACCCGGCGCCACGGTAAACACGCCCTGGCTCGGCTCCGCGCCCTTGAACAGGTCGCAAGCTGCCTCGATCGCCGCGGTTTGATGCGACAGATCGGGTTCAAAGATGAATTGCATGCCCCCCGCCTCAGATCGAGGCCAGCTTGGCGATCCGGTCGCCCAGCCGTTGCCGAAGGATGGCCGCGACATTCGCCTTGGCACTGGCCGAGGCAAAGCCGGTGTCCTTGAAATAGAACGTGGTTTGCCCGGCCGGATCGAGCTGCGCCCGCCAGTCGGCGATGCCATGGCCAAGCCCTTCGGCTTCATCGTCAGCAATGTCGGCCAGGCACACGATCAGGGTTCCGCCGCCCAAGGCATGAACGTGCTTGCCAGCAATGGTGCTTTCCACTGCAGGGGTGGTCAGATCGATCCCGGTCTTGAGCAGCAGCTCGGTCAGCAGGTCTGCCTCTGAGCGGCCATGGACGATGTTGCTGACCGCATCGAGCAGGCTGGCTTCCAGATTGCCGGGATCGGGCTGCCACGGCTTCAGGTTGGACGTGTTCAGCTTGTAGACGCGAAAGCCCGTATCGACCTCCACGCCCGGATTGTCGGCCTCCACCTTGGAACCAGCACGACGCAAGCGTTCCTTGGTCAGCTCGGCAATATTGCGCGGCTTGCCCAGCTGGTCGCAGAAGAGCGCAGCGGCCTTTTGTTCCGTTTTTGCGATTTTTTCAGCGCAGGAGATAGATTTGAACAACTTTGGGTTGTTGGGATTCTGTTGGGAACGGGGCCGTCAGACAGCATAACAGACGAGAGCAT
>CAIXXC010000444.1 GCA_903923205.1 uncultured Rhodospirillales bacterium | reverse complement strand
GCTTTTTTCCTGAAGGAGCCGAGGTCTAGCCCTTGTAGACGTCGATCAGGTCCTTGAAGCCGCTGGTTGCGTGCGGGCCAAAGGCGCAATGCTCCAGGATGCCGCTGGCGACGGCCTTGCCGTTGCGTGTGACCTTGCAGACTTGCTGGACATGGAAGAATTGCGGCTTGGTCAGATCGAGCTCTGACGATACCCAGGTCTCGTCGGCGATCGCGTAACTTCCCTTCCAATAGCCATGGCCCCATTCCGGATGGAAATAACCGACACCTGTCATCTGGAAGGTCGCCAACGGCTCATACGTGATCTGATGGGTCTCGCCGCCGTCTAGTTTGAAGCCGATGTTGGCGCCGGCGAGCCGACGGGTGCCCGGCAAGTAGTTGAACTTGACGTCATAGGGTGTGGCATGGGCTTCGCCGGTGTCACGGGCGAAGACCGGGGTATCGGCCTTGGGGACTCGGGGGATGGTGCCGCCTGAGGCCATCAAGGTGTCGCCGTTGCCGTCCTGGTACAGCACGCCATGCAGAACATGGTCGTCCCAGAAGGTCTGGGTCCAGCCGAAATAGAGTTGCGATGCCCATCGGCTCGGGCGGCCGCTGCTCTCGCCGCAGGGACGGACGCCCCAGGAACGGTCACGGGTGCCGTTGGTGATGCGGCCATCCACCTCGATGCGCTTGCCCTTCACCACGATCCATCCCGACCACGTGCCGAACTGCGTCATGCGGGTGACATCCATGGAGAGTTGCACGCCATCGGTCATGATCTGGCGGGCTTCCTCATGCGTGCCGGTGCCGCCCTCGAAGGTCAGATCCGCCTCGAAACCGCGCGCGGGGTCATTCACCGTGACGCGGTGGCGCCGCATCGGGATGACCGTGTCGATCTTGAGGGGGCCGATCTCGGTTCTGGCGCGATCAAGCGGCAGATCGCCGCTGATGTGGAGCGAATATTGATGACCATCGACAAGGACGCTGAACGCGCCGTCGTGAACCCGCCGGTTCGGGTAGAAGCCCATCGCCACGGCGAAATAGAGGGAGCCATCGCCGATAAAACCGCTGAACCAGAAGCGATCATAGAAATTGCGATCGCTGGTCGCCGGCACGGCGACGGGCTGGGCGGTCTGGTGGATCGGATAGTCGTCCAGGGTCGTGATCATACTTCGCTCCCTTATTATACTTCCTGTCGTCGGTATTCCGACGATCCTGCCTTGTTCTAGACCAACCCGCGTGCCTTTAGAAACCCGAAGCTGCCTGATTTTCATCGACCGCGACCCCGGCGCGGGCACGCCGGATATTGCTCGCAAGGTCGCCGGGGCGATCCTCGTTGGCAGGCTTCGAAGTCGCCATCCGCATGATTGCCGCATAACCGGGCTGGATTTCCATGCGGGAGGCCAAGACACCCCGCATCAGGATTTCGTGGACGCGGGGCAGATTGTAGCACGGCACATAGGCCAGCAAATGATGCTCCAGATGGTAGTTCACATAATAGGGTGCGACGAAAAGGCGTTGCAGAAAACCGGCCTTGGTCGTTCGGGTATTACGCAGCGGGTCATTGCTGTCGGGCACCACGGCGTGTTCGGCGATATTGCGCACGCGGGTGATCACCATCATCCACGTGATCAGCGGCAGCAGCCAGAGCAGTGGATAGGCCCACCACACCCCGGCCTCGGCCAGCCCGGCAAAGAGCAGGGCATTGACCCCGCATTGCGGGCCAAGCTTTTTCCAGAAATGGGCGGCACGGCGTTGCAGCGGCCAGTCGCTTGACCCGAGCGCATTGATCAGTTGCGCCTTGCGCTGGGCAAAACCGGTTTGGCCGCTGAGATCGCGCCAGAACTTGCGGCGGTAGCTCGCCCGCGTGATCGGAAACGGGGCCGACAGGACAAGATCCGGGTCATTGGCCTGCTGGGTATGGGCGTGATGCTGCAGATGATAGCGGCGATAGGCCTGGGTCTCGGCAAAGACTGGATAGGCGCAGAACCACTGGCTGAGGATCATATTGGTTCGCGCCCCGGCGGCATTCGCGCCATGCGCTCCATCATGCATCAGGATCGCGAGACCAAGCTGGCGTGAGCCGATGATCGCGACGGCGAGCAGGAATGTGACCGGGTTCGGCCACAGCGCCACCATCGCGATCGACCCGAAAATCAAGGCCCAGGCATGGGCGATCAGGGCGACGCTCTTCCAGGTCCTGCGCGTGCGGACCTCGATCAATTCCTGCTCGGTCATCAGGTCGAGGGCGCGGAGGGGGACGACGGCCATTATTTGGGTTCCTGGTGGCAGGGCGCGAGATGACGGGGCTCGGGCGGGTTGGCATCGACGGGGACGTCCGCCTGGGCGCCGACCAGACGCATCATTTCTTCGACCAGCGCGGCACGACTACGGCCGATCGCGTGGCCTTGCAGGGTGACACCAACCGCGACCGCCCAGAAACGCCGAGCGGATGTATCGGGATCAAGCCGCGACCGCCAGCCGCGCGCGGCAATTTCGGCGGCATAGGCGCGCAAACCTTCCGCATGGAGCCGTTCGACGGTGCGCTCGATCAACGGCGCTAAATCCTGGCGTCGCCGCGTCAGGGTCATCGACTCAACGAAGAATGCGACGGCACCCGATCCCACCACGCTTTCGACCAGGGCACGGGTATAGCCCTCCGGCGATAATTGCTTGCCCGCATGATCCTCGGCGCTGCGGGCGACATAAAGCACGTCGCGGCAGGCAGCCTCGACGAAGAGGGCATCCTTGGTACGGAAATAATAGGTGATCTGGCTCGGGAAGGCGTCTGCGGCCGCAGCGATATCGGCAATCGCAACCGCCGTCAGCCCGCGATCCTTGAAAAGCCTGCTTGCGGCATCCAGCAAACGCGAGCGCATCTCGCGCCCCGCGCTTCGCGTCGCGCGGACTCGAAGCGGCGGGACCATCTGTTGAGGCTGGGTGAGCATGGTCTGCATTGAATTGTTTGTACGACATACAAAGAAACAGATCAAGTTTGTGGGGATCATGCT
>CAIXXC010000443.1 GCA_903923205.1 uncultured Rhodospirillales bacterium | reverse complement strand
TGGTCATGGTGGGGCAGGGCGGTGGCCACCGCCTCGGCGTCGGCCATTTGCGGCACGGCGCGCGGATTGACAAAGCTTGTCACTTCGATCCGGCGCGCGCCTGCGGCAATCGCGCGGGCGATCAGCGCCAGCTTGTCCGCAGTGGCCATCGCCACCTTCTCGTTCTGCAACCCGTCGCGCGGGGCGACTTCGACAATCTCGATCGCGTTTGGCACCATGGTCTGCGCGGCCTCCAACCCCAGGCGCTATACGCGATCGGCGCCGCGCAACAAGGCGTGCGATGGCCCCGCTATCGGCTTTGGTCGGCGCGGCCCAGCGCGCGGAACACCATGACCAGCATCAGGTCGGGCACCTGGTCCAGCGCCGGCGGCTGGATCAGGGCAAAGGCGTGGGGCGTCTGGCAGTGCCACAGGCCGGGGGCATACCGCAATATTGGACGCGCCGGGACTGGACCGAATTCTTGTCGAAATAGCGCTTCAAAGCGTCGGTTAGCGCAGGGTCATCCAGATCGGCCTTATCGCTGAGCAGAATTAGGTCTCGCTCTCGTTCTGCGTCTTCATGTTCGGGCTCGACGAGGAAAGGCGCGAGGGAGGAAAGGCAATCCTGGATGGCGGACGCCACGTTCTTGTATACTTTGGACTCGCCCCAATAGAGCTTTAGCATCCCATCGGGCGTGACCCCTGCATAGACGCCGTCGGCACCGTGGTAATGCATCCGGGTGTCGGTCTTCAGGTCCATTTTGCAAAGGATCTGCGGGAGTTTGAGAAAGCGCTCCGCGAGCAGGAAGAGGAGCATTTCGCCGCCTTCGCCCGTTTTGGCTAGATCTGTGAACGAGCGTTTCGCCTGCTCCACCAAGGCGGTGACCGCCTCCGTGCTCTTGTATTTCTGGTCGCGCGCCTTGGCTTTCGCAAGTTGAGACCTCGGAATCGCATAGTCAGCGACGGCGTTGCGCATGAACTCAGCAAGTCGGTGCGGCTGGACGCGACCATTGCCGTCAACGGCTAGACAATGGCAGTGTATCTTGACTGCATGACCGTCGACCAGCACGTCTCGCTCGATCAGCGAGAGATGAACGTCAAGTGCCTCTGGATCCCCAGTCAGTGCAGCCGCAAGATCGGCGTCAGTTATATCCGACAGACTAATCCCTCCTCCACACAAAATAGCTGATTACGGGCAATTTTTTATATTTACCGTCGAATTGGTAGTTCGTCCATCGGGGACTCCGTGTCCAGCAGATGTCATATAGCGTGCCAGCCGTCGACCGATTCTACATGATCAAATGGCTGAAGTTGAGACGCGGGGGGGCCGGGACAGCATACCTATTAGGCTCGCTTCAGGAACGGCGGCTACCTGTACAGGGCTCACCAAAACCGGCCATTCAGCAACTGGCCCAATGCCAGACATGGCGGCCGCGAGTAAACGGTGGCTTTCTGCGGCAGGTGTCAGTGCGTCGAACGGCGGTATCGAGGGGTAGTCGCACCATGGCAACATCGCAGAGATGTGGGGTAAATCGTTTTGAGTCAGATAAAGCGGAATATCTGATGTTTTGAGTCACATTCAGCGGAATTTTGAGTCGCGTTACTTTTTCGGGCGAGCGTCTGATGCCCACAAATCCGCCATTTGCGGCTATTGATTTGAGTCAGCGTGAATGGAACGCGACAGACGCATCAGCGATATAATTGGCGCGCCCTGCAGGATTCGAACCTGCGACCACCGGCTTAGAAGGCAGGTGCTCTATCCAGCTGAGCTAAGGGCGCGCGCGGGCATGCCATAGGACGGGATGGGGGTGGTTGCAAAGGGGGTTGGGGGCGGGGCTGCCCACAGCTTTGTCGCGGGTGGCGTGCGGATTGGGCTTTGTTCCGTGAATTCAGGCGCTAGGCTGGTGCGGATGACACAATGCGG
>CAIXXC010000442.1 GCA_903923205.1 uncultured Rhodospirillales bacterium | reverse complement strand
CGGTCCCGGCGCCCAGGTAGCTCAGTTGGTAGAGCATGCGACTGAAAATCGCAGTGTCGGTGGTTCGATTCCGCCCCTGGGCACCAAGCTTCTGATATTGCTTGATAATTCAGCTTTTGGCCTCCTTGTGATCCATAACTGGTACAAGGGGTGGTACAATGTTGAATGCGTGGCGTCGGCCTGATTCCGGGGTCTGGTACTATCGGCGGGTGGTCCCTCTTCGCCTTCGAAGCGTCGTGGGCAAGACCGAAATCCGTATCTCGCTTGGCACCAAGGACCATCGTGAAGCTCGGAAACTCCTGCCTTCGGTGGTCGCTGGCGTGGATGCCGCGCTTGCCAAGGCGGCAGGCACCGAAGCTGTGGCGCCTGTCCTCAGGACACTCTCGGATCTTGTCCTCCGAATGGACAGTGGAACCCCTCGGGAAGCACCTCCGAATGACACCCCGTTAACCCCGCCTCCAGAGCGAATTCAAACCAAACCATCGGTCAAGATTGCATCGGTGATCAACGGATGGGTTCTCGAACGCAAGCCTCCAGACCGCACCGTATATGAGTGGCGGCGAGTGTTTGATCGTCTCATTGACCACCTTGGCCACGATTCCGCCGAGCGGATCACGAAGATGGATATTGTTGGCTGGAAGGACTCGCTGCTCAAGGCCGGCCGCACGACGAAATGCGTCTCGAACTACCTTACATCGGTCAGAGCCATCCTCGGCTGGGGACAAAGCAATGGATACCTCGACACCAACCCTGCCGCCGGAGTCATCGTTAAGGCGTCCAAGGGCGCCGAGGCGGCGGCCAAGAGTCGTCTTCCATACGGCGACGACGACGTCCGTCTGATCTTAAGGGAAGCCCGGAAGCTTTCGGGGTTCAAGCGTTGGGTGCCGTTTCTGCTCGCATACTCCGGCGCGAGGCTTAACGAAATCTGCCAGTTGCACGTCCATGACGTCCGAGAAACACCCGAGGGATGGGTCCCCCAATTTGTCGATTATCTCGCGAAGATTCATACATTCGACTTCACGAAAGCCGACCTAACCGCGTTCGACGTGCCGGCATCGGGAACCCAGTGCGCGGAGTGGGGAATCAATTTTTGGAGCCGCGTGTTCGAAGAGGATTGCGACGAGGATGTGCCGCTTTTCCGCATCGCGGCAGGTTGGCTCAAGCGCACTATGCCGAAGCTGGAGAAGCCCGGTATCGTGCACGGCGACTACCGCGTCGGTAATTTCCTGTTCACCGAGCATGATTCTCGGATCTCGGCTTGGTTGGACTGGGAGTTGGGACGAATTGGCGACTACCACCAAGACCTCGCCTGGGTCGCTAGTTCTGCGTACTACCAGTACGACCGTGACGGTACCCTGCTGCTGAACGGACTGATGACGCAACCGGCGTTCCTTGAAGCCTACGAACAGGCGTCAGGAAACCGGGTCAACGGCAAAACGTTCCATTGGTACAAGGTCTATAATTGCTTCCTGGTGACGGCACTGACACTGGGGACCGGCTTCCGAATTGCCAAGAACGGCAAGACCCATCAGGACGTCCTGGTCACCTGGTTGTCGGGTGTCGGTTATTTGCTGATGGACGAGATGCGCGCCTTGATAGAAGGGGCACCCTGACATGCAGATGCGACCCGAAATCCAAATCAAGAGCATCCTGAAATCGATGACGGATGTCGTACTGCCTGCGATCGACCCAGAAAATCAGCTTGCGCAGGAACAGGCGAAGCTCTGCATTGGGCTTCTCTCATTGATGGCATCACAGCTACCTCTGCAGTTCCGCTTCGATTGCGATGAACTGGCGCGGCTGCTCGCACTGGCTGGAAAGCTATCCGAGCATTTCCCCGCCGCGACGCCGGGACTACAAATGGCTGTCGACAATGGCCGGGATGTCATTGGACGCGCTCGAGCCGAGCCCGATGAGGTCGTGAGTGCAGTCCGTTTGCTCCGGTCGGTGACATCGACCGCCATTACGCAGGCATACGATACCGATGCCGCAGACGTTATCGCTAACGTCCAGCAAGTGGCCTTGGATTCCTGCAAGCAGCAGAATCTCCGGGACCGCGCCTTGCTGTTGCGCCAGGGATGGGAGGCCGATCCGGACTCTCTGCCAGCCATCGAAACGCTGCTCGCCCCGATCGATGGATCCTGAGGGACCCACCTCGCGCTCATAGTAGCGATGCGTTTTGGAAATATAGCGGTTCGCGAGTGCAGGTTTGTACTTCTGGATCGGGTTTCGCCGCCCGAACCGGTTGTTCTAAAGAGATATAGCCGGGTTCCGCTACGGTCCCTGTTCGCAAATCCGCGCAGACACTTTTTTCCGGTCCTGGATATCTGCCTGCTCAAAAAGCCGTAGCGCAAGAACGAGTCAGCTGACACCCTGCGTCAGGTACTCGACGAGCGACCTGAGCTGCGCCGGATGTTAGTCACTCACTGGCAGATCGGGTCAATTGCCGACGTTCTACGGCAGGAATGGCGCACCCGAGAGGATTCGAACCTCTGGCCTCTGCCTTCGGAGGGCATATCCTAACGTTTGCCTCGGTTTGTTTCGATTGGTTTGAATTTGTTTATATGATTGATATTAAGACATTTTTGTTTGCGTTCATATGTTCCACTTTGTTAGAATATGGCCCTTATGGGTTGCTATCTGGTCGCTAGCAACCGAATAGCAACTAGGGCGAAGCACTCCACCATGCCAGACGAGCCAAAGCGGATTGGATTACGGGAGGTCCGGGCACTCGGCCCGGGCCAGATCGTTTGGGATGCGGGCAAAGGGGCCGTCGCGGGCTTCTGCGCTCGACGCCAGCGCGGGCCAGCCGTGACCTATTACGTGAAGTATCGGACTTTGAATAATCGACAGCGCTGGCTGGTAATCGGAAAGCACGGAACCCTCACACCCGAAGAGGCGCGCGCCAAAGCCAAATTGATTCTAGGTTCGGTGATCGGCGGGAGTGATCCGGCGGAGGAAAAGCGCGCCGCGCGCAAGGCAAAGACAGTTACGGAACTTTGCGACCTGTACCTGGCCGATGCTGAGTCAGGCAACCTTTTGACCAAGAGTAATGTCCCCAAGAAAGCAAGCACACTGGCTACAGATCGCGGGCGGATCGAGAGACACATTAAACCGCTGTTGGGCCGAACAACCGCCGCAGCCGTAACCCAAGAAGATATCCAGCGCTTCATTCATGCTGTCACCACAGGAGAAACAGCGTCGCAAGTAAAGACCAAAAAGCATGGCTTGGCGCGGGTGCGCGGTGGCAAGGGCACGGCGTCCCGAACCGTCGGCCTGCTAGGTGCAATCTTTTCATACGCCGTGAACAATCGGATATGTCATCACAATCCGGTCCGAGGCGTGCGTCGCTCCGCCGATGGCCAGCGCAAACGGCGCTTGGGTGATAGCGAATACGTTACATTTGCGGCAGGCCTTCGGGAAGGCGAGTTAAGAGGGACGTGGCCACCGGCGCTCGCAGCCGCAAGATTTCTTGCGCTAACAGGCTGGCACAGCGGAGAAGCTCTGGCCCTGAAATGGTCAGATCTCGATCTGACCCGACGTACAGCACGACTTCCCGACACGAAAACCGGTCAATCAATCCGCCCCTTATCGATCGCTGCCTGCGAGGTATTGCGACAAATGTTGCCCCTGGCTAGCGAACTCGTGTTCCCTGCCAGCAGGGGCGACGGCCGCATGATCGGCTTTCCCAAATTCTGGGCTCGGATAGCCAAGTTTAGAGCGCTACCCAGCGATGTCACCCCGCATGTGTTGCGGCATTCGTTCGCAAGCCTCGCCGCCGATCTTGGGTACACGGAATTGACAATTGCCGCGCTGGTCGGGCACAAAAGTGGCTCGATCACGAGCCGATATGTACACAGCGCGGACGTTGTATTGCTTGCCGCCGCCGACGCAGTGGCGAACCGCACCCTCGACTTGATGGGGGAGACGAAACCGGAAGCGGACGTCCTACCGTTACGGGCTCGGCAATAGGAACAAACACCTAACCTTTATCACCGAGCATCAGTGGCATTCCGGTTGTCGCCGAATAACTGGCCTCGGAAACTTGATTAGCTTCCGGCATAGACCTCGCGCCGCCTAGATTAAAGGTGATGATAGTTGGCACATCGTCGGTCACGATCGGCACCGCAGGCTTACCCCAGGCACGGTCCAGGAGCGCGTTCGCGGCGGCGACCCGAGCGCTTTCGTTTTCGCCATTCGAGGCGATCTCGACCAGCGCCTGCAGTGCCGTGAGGGTATGTTGCCTCGCGAGGTCGCGAATTTCGCCGTCGCCCTTGGGCCTCCCGCCGGGGTTACCGCTTCTGCCCTTCTCGAACCGCATGATCGCACCTGTTAGCTGTCTGTTCTCAGGTATATGGTGACTCAACCATCCGTTCCGAATAGGACACAGACTATGTCGTCTGGCACACCCGATCAAACCGATTGGAAAACAGGCCAACTGCTGGAGATCGCGGAACGCCTTCGGTCCGCCGATCCGAGGATATCTTGCGGGTCTCCAGCTGATACCGAAATATTGCGCCAGATCGCCCTTAAAAACGACGATCTCGACACCGCAACTATACTTGGAGACATGATTAAATTAAAAATCAGGGATACGGACGAACTAATTCATTTATATGAAGAAATATCTAACGCAGCCACTATTCGTGTAGTTTGGAAATTACTTAATATTAATTGTCGCGATAAAGGAGATTTCATTCAGATAATAAATTCGATTGGCGACATCCCTACAATAGTTTACTTCGTTAAAAACGGCTATGATGCTTGCGCGAGGCTCGAAGAAACCTTGCTCAAAGTTATTCGATCTCTGCCAACGGCGATACGACTAGTCAAAGTCGATATTGATGAAGTCCCGACAATCGCCGCTGCGTTTTCCGTTGAGACAGTGCCTGCTGTCTATGCATTTAAGAACGGCACGGCGATTGGTGAATTCTTCGGAGAAATACCTGAACTCAACGTGTTCCAATTTGTTCGTAACTACGTTTCTAAGTTTGATGAACCCTCAGAAAATTCGGCTCATGCTATTGCACCAAACGCCAATACTGCCGAGGTTAGAGCCGAAGAGCCAAGCCCTGAAGAGGATAGAGCACTGGCTCGGGAGCGCGTTGAAGAATTCTGGCGTGAGTTAATCGCCTTCGGACGGCAAGTCGGACGAACCAATCCCAATATCAGCCGCGAGGGATACGCTCTCTTGGCTGCAGAGCGCAGTCGCAAATTCACGGAAAGGAATGAAGCCTTGGCCGAGCAGATGATGCCGGACCGGGGCGATGCGTTCCTGGCGATGATCGAAGAAGAAGACAATGTCTGTTTCGAACAACACCAGACGGACCCGAACGCCTTTTATCGCCGACTAAGTCTAAAGCTAACCGCAGAGACGAAAGCGCCGAATAGGGGGGACTATCAGCGCGAAGGTTTGGGAGAGTTGGCGGTGCGCACAGCCGTTCGCGCGACCGTCTGGCAATTAGTTCGGTCACTATTTCGGTGGTGAGAGAATAAGTCGAGAGCGTATGCAAACTCGGTGGGGGAACAAAAAATGTTGGAAATACTGACGCTATGGATCGTCGTGGCAATTGTCGCTGCAATTGTGGCGAGCAATAAAGGGAGATCCGGGCTAGGATGGTTCCTGCTTTGCGTGCTCCTCACACCGCTAGCAATCCTAATTCTCCTTGTCCTGCCAAGCCTCAAGCCTGCCGATCCTCAGGTGGTGCGAGTTATAGAGGGCGGAGACGGGCAGCGGCGCGTACCCTGTCCACATTGCGCAGAGTTGATCCTTCCCGCTGCCACAGTGTGCCATTTTTGCTCCCGTGAACTTCCGGCAGGTTGGGCACCCGCCCAAGAACCAGAGCCGACTTGGCTGCGAGTAGGGGCGCGAGTACGGCACAAGGCGAGTGGTGTAGGCGAGGTAACGGGAATTGAGAACGGAATGGTGACCGTCAAGTTCTTAGTTGGCGGCGTTGCTAGTCATTCTGAACGTCATCTGCAGCCTTTCTAATCAAGCGCACTCTCCCGATTTCACCAAGTCCCGTTGCCACCTTCGGGGTTAGGCTCGAAACGGGTACGAACCGCGATCGCCGATAGTCTGCGGCAAAACCGCGCCATCCCGGCACGCGGTGGCACGGGCACCACCCCATTTTTTCTCTCTATTTTCTTAATTTTTAAAACCAACAGTGAGGAAACACGCGTGTCAGCACGCGCCACCCCCCAACGCCACCACCCGCTTCCGGATGTGCGGATCGGTGATGCCTGCCAAGGCGATTGTATATCTTTAGGCACATTTCCTGAGCGGGTTATCCTAATTCCGGGAATTGGATCTCAAACCGATCCGCGATACCTACTCAATGAAATCGGGAGCCTAGCCCAGCAACCCCCTTGGCACGCCTTCATTAGAGTGGCATTTTGCTCTCTCGTTGGGGTTGTCAGATAAATGGGGGTAATGATCTTGGTCGCGCTGAAAATGGAGCGACGTGTCTATATGTGGCACGTATTACCTTGTGTGATACCGAAAGCAGCGAACAAATTTGTCAGCCTTGAAGATATAATTGAAATTATGTCTCAATCGTACCAAAATAATACAAGCAATATATATTATTCAGAAGAAGGAATAATACAAAAGGAAGAAGAAATATTTCAGGAAGACCCCAAGAATAGAGTGTATATATCTCACATAAAGAACGAAGAAAAATATTTTACTATGCTTATTAATCGGGGCGATCCTAACGTCGCCGACACGGCATTCATAGATCTGACGTCCAATTCGGTTCGTTCGATCTCACCGGAGGACGGTGAAACCCAAGGGTGGTCAGCACACCTGGTGATCGCGAAGAACTCTTCATCTGGCTATCACAGAGCTTGCGTCGAAAGAATGCCGCGAGCTACGGGAAGTTCTATTTTGGCGCTGTTGGATCGGATAATGGATCGCCATTCCAAAATGGACATGAAATATCGGTATGAAAAGAAGAAGAAAATTAAAGGTAAAATAGTCACTGAAATAAAACGATGCAAACCATCTTTAAATATCGCTCGCGTACCATCAGAAAACATTATGAATGATTTAAAGAATGGTACGCTATCTGGTATAACCTTGATAAAAAATAAGGCCGAATTTTCGGGGCTCGATTTAAATAATATTATAAAATCTTCTTCCGAGAGATTGGTGCTTCGCACTAAGGATGTGAATCCTACCACATTGAAGAGTTTCATAAAAACCATGACGCCATGGGCGCGCGGAAAAGGCTACGATGAAATAAAAATTGACCTAGCGGATTTGCCAGGGGGATCATCTGCTTCTCCTACATTTAAACTAGACGAGGAGGATGCTACGGAGGTTTTGTATGTTCGTAGCCAGAGGATAACAGGATTTCCGATTTTGCTGGCAAGCTGTTATAAGGATATCTCGGAAGAAATAAAGGATAAGCTTATAGAACTTATCGAAGATAACGAGAAATGGTGAAATGATTTGGGCTATAAAGCAACTTTTTTCTCCAATGAGATATCTTCGGATACGTCATGGTGAGAATATTATGGAGTCAAAGGCGGTCTATGACTGGGTTTTACCATTTATACTAAGCTGTTCTACAGTGTTTTTGTTTGCTTATTTTGCCACTACGGTACATATTTTTGGCGAAAATGGATTGGTCGGGAGTTTTCGGACGCTGCTCGAATTATTGATCCCGTTTTTCATTGCCGCGCTTGCCGCAGTTGCCACATTTGAGCGAGAAGGTCTTGATAAGCCGCTTAAAGGATATCCAGTGATACTGTATATGCAAAAAATTGGTGGCAATTGGGATTTGGAAGAATTAACAAGAAGACAATTTATCTGCTATTTATTTGGGTATCTTTCATTTTTATCGATAATACTCTTCATATTTATAATATTTTCCAGTGCTTTGGAGCCTTTTATTATTAAATCGATCATCGCAAATTTGCCATTCAACGTTTTAGTGTTGAAGTGGGGTGTAGCATTTTTATTTATCTTCCCCATTTGGCAGCTGATCACGACAACTCTTCTCGGAATCTATTTTCTCACTGAGCGATTGCAGGTGATGGAAGATCCTTCGAGGTAAGGCGGTCGTAATCTCCAACGCCGCATTTCGCTGAAAAAGAATTGCCCTGACGGGCTTCCAATTGACGGTACCAGATGGTCCTGAAAAGTGCCGGGCATTGCGGCCCGCACTTCGTCAAGAGGGACCTGGTATCAAAGCATGATTTTTCATGCGCGCGAAAAAGGGGGCTACATTCCTGGCTCGCGTGAACGCCTAGGCAATCACGTGGCTCAAAATGTTTGGCGTGAGGTTACCCCCTCGAATAGAGTTGTGATGCCACAATCTGTGGCATCAGCGTAGAACTCCGCAAAACATATGGTCGCAACCAAAAACTTCGGATTTCTAAAACCATACGACGCTCAGCTCGTTCGGCTGGCGGCGCTGGCAGAGCATTTTTTTCAAATCGATCCGAGCACGTCGCTCATCAAGATCCGGCAGTTTTCCGAACTTCTGGCGCAGATAGTCGCTGCGAAAACAGGCCTGTTTGTTTCCGATCAAGAGAACCAGGCCGACCTGCTGGGAAGGTTGCGGCGTGAGCGGGTCCTCCCGACCGAAATCAACGAGTGCTTCCATCAATTGCGTAAGGCGGGCAACCAAGCCGCGCACTCGTTCACGGGCTCCTACGTCGAGGCACTTGCCGGGCTGAAGATCGCGCGCCAGCTCGCGGTATGGTTCCATCGCACCTTCGGCGATCGTCAGTTCGTCTCCGGCCCGTTCATCGCTCCCGCAGAGCCTGTTGACGCGACTATCGAGCTTAAGGGCGAGCTTGCCCGATTGCGCGCGGCATTGGCTGAGACGGAGAGCGCGGCTGAACGTGCCCGACGCGAGGCTGCCGAACACGCCCAAGCGAGGTTATCTGCTGAAGAACGAGCGCGGCAGGAGGCCGAAGATCGAGCGCAGTGGGAGCAACTGGCCTCCGAGGTGGAGCAAGCGAATACGCTGCTGGCGGCTGAGCTGGCGGCGTTCCAGACGGCGTCCCAGCAGGGCGCGCCAACGCGTGCGGCGGTCGTCGAGCGGGCCGAGCAGGCGGCGTCAGAAATCGACCTGGATGAGCAGGCCACGCGGGCGATCATCGATCGGCTGCTGACTGAGCGCGGTTGGCTCGCGGATACTCAAAACCTTCGCTACAGCCTTGGTGCTAGGCCCGCAGCGGGAAAATCCTTGGCGATCGCGGAATGGCCGACCGAAACCGGCCCAGCGGATTACGCGCTCTTCATTGGCCTGCGCTGCGTCGCCGTCGTCGAGGCCAAGCGCAAACGGAAAAACGTCTCCGCCGCCATTGACCAGGCCGAGCGATATTCAAAGGGCTTCAAGGCCAGCGATGGTACCGAGCCAAATGGGGGGCCCTGGGGTGAACATCGCATCCCCTTCGTCTACTCTACAAATGGCCGTACCTACCTGAAGCAACTTGAGACCGAGAGCGGGATCTGGTTCCGGGACGTTCGCCGCCCCACCAACCGACGTCGCGTCCTGGCGGATTGGCCGACACCCGATGGCCTTCGCGCTCAGTTGGAGATGGATAACGCGGCAGCCGACGCGTCGCTGCGCGCGGAGCCGATCGAATTCGCATTTCCCCTCAGGCCATATCAGCGCGACGCCATTTCTGCGGTCGAGCAAGCCATCGCCGACGGTCAGAGGGAAATGCTCGTCGCCATGGCCACCGGCACGGGCAAGACCAAGACAGCCATTGCCATGCTGGCTCGATTACTGAACGCCAAGCGGTTCCGGCGGGTTTGCTTTGTCGTGGATCGCAATGCCCTTGGCATTCAGGCTGCCGATGAATTTCGAAACACGAAGATCGTCACGGCTCGCGCCTTCGCCGATATTTTTGGTGTGAAAGGGCTGAACGACGTCACGCCCGACGATGAAACCAAGGTCCATATTTCGACCATCCAAAGTCTCGTCAAGCGGGTGATCTACGCGAGCGATCCAGCGACGGTGCCACCGATAGACCAGTACGATTTGATCCTCGTCGATGAGTGCCACCGAGGTTACCTGCTCGATCGAGAACTATCGGATCAGGAGCTGCAGTTCCGCGATCAGGCGGATTATGTCTCGAGTTACCGACGCGTGCTGGAGCATTTCGATGCGGTTAAAATCGGTCTCACGGCGACCCCTGCCCTGCACACGGTCGATATCTTCGGCGATCCGATATTTAGTTATTCGTATCGGCAAGCGGTTATAGAAAACTTTCTGGTCGACCACGAACCGCCCATTGCGATCGAAACGGTCTTGTCGCGAGGCGGCATCGAATACCAGCGCGGCGACGAGATCGAACTGTTCGATCCCAGAAGCGGCACGGTCGATCTTACACACGCGCCCGACGATGTCCGGTTCGAAGTGGAATCATTCAACAAGCAGGTGGTCACGGTCGCCTTCAACCGGACCGTTGCCGACGCTTTGGCGGGCTATATCGATCCGAACCTCCCAGAAAAAACTCTGATCTTCGCGGCGAGCGACGCTCACGCCGATATCGTGGTTGAACAGATGAAGGGTGCCTTAGAGGCTGTGTATGGAGAAATCGACGATGGTGCGGTTCGAAAAATCACGGGCAGCGTCGATAGGGTGGGTCAGCTCATCAAGAAATTCCGGAACGACGACCTGCCGAAGATCGCGGTCACTGTCGATCTGCTGACAACGGGCATCGATGTTCCGAAGATTGCCAACCTCGTGTTCCTGCGGCGGGTGAACAGCCGCATCCTCTACGAACAGATGCTTGGGCGCGCGACCCGAAAATGCGAAGAAATCGGGAAGGAGACGTTCAGGATTTTTGACGCCGTCGATCTGTACCCGACACTTCAGAACCTGACCGATATGAAGCCTGTCGTGGTCAATCCGAACATCGGG
>CAIXXC010000441.1 GCA_903923205.1 uncultured Rhodospirillales bacterium | reverse complement strand
GCTTATGTGTTGGCTGATAACAAGCTCGCTCTGAACGCTGGGTGGGATGCGGACATTCTGGCGATCGAGCTGCAAGGGTTGATCGACCTGGATTTCGATACCGAACTCACCGGGTTCAGCCTTGCTGAAACGGATTTCATATTGGACCGGGCGACCGATGCCGATCCAGCTTCTGGCGATGCGCCCGAGGACGCCGTTGTTACGACTGGCGGGCCGCTTGTGTCGCGGATGGGTGATGTGTGGATCTTGGGGCGGCACCGATTGCTGTGCGGCGATGCGCGCAACGCTGCAGATTTTACGGCGTTGATGGGTGATGAGCGCACCGATGTAGTGTTCACCGATCCGCCGTACAATGTGAAGATTGATGGCAACGCTACAGGTCTTGGCAAAGTCAAACACCGCGAGTTTGCCTTTGCGTCGGGCGAGATGTCGGAGCGTGAGTTTACGACCTTCTTGGCGACCACGCTGGGCAATGTCTCCGCTCACATGCGTGATGGTGCCATTGCCTATGTCTGCATGGATTGGCGCCACATGGGGGAAATGCTCACCGCCGGGCGCATCGCCTTTAGTGAGATGAAGAACCTGGTAGTTTGGAACAAGACAAACGCGGGCATGGGCGGGTTCTACCGCTCCAAGCATGAGATGATCTTTGTCTTCAAGCAGGGCACAGCGCCGCACACCAACAGCTTCGGCCTTGGGGAGACTGGGCGGTATCGCACCAATGTCTGGGACTATGCGGGCATCAGCTCCATAAGCGCGAGCCGCGCCAAGGAACTGGCCATGCACCCCACGGTCAAGCCGGTAGCGATGATCGCCGACGCCTTGCGCGATTGTTCGCGTCGGGGCGAGATCGTGCTCGATTGTTTTGGTGGCTCGGGCAGCACGCTGATCGCTGCAGAACAGACCGGACGTGTTGCGCGGCTCATCGAGTTTGACCCTGCCTATTGCGACACGATCGTCCGGCGTTGGCAGGCCTACACCGGCAAGCACGCCGTGCTTGCCGCATCCGGCCAGCGTTTTGAGGATATCGAGCACACGCAGATCGCCTGCCCACCGTCCACTGCCGATCATGCCGATCATGCTGCCGGCGTTATGCCTCAATCGGCGTTGGTCGATGCAGCTGATCGTCGGGGTGACGCTCATGGCTAAACCCCGTAAATCTGGATCTTCAGGCATTGGTCCCGATTATACCGTCGGTTATGGCAAACCGCCTGTCAAAAAACAGTTCAAGAAGGGTGAGTCGGGAAATAAGCACGGCAGCTCCAAAAAGCGCCGCGCGCGTAAAGCCGAAGCCAGTGGCTCGGATCATGATCACCTCTTGTTGCAAGAAGCGAAGCGCATGATCCCTGTCATCGAAAAGGGTGTGCGCTCCGAGATCACAACCGATGAGGCGGTTTTACGGCAATTGGCGATGAGCGCCGTAAAAGGTGATCGGGCATCGCAGAGAGAATATTTGGACCGGACAGAGCGCGCTCGGGAACGCTTGCGCAAGGAACGGTCAACGCGATTTGGCCTGCTTGTCCAATATGTGCAGGAGCAATCCATCGCACGGGCTCTTGGCTCAACCCCAACCGGCTCGCCAGTTTGGCCCGACCCCGACGACATACAACTCGATTATGTCGACTGCATCGGTGAGGTCGTAGGCCCCATTGACGTGCAGCAGGCAGTGCCATTCATCGCGCTCGTAGCGCAATACCGGTTGTGGCACGCGCGCCTTGCGCAACTGCAACTTATGGCTGGCCAAGCCACAGGTGATATCCAGGCCTCTTATAAGATTGCCATCGGCACCCTGACGGATTTGCTAAGGGCGCTACGCGTCCCGTTACCACCCAGCTCCCTCAAACAGCTCGATTGGCAAGAGCAAGAGGTTCCTGCCGATGTAATGGAGTTCGATGATCTGCAAGGCGGCACGATCAATCTCGATATTATGCCGCCGATGGGGAGCGATACTCAATATGCGGTTCACGTCGTAGATGCTTGGGCCGCGAATGCGCTCAAAAATCTCCGCCGCCCGACCAAGCTCGACATCGTCGCCAACACAAAGAGCCTGGTTAATCGGCTGCAGACCGAGCGGGCAAACCGTGACGGCGGGGCGCCACCGCCAATCGCGGCGCCCGAATTTGGCGATTATTATGAGGGGCTTATCGCAGAGCCAGATGATAACACTGGGGCACCCGCACAATGAGCGAACTCAATATGCGACAATCCGCATCACGGCGACCGCAGTTGAACCCTGTGCTGAAGGATTTTTGGCGCACGCGCGCGCGCACTCGGGTGCTCTATGGCGGCCGTGCCGCTTCGAAATCTTGGGATGCAGCAGGTGTTGCAATCATCATTGCCTGCCGGTCCAAGGCGCGAATTTTGTGCACCCGTCAGTTCCAGAACCGGATCGACGATTCAGTTTACACCCTAATCAAGGACCGGATCACGGAATTCGGTCTGAACGATCGGTTTCGTATTCTTGGCGACCGGATCATCAACCGGATCACCGGAAGCGAATTTCTGTTTTATGGGCTCAACCGCAACATCGATGAAATCAAATCGATGGAGGGGATCGATCTTTGCTGGATCGAGGAAGCGCATAATCTGACCGAGCAGCAATGGGAGATC
>CAIXXC010000440.1 GCA_903923205.1 uncultured Rhodospirillales bacterium | reverse complement strand
CCATCATCCCGCGCGGTCTCAAGTTCTCTGTTGACCCCGTGGGAGTGGTATCACGCGGCTACGTTTGCGAGAACTACGGCGCAAGATTCACCCTGCCGGAGCGAGGCCCCATAGGGGCGAACGGGCTTGCCAATGCGCGGGACTTTCAGACCCCGGTTGCGGCCTTCGAAGATCGCTCGTCGGCGTGCACGCTCATCATGAAATGGTGTGGGGGTTTTCACGTCACCGAGATCGGCCAGTCGCCGCTCGACGTCGTCGCCTGGCACGGCAATTACGCGCCCTGCAAGTATGATCTTCGGAAGTTTTCGCCGGTCGGGTCGATCCTGTTCGATCATCCCGATCCGTCGATCTTCACGGTCTTGACAGCGCCGTCGGGTGAGCCCGGCATGGCCAACGTGGATTTCGTCATTTTCCCGGACCGCTGGATGGTGGCCGAGCACTCGTTCCGGCCCCCCTGGTATCACGTCAATCTGATGTCTGAATTCATGGGGTTGATCTATGGTAATTATGACGCCAAGGAGGAGGGGTTTCGGCCGGGCGGCATGAGCTTGCACAATTCCATGCTGCCCCACGGCCCAGACTCCGCGGCGTTCGACAAGGCGAGCACATCGCCACTGCAGCCCGTCAAACTCGCCGATACCCTGGCATTTATGTTCGAGACCCGTTATCCGCAGCAGTTGACAGAATACGCGGTCGAATTGCCGACTTTGCAGGATGATTATCCGGAATGCTGGTCAGGTGTCGACAAACGATTCGACGGCACCCCGGGCTTGAAATAGGGGCAAGAGGGTAGACCATGACGGGAGTTCCTGGGCTCAGCTGGATCGACAGCGCTAATCAGCCGACGAGCGATTTTCCGCTCGCTAACCTGCCCTACGGCGTGTTTTCGCGCGCAGGAGAGCCGGCCAGATGCGGCGTCGCCATCGGCGATATGATCGTCGATCTGGCGGCACTTGGGGCGGCGGGGGTGCTCGCCCTGTCAGCACCGTCAATCTTCGATCAACCGGCGCTCAACGCGTTCATGGCACTGGGCCGCGAGAACTGGGATGAGGTCAGGGCGCGATTGACGTCACTGCTCAGCGCGGATGGCGATCCGTCATTACGCGACAATGCTCTGCTGCGGGCAAGAGTGCTCCATCCTGCCGGGACTGCGCGGATGCATCTACCCTTCAGGGTGGCGGGCTATACCGATTTCTATTCTGGCCGACATCACGCGGAAAATGTCGGCACCATGTTTCGCGGCAGCGATAATGCCCTGCCGCCGAACTGGCTGAGTTTGCCGATCGGCTATAATGGTCGCGCCTCGACCGTCGTGGTCAGCGGGACCGGTATTCGCCGCCCCTGGGGTCAGGTAAAGCCATCTGGTGTTGATTTGCCTACCTTTATGCCAAGTCGACGATTGGATATCGAACTTGAACTCGGCGCCGTTGTCGGTACGCCGTCAGAGATGGGTGTCCCCGTCTCGGTATCGGAAGCGGCTGAAATGATCTTTGGCTACGTGCTCCTGAACGACTGGTCAGCGCGCGATATCCAGGCCTGGGAGTACCAACCCCTGGGGCCGTTTCAGGCCAAGGCGTTTGCGACCTCAATCAGCCCCTGGGTGGTGACAACCGCGGCGCTCGCACCCTTTCGGGTAAGTACACCGCCGCGGGAACGTGCGCTCCTGCCCTATCTGCAGGAACCTGGGCCGATGCTCTACGATATCAGTCTGGAAATTCTTATGCGGCCAGCCGGTAGCGCGAGATCCACTGTGATTTCACGGACCAACTACCGGGAAATGTACTACTCCGCACCACAGCAGCTTGCCCATCACGCCAGCGGCGGCTGCCGGATGGATACAGGCGATTTGCTTGGTTCCGGTACGATTTCTGGGCCGACGAAGGATAGTCGGGGCTCGTTGCTGGAACTCAGCTGGGGCGGGGCGGAGCCTTTGCTTCTCGAGACGGGAGAGTCACGCAGCTTCATCGAGGATGGCGATACCCTGACGCTGACGGGCTGGGCGCAGGGCGACGGGTTCAGGATCGGGTTCGGCGCCTGCACGGGTACGATTTTTCCGGCCCTGGATCGTTAGATCATTCGCAACGACCGATCAGCATTCCCGGAGCCGTCTCGCAGCCCAGCAGGGGGAGCGCGACAATCCGCCGGCCCGCCATGTCCTGGCGGCAGACGATCGTTCCCTGTTCCTCCATGTAGCTCAAAAGGCGCCGCGCCCTTGCCAGGGACCGACTGCCATAGGCTTGGGCAATGGTATCGTCAGACGGGCACGGCGCGCCGTCAAGTGCTGCCCTGGCGAGCAGCAGGAACACGCCCTGAAGGTCTTCCGGCAAGGTGAGGGAGCGCTCGATGACGGCTTGCCATTCCGGGGTATCGCGGGCTTCGCTTGTATCGATGCCGGCGCGCGCATTGGCGAGCAATTGCCGAAACTGTGGCAGATCGAGGGGCGTTCCCGAGATGCCGTGGATCCGGCAGCGAACGAGAAAATCCTGATACAGCACGCTTACCGATCGAAACGCCGCATCCGATTCGCTGAGCAATTGGGCGATCGCGAGGTCGAGTTTGCGCTTGCGCTCCGTCTGGTCGATCTGCGGCGGTTGGGGCAAGAGGGCTGATAGGGGCTTGGCTTGCGCCAGTTGGGTCAGAATATCCGGTTGGGGCGCGGGCAAAGGTCTGCGGGGCGGTTGGCGGGATATTTCCGGCGAAGAAGGCGGGTTCAGGATCAGGCCGCGCACCGATTCGGTCGCGGCCTCGGGCAGCGGGATCAGTTTGGCGCTCACGCCGCGTGTCCGGGTCTCTACCGAGCCGACACGCAATGCCAGCGGGCGCCGTGACAAAGCGGGGCCGAGTGCGATGAATTGCCCGGTCTGGAGGTCGCGGAACATTTCTGCCTGACGGCGTTCCATGCCGAGGAGATCGGCCGCACGCGACATGTCGATATCCAGGAAGGTCCGCCCCATCAGGAAATTTGTCGCCTCGGCGGCAACGTTCTTTGCCAGTTTGGCGAGGCGCTGCGTGGCGATGACCCCGGCAAGGCCGCGCTTTCGCCCTCGGCACATCAAATTGGTCATCGCGGACAGTGACAGCTTTCGAGAGTCCTCTGCCACGTCACCGGATACCGCTGGGGCAAAGAGCTGGGCCTCATCGACCACGACCAGCATCGGGTACCAGAAGTCACGAGTCGCATTGAATAATCCGCTAAGAAAAGCGGCGGCATGGCGCATCTGCGCTTCAATTTCCAGTCCTTCGAGATTCAGGACCACCGAAACGCGATGCTCCCGAACCCGCTCCGCCGCCTGGAGCAGGCTGGCCTCGGTATAGGAGGATGCCTCGATAACAAGATGGCCATAACGATCCGCCAAGGTGACGAAATCACCCTCAGGATCGATCACCGCCTGCTGCACCCAGGACGCGCTCTGTTCCAGAAGGCGGCGCAGAAGATGCGATTTGCCGGAGCCTGAATTGCCCTGCACCAGGAGCCGGGTCGCGAGAAGTTCCTCAAGGTCGAGAACCGCGAGCTTGCCCTCGGCGGTTGTCCCAATCTCAATGCCGACCGTCATTCCGAATGACCCCAATCCCTGAGCGCGGTTCCTGCCCCGACTCAGACAAGCATCGCGGCGGGGCGCATCTATACCGGATCGCGCCGCAATGGCGAACCCTCAACGCTTGAGTTCAGGCGTGCGTGAAAATTGGCTGGGTCGGATCGCCGGAATCACCTAAGCTCGACCCCCTTGATGATAGCAGAAGTATCGCGCGCCGGGGTGCAGATGGAACTTAACGGCCCTTTTCGTGCCGTCTGCTCGGCGCTGAGCGCGACCTTGGTCGGAATCGGCGTTGCGCGATTCGGCTATTCACCGTTGATACCGCCGCTGATCGCTCTGCATTGGTTTGGTCCAGCGCAGGCCGCGTATCTCGGCGCGGGCAATCTCGCCGGGTATCTGTTCGGTGCCTTGTCGGCGAGAGCAATGGCAGCGCGTTTACCGGCGGCCTGGGTGCTTCGCGCCGCCATGCTTCTGGTGTCCGCGTCGTTCTTTGCCTGCGCGCACCCGAGGCCGTTTGCTTGGTTCTTGGGCTGGCGTTTTCTCTCCGGCCTTGCCGGCGGCATCATCATGGTCCTCGCGGCGCCCCTCGTGTTGCCACATATTCCGGCCCGACGAAGGGGACTGGCCGGCGGTCTCATCTTTACCGGTGTCGGCATTGGTATCGTGCTGTCTGCAACGGTTATTCCACAATTGCTGCGGTTTGGCCTGGGCCTCACCTGGACGACGCTCGGCGGGCTTTGCCTGGGTCTCACAATGATCGCCTGGGGCGGCTGGCCGGACGGACATCCCGCGACCCAATCCCCGGTCAAGACGACACGATGGCTCCCTGCCACGTCGGGCCTTGTGG
>CAIXXC010000439.1 GCA_903923205.1 uncultured Rhodospirillales bacterium | reverse complement strand
TGACAAATGTGATTGGACGCCTGGAGACAAAAGGTCTTGTCCGTCGCAGCAAGAAGGCGACCGACAAGCGAACCAACCTCATCAAACTGACGGCCCGAGGCGAAGTTGTTCTTGAAAAAATGGCCGATGCGGTGCAGCGCGCGCACCATCGCACCATCGCGCCTTTATCCAGTGAAGATCAGGCCCAATTCCTTGATTATCTCAATCGGCTCGTCGATGCCGGCAATGAATCCAGTCGCGCGCCACTTCGGATCGCCGAGTGATGCGCTGCCTTTGCGGGGTTTCTGATGCGTGATTTCCAGCTTGCAGGTCGCAGCCCTGTCTATGCGACCAACGGTATGGCCGCGACCTCCATGCCTGCGGCGAGCCTGACCGCGATTGATGTTCTCCGGGCAGGGGGCAACGCGCTCGATGCAGCGGTTGCTGCGGTCGCGCTTCTTGGCGTCATTGAGCCACAATCGACTGGGATTGGTGGAGATTGCTTCTGCCTTTATAAGCCGGCAGGAAAGCCGTTGGTCGCTATCAATGGCTCCGGTCGGACGCCCGCGGCAGTCTCTGTGGAGGCGCTTGCGCACGTAGGTGTGGCCTCGCTGGAAGCAGAGTCGCCCCATTGCGTGACTATCCCGGGCGCTCTTGCGGCCTGGGAGATGCTGCTGGCGCATCACGGTCGCAAGGGTTTGGATGAATTGCTTCAACCGGCAATCAATGCCGCAGAAAATGGATTCGTCGTTGCCCCCCGTGTCTCTTTCGACTGGGCCGAGGCCGCACCCAAACTGCGCCGGACCGCGGCTGCAGGCTTCCTGCGTGACGGGCGTGCATTGAAACCGGGCGATGTCTTTCGCCAGCCTGCCCTTGCCAAGACTTTCCGCAGGATCGCGCGTGACGGCGCAAAGGCGTTCTATGAAGGTGATATTGCCGGCCGCATTGTGGCAACGCTGCGCGGGCGCGGCGGTTTGCACGATGAAGCTGATTTCGCCGAGATGCCCGCGGCGGTAGAATTTGTGATCCCGATCACGCGCCATTGGCGCGGTTTCGATGTTTGGGAATGTCCGCCGAACGGGTCCGGACTGCTCGTTTTGATGCTGCTTGGAATCCTTGAGGGCATGCCGATCATGGAAGATCCGCTGTCGCCGGTTCGCCTGCATCGTCATGCCGAGGCGGGCCGACTGGTCTACCGGGATCGGGACGCCTTGCTCTGCGATCCCTTGCAGAAGTTTATCCCCATGGATCGGCTCTTGAGCGATCCCTATCTGGCCTCGATGCGGGCATTGATCGAGGACGATCGGGCGATGGCCGCGCTTCCCGACGGCGGCGAGACGATGCTGCCGGCGCACAAGGACACGGTCTATGTCAGTGTTGTTGATCGCGACGGTAATGCCTGCAGTTTCATAAACTCGATCTTCCAGAATTTCGGCTCCGGCATCCTGGCCGAGGCCGACGGGGTTATGCTTCACAATCGCGGCTTCAGCTTCAGCCTCGATCCTGCACATCCCAATGTCATCGCGCCAAAAAAGCGGCCGATGCACACGATTATACCGGGGATGTTGACCCAGGGTGGCGAGGCCGTCATGCCCTTCGGCGTGATGGGTGGTCACTACCAGCCCTTTGGCCAGAGCTGGTTCCTATCCAATCTGCTCGAATATGGAATGGACATTCAGGAAGCCCTCGACTGCCCGCGCTTCCTGCCGCGACTAGGCCAATTGCAGGTCGAACATGGTATCCCGGAGACCAGCCGACGCGCCCTCAGGGCGCGCGGCCACGTGCTGGCCGAACCGGATGAGCCGCTTGGCGGTGGTCAGGCGATCTGGATCGACCGCACCCGCGGGATTCTGGTGGGCGGGTCAGATCCGCGCAAGGATGGCTGCGCTCTCGGTTATTGAGTTGCAGTCTAGATGATCGGATTAGTCAGGGTGCCCGGAGGAAAGTCGCGATTTCGGTCGCGACTGCGGCGGGGACTTCCCAATTCGGCGCATGGCCAACATCTGGGATGTGGACATGCGTTGCGTTGACGAGTACCTGCGCCAGCGCTTCCTGGCTGCCGGCGTCGAAGATATTGTCGCGTTCGCCCCAGAACACCAGGGTTGGCTGTTCTATCCTATTCGGGACAGGACCAGGGTCATCGACAAGCGCATGCGCTGTTCCCTGCCAAGCGCCGAGGCTCAGCTTCGCGCTCTCCTCCAGGATTGTTGCAAGGCGTGGCGCAGGCAGGGGTGTGAATGCCGTGCCGGTCTGGAATTCGGCGATAACCTCGGCCGGGACTTCTGTTTTGTAGCCGTCCAACTGATCGGCCAGGGATTGGATGTCAGCGTGACCGGCGGCACTCGGCGCCGTGCCGATCAGGATGACATGGCTGACCAGGTCGGGGCGGGCGGCTGCTATCCTTTGAGCGACAATGCCACCAAGAGAATGGCCAAGCAGCGCCACCTGAGCCGCAGCCAAAGCTTCGATCACCAGGACCGCGTCGGCAACGAAATCGCCGACTGAATAGCTTTCGCCGGGGTCGCTGTCACCGTGACCCCGTTGGTCGGGGAGGATGAGGCGGAATTCTGCCGATAGCGGCGCGACCATGCCCTCGAAGCTCCGCCATGAGTCCGCATAGCCGTGGAGTAGGACGACCGTGGGACCGGTATCCCCGGTCCTGACGACGCGCTGTCGACCCCCATCCACGCGGATGAGGGTCTTTTGGGACAGTTTAAGGCCGTCCAGGTCAATGGTCCGATCGGTACTCATCAACTGCCGAGAACCTCTGCTTCTATGGCTGCGAGTTTGGCCGGCGCTACGGCCCGTAAAGCGAGAAAATACAGCACGCCAACGCCGATCAGGGCAAGGAAAACATAGGGCAGAATGTTGTAGGGCCAGGATGGTACGGGGTAGACGGTTCCAACCAGTGCTACAACCAGCAGGACCAGGGCAGCCAGGGATGACACGACGTTCACCAGCTTCAGTTCGCCCCGGCGGTATAGGAATACAGGCGCGCCGACCGATACCAGGCCATAGGTCAATAGGAAGCCATAAGTGGCAATTGAACCGAGGATCCCGTAGGCGTCGAGGATCGCCCAATGCCCCAGAGTGAGCACAAGTGAAAGAGCCAAAGCGACCGCTGTTACGACGGTAAGCGCGACATGGGGGGATGCGTGCTTGGCATGGGTTGACCGCGCAGCGCCATGGAACAGACCATTATGTGAGAGGGCGAAGAGGACGCGCGCTGCAGCGTTGATGCTGCCGAGAATGCAGGCGAAGAAGCTGAGCGCCACCCCCAGAGAAATCAGGAAGCCGATTTGGCCGAACCCGAATGCCTGGGCGACGACCGTTAGGGGTGCGTCTGACTTGTCGAGTGTGGTCGCGGCGCCATGAAACGCGGCGACGAGTCCATAGGCGCTGATGATGAAGATGATGCCGACACCGGCGACGCTGGCAATCACCGCGCGCGGAATGAAGACGCGGGGTCGCTGCGATTCGACACCGAGTACCGTTGCGCTCTCGAAGCCGACGAAACTGAAGAAAGCGAGAACAAGGCCGAGACGAATCTGGTCGGGATTGACTCCCTCTAGATGATTCTGGGCCGCATCGAAAATTCCATGATGATGGAAGAACCAGGCAATGACGACGCCGAGAATCAGGGCGAGGGTCGTGAACTCGAACACCAGGGTTGTGCGGCTCGACAACCGGATGTCCCGCCAGCCCAACGCCCAGGCAAGCGAAGCCGCGACGACGCTAACGCCGATCAGCACGGGAGTGGCGTTGTTCTGGAATCCGGCAGCCTCTGCAACCGCGAGCGACGTGCTGACGGTGCCATCGATGACAGCGGCTGCCGTAAAGACATAACCAATCAGAAGCGCCCAGCCCGATATGGCCCCGGCAAGCGGCCCGAGGCCGTGGCCGGCATAAACATAAAGCGACCCAGGGCTCGCGATACGGGAAGAGAAGACGTTGATCTGCAGGCTGACGATCAGCAGCGCCACCGTCGCGAAACTGTAGGCGAGCCAGGTGCCATTCCCGGAAGTCGCGAAGACGACGGGTATAACGAGGCCGGGCGTGCCGGAGGGCGCGATCACGCCGATCGACTGGGCTACGACTTCGATAAAACTAAGGTGGTTTGATTTCAGCCCCGGGCCAGAAGCCGTCGTTCGCAAGATTGGCGTTCGGGAGATTTCAGCGGCGTGGTCGGTCATAATGTGGTCTTTCCTGATAAGGTCGAACTTTGGATCGACATCTTATCGGGATCGTCAATATATTGTCTATTGTGTTGTTAAAATATCGGACCCGCGCGCGCCTCAGTGCTTCATGCGGGCCCGATGAGATTGATGGATAGCCGTTATTCGGCAGCAACCTTCTCGATTTTAGGTTTATACGCAGCAGTGCGCAGGACGCGACCAGGCAGGGCGTTCGTGCATTCACCATCTTTGAATGTCATCACGCCGCTGACGAAGATATAGCGATAGCCTTCGGCTTTTTCGATCAGTCGTTTGCCGCCACCGAGAATTTGCTCGTAATACGGTTCATCCGGTGTGACCCGAAGCTTGCCCAGATCATAAACCACGATGTCGGCTGGCATGCCGCGCTCCAGCGTACCAATTCCTTCGAGCCCGATCGAAGACGCCGCCATGTGGGAGAGGCGCCAGTGAGCCTCTTCAAGGCTCATCACCTTTTCATCCCGAACCCATTTGGACAGCATTACAGTCGGGTACTTGCCCATCGACAGGAATTGGGTATGGGCGCCGCCATCGGAAGCGCCGGGAATGACATAAGGATGGGCGACAATCTCGGCATTGGCCTTGTCGTCGGAATTGATCTGATCCTCAATGTAGAACATCGTGCGCAGCCCTTCCGCCACGGCGATATCGCAGAATGCGTCCAGCGGGGTCTTGCCCTCGCTCTCGGCGATTTCGCTGATATAGCGTCCGACATACTGCTTCAACTCGCTCTCGCGGACCCGCATTCGGTTCCAGCGCCCCGACCAAACCCGATTGAGGTGGTTCGCCACGTCCCACGCCAGTAGTTCGCGGATCGCCGGATCCTTCAAATTCGCGATCCGCTGCTCGACGGGGCAGGCTAGGGCCTTGTTCCATGCGGGCATGTCGTCGAACAGATTGTACTCAAGCAGGCTGAACAACGAGCCAATGCCATGGACGACGGCGGTGGCGAAAATCCGGTGTTCCTCGTTCGCCGCGTCGAGATGATCCAACGCGCGTTTCCAGGCACCTGGAAGATGCGCTGATTCGATCAGCGTGTTGTGGATGACCGGCCGACCGGAGACCACGAACAAACGCTTCAACTGGGCGATCTCGGTCTCGCCAATATGCATGTTTGCAGGTGTTATTTCCATGGAGCCGACATTGAATTCGCGCGCCACCGAAACCAAAGCCTCGAGTTCGTCGTTGGTCGCGATCGTGCTGGGCAACATGCCACCATCGTAGTCGCGGTCGATCAAGTTTTGATCGGTTGAAATGCCAAGCGCACCGGCACGATAGCCCTCGCGGACGAGCTCTTTCATTTGTTCGAGTTCGTCTGGGGTCACTTCGCCGCGCTTGTTGTCGTCAGCACCGAGGACGTAGGCGCGGATCGCGCTGTGGGGGATATAGCTCGCGACGTTGACGCCGATGCCGGCGCGTTCGAAGGCTCTCAAGAAATCATCCTGCGTCACCCAATCCCAGCGCATCCCGAGTTTCATAGCCTCATAAGGGATGGCTTCGACTCGAGTCATGCGCTGCATCGCGCGTTCTCGATCCTCTGGTCGGCACGGCGCAAAGCCGAAACCGCATAGGCCGATCACCACAGTTGTAATGCCATGCCAGCAGGATTGCGATGCATACGGATCCCAGTTGAGCTGAGCATCGTAATGAGTGTGATTGTCAACGAAGCCTGGGGCTACAACCAGACCTCTGGCGTCAATTTCTTCTCTACCTGTGCCGGTAACGCTCCCAACCTCGGCGACCCTGCCATTCTTGATCGCGATGTCGCCGACGAAGGATGGCATGCGCGTGCCATCGACGACCCTTCCACCGCGAATCACGACGTCATAATCCGGGTTATGATTATTTGGCACGCTGGGCTCCCTTCGTTTTTATTACGCCGCCCTTCCTTTGATATGCGGGAGGCGCCTTGCGATATTTAATGAGGGTGGATGAAAACGCTATGGAGGGCAGCCTGAGCGGTCAAGAGCTTTTGGCGCGACCAACAGCCCAGTTTTGAACGGATCGGGCGCCAACGAGTCTTCCGGGGCAATGCTCATGGACAGGAGTGGAACCCTGTCCCGATCAAGATTGATCGATCCAGTCAATTCATGGCAGAATCGTCAGGGCCTCGGTTTCGGTTGTCCTTGAGTTCGGACGAGCTCACGCGAGAAGAACGCAGAGAAAATAGAAAATAAAAGAAAAAGGGATTTTT
>CAIXXC010000438.1 GCA_903923205.1 uncultured Rhodospirillales bacterium | reverse complement strand
GGCGACTTTGGTTTCTTTTGGAAAACATCAATCCGGTAGAGTTTCAATCCGCGCCCCACTTGTTTGAGCGGGGCGACCGAAGTTATCGCTGATAACGTAAAAGTAGATGAAGTTTCAATCCGCGCCCCACTTGTTTGAGCGGGGCGACCGCGTACATTTTTAAAGACAGTACGCCAAGAAGTTAGTGTTTACATTTTGCGAAACTGTCAAAGAACAAAAAATAAGAATACTATAGCCCGCTTTTACGCTAATACTTTCACCACCTACGCAGAGAGTTATCTGTTCTGCGAAAGGGTGCGTGCGTCGACGAGGCATTGGTTTCGCACACCCTGCTTCTGGATAGTTTATAGGGATAGCGTATCTTCAACTACATTTACTGGAATGTGGGTGCCGTGGTGCTCGATCTTATCTTTCCTTACTTGATCAATAAAATAGACGCGAAGCGAATCTTGTTTCGGATCGATCTCGCCCAGTAACCTTGCTTTCAATTCTACCCACTCTTTTTGACCGAGTTGCATTTCAAACACCGACTTCTGCACGCGCACGCCATAGGAGGTACAAGCTTTGGCGACGCGCCGGAGCCGTCGCGCGCCGACACGCTCGTCTCGAGTGCTTACATCGTAGGTAATGAGGAGAAACATAGTGCAGGTTTGGTTTATATAAACAGATGAGGGGTGTAGTCGGCTTCCGCTCGCAGCGAGCGCGCCAGTAACCTGGCTTGTATAAAAACAAGTTGGCCGTAGCGGACTTTTTCTTGGAAAAGAGGGTGCATGACTTTCTCCAATTTTCGTTGCTGATAAGCGGCCACGAGCGTCTTTCGCGCGACTTCGCTTAACTCTACCGCTCCACCTTCGCGCGCGACAAAGTGACCTGCTTTCAATTCGACGCGGTTGAGCAAGGTCAGCCCGAGTCGCTCCACCCATGGGCGAAATTCCTCCATGAGATCGAGGGCGAGCGATTCGCGCCCCGGACGATCGGTGTGCAAGAAGCCAACAAACGGATCGAGCCCGACAGCTGTGAGTGCCGTGACACAGTCGTGGCGAAGCAAAGCGTAGAGAAAAGAAAGGAGCGCATTGATGGCATCGCGCGGTGGGCGTCGGTTGCGCCCATCGAAAGGAAATGTTGCCCGCAGCGTAGGTCTTAGGTGGTAAGAAAATACTTCGAAGTGCAGTGCGGCGGCGCGACCCTCGACGCCGCGAATAACATCGGGATCGTCGGGGGTGCGGCCGAGCTCGCGGAGCAGATAGGCGTGGGCTTCGGCGGCGGTGCGGAGGAGGTCGCCATCTTCTTTGGTCGCGGCGTCGCGGGCGCTACGTGCCAAGAGCCAGCGTACATTGTGAAGTTTTCCAGCGACAAAGACACGAGCGAGCGCAGCGGCGCGATGAGGATTACTAGCGGCTGCATGCTGCGCCCGGCGGAGCAGCATCGAGCCTTGTGGCACGCCCTCGACGCGAGCTTCCAGTCGGCCCCAGTCCGTAAAATAACACACACTGGCGCTATGTTCCCAGCAGAGCCGCATAGCTGAAGGGGAAACGTAGATGTCGGCCCCGAAGACAAAGACGGATTCGAGATTATGAATGGGCAACGAAAGTTTGAGCTGTTTCTCGTATTCAATGCGCAGCGCGAGCCCGTCGCGGCGCAGCGAGAGGCCTGGGGTGAGGAGATAGAGAACGTTTTGGAGATTTTGAGCCACGGTGCGGTCGCAAGGGTCAGGTGTAGTGGCGGGGCTCGAATAGGTGCGTGCGTCGGAGGGCAGCGGCTTCCGGCAGGCAGATACCGCGCAGAGAGCACCCATCGCACTGGGGTTTGAGCACGGCGGGAGGCGCCGCGGGCTGCGTTAGCGTGAGGCGGAGCGCGTCGAGGGTGGAGCGAGTGAGCGCGCGCAGCGGGGCGTCGAATTCTACGGTGGTGCGGAGCGCGGAGGCGGCGTGAAAGATGAGGCCGGATGCGATGCTCAGGCCGAACATTTCTTCGAGGCAAAGGGCCTGGGCGCAAAGCTGGGCGTGGTCGTTGGACCAGCGGCGGGCGAGGCCTTTTTTGTATTCGACGGGGCGAGCCTCGGCGATGCGCGTGGAATCGACCGGATCGCGGCGAATTTCAACGAGATCGGCTTTGCCGGTGAGACCGAGGGTATCCGAGAAGAGCGGGAGGGCGCGGAGGAGTTCCCAGCCTGCGCGGTGCTCGTAGCCAGGGGTGTCAACGGCCTGGTGGACGAAATCTCCTATTAGTGTGTGCTCGTTGGTGCCATGGAGGCCGTCGACGAATTTGAGATAGGCGCGGCGCTCGCAGTAGAGGCGGTCGTTGAGGGCGCTGAGAGGTAGCGGGTCCGCGAGGAAACCCGCTCTGGGTGAGCCAAAGAGCGGGTAGCATACGCTCACAACTTTCGATGCAGTTTCACGTTTTAGGGTGACGGTAGTAGGTACATCGGGCTTGGTTATTTCGATGGGTTTTCCATCGAAAGTGAGGGCGTAGTCAGCGAAGTCGCGTGCGACGGCGACGCTGGTTTTGACGGTGCGAGGAACGGTTTTCATGCGAGAGAGAATGACGGGGCGCAGCGTGATTTCTGTCGTATTCTAAGAGGACTACACAATTGAAGCACCATTCAGTCGATCCTGATTCAGGACGGGCAGCACTCCTGACATAATGCCTAAAAACGCGTCGTAGCCCAATGTCCAAGCATACAGCTCGTCGGAATCTCGCATCGATTTCACTGCAAAGGTTTCTAGTTTGGTTCCCCAGAGCTGAACAGAACCCTGCATTATTTCGCTCCATGAGGGGTGCGTTCTGGGATCAGGATTTTCGAAGCGTGAAATCAGATCGCGATCTACGATGACCGTGCGTGTTTCCGCTGTGATGACTTTCATCAATTTGGTCACGTCGCGGTGCGCCCAATCTTCTTCAGCGCGACAAATCTCACGGGCTTTATTTTCCAGTGCCCCCGCATCGAGATCTAACGTGCGACGAAATGCTGCTGTGCAGTCGAGAGGATTCACGGCAGACGTCGTAAATTGTTCGGCAAGCACGCGGCGCGTAAGTTTGAATGCCGGATGAAGCGTGAGACCTCCCGAAGCATCATGCGTAAAATCCAGAATGATCGCATGTTCGTTCTCATACTCTCGATTAACGCGGCCGGCGGCCTGGAGCAGATTAACCAGTCCTGCGCTTTCCCGAAAGCCGCTGCGGAAGGAAAAATCCACGCCGGCCTCTACACAGTTTGTAGCAACCAACACCCAGTTTTCGGTCTGTTGGTTCAGGGCATGCGTTACCGCGGCGAGTGTGTTCGCACGATCAGTCGGAGTGAGCGCTGTGGAGAGGTGAAAAACATTCAAATCAGGCGCAAAATTGCGCCGCAAGTAGTCGGCTAGGACTGCGGCGGATTGCACAGTGTTTAGAATTACTAAGCGAGGACCGGGAGCTGCGGTAATTTCCGCTGAAATTTCTCGCAGTGAAAAAGCCTTGGCCACAGAGCGTATCCTTATGCGGTCACGCTCGTATTCGTAAGCGGTCTGGCGCAAACCGCTGGGAACGATGTCTGCCACTGAACCACGGATTTCTTGCGGGACAAAATGTGGAAGCTCCCAAAAACGGATGAGCGAGCCTGAGCCGAGAACGAAGTGGCAGTTCCATTGCTCAGTGAGTTCGCGGAGCCACCGCCAGATTTGAGGCCACTGTTCGAGCGGAACGGCACCATGCGCCTCGTCGATGAAAATGGCGCTGCGTGCGAGTGAATGCAGTTTCCTCAATGCCCCCGGATGGTGACCGCTCAACGTCTCGAAGAACTGCACTGCGGTCGTCACGACAATCGGGGCGTCCCAACGTGAGGCTAGTGAACGCAACGACATATCGTTGTAATTTGCTTTGTGATGATGGGCGGCAACGGCGGCCTCTGGAGACTCTCCCGACAGCGTCAGAGCACGACGATATACGGCGACTGACTGATCTATGATGTTGGTAAACGGCAGGACGACGAACACGCGCCGGATTCCGCGTTCTTCAGCGACGCGCAAAAGATGTGCCATGACGGCGGTAGTCTTGCCGGTTCCCACAGGGCTGTCGCAACAGGCGATGCTGCCAGGCGCAGGCAAATTTTCCTTTCGGCAGGCTGCGTAAATATCACGCCTGAGTTCTCGGCGCTCGATCTGACGCTGAGTTAGATTACGGTTCGATTTACCGAGACCTAAAACGTAGTCGTCAAGGGCCGTCAGGCGCTCGACGGCACGGAGGGAAAGGGGGGCTGGTGCGCATTCATTTCCGTAGTTTTGTGCCGTATCGGAATGATCGGCATCGACAAGGCAAGAGAGTGCGAACCGGCGGGCGATAGGAGAGAGCGCTTTGGTGGGGGCCGGAGCGCCGGCCGATTCCGGCAGAGTTCGATGGTGTTCTGCGAGGATGGCGGCCAAGAGTAGATCAGTGCGTCTGGCCGTCACTTCGGGTGGCGAGCAATCGACCGGCCCAGTATCGCGCAGGAAGTCCGCACCCTTGGCTTTCTCCGCCGCGAAATTGGGTAACCCGATATGATGAGAATAAGCCGTAAAAGCCGCGTCACCGGCTCTTTGCTTGAGAAGAAAAGCCGTGCCGGCATCGCAGTGATTAATGCGGGTGGAACGTGCGTTACGAATTAGGTCTTCCTGAAAGAGCGGATCGAGTTTGCCGAGGTCGTGGTAGGTCGCGGAGGCGCGAACCACATTACAAAACGAATCGCGCAACTCCGGTGGTGACGAAACGCACGCTTCGGCAGCGAAGCGTTGGGCGACCGTCATGACCGCACCGACGTGATCGCGATACGTTTGTGCCGGTCGCCCCTCGCGAGCGCTGTGCGCGAGTGGCGCACGCGCGGGATTAAGCAGTGTAGTCGCGGTATTCACCTTTTGCGGCGAACGGAGCCTTGATCTCGTCCCAAGTAGGAATTGCGTAGGTGTCGCCTTCGATGTGTTTGGGCGTGAGCGCATCGATCAGCGCAAAGTCCGACACGCTGCCGAGAGCGCTCTTATGGGTGAAGACGTGGGCGTGCCTCACTTCCACCATCGTGCGGATGACGGACATTGTGTGTGGGTAGGCGTAGCGGAGAAGATGAAGCATCAACTCCACATCGCGCTTGGTGCAGCCGGTCTTGTGGGCCTGACTGGGATTCACAAAAAAGGGCATCGTATATAGCCCGTGTTTCACCACGCGGAAAGCCATTGGAGCCATGCCTCGATCTTTGCCGGTTTCGACGCCGGATTTGTTGGTCCACGTCGAGAATTCGATTTCGATGGGCGCAACGGAGATACCAACACCGAAGTGTGCTGTGCCAGCGAGGATGGTATCTGAGCCACCTTTTTCAAGAAAAGTATTGCCAAAGAGGCGAGCATCCCAGAAGGCGTCCTTAAATTCACCACTCTCGCCTTCCAACATATTCATTATTGAGGCGCGATCCCGACCGCGGCTCTCAAGAATTTGAAAATTTTCCTCGTCGAGAGCGGGCGTGAACTGTTTGGCGAGTTCATCCCAGACGGGACCTTGTTTGTCAGCGACGAGATCGCGCAACTTACGCTTGTATGAGGGGGGCGAAATTTCACCACGCCCATCGGGACGCTGGCGTGGGGAGCTTTCGCGTTCAGGATCGCCGTTGGGATTGGATTTGCGGACTTCAATCACCAGCAGGCCGGTGATGCGGGGAACGTCAGTTTGAATTTTAGGCATGGGAGGAAAAAGAGGCGGAAGGTTTAGGACGCGGTGATGGGTTCTTGTACAGGAGGGGCGGAAATGGTTTCGCGAGATGGGTCGGCGAGGTAACCGAGGAGGAGTTTGGCTTTGTCGAGGTCGGTCATGCGAGCGGGGAGTTCGTCGGCGCGAATTAAGATGGAGCGGTCGGCGAGCCTTTCGAGGAATGCGTTGGCGTGTTCTTCAAACTGGCGTAGTAGCACCTTCTCCCAACCTGATTTCACGGCAGGGTCTGTGTTGTGAAACGTGCGCGCCCACGCTTGATACGGCATGATTCGCTCGGAGAGCCGCGCCAAGGCAAAGACGGGTTGTTCCAGCGCGGTCGCGAACAGCGCGTTGCCGATGAGTTGGCCGGGTGTACTTCCGTCGCGGACGTGCTGGCAGTATTGTAGATGGAGTTGGTCTGCGAGCGACAGAAGCCGGCCGAGATGATAAGTGGGTTCTTTCATATAATCTGTTTTGAGCTGATTGAGGGCGTGGAGAAAAATGCCGAGAAGGCCGACGGAACGGGAGCAATGCTGGCGGACGGTGTCGCTTAGGTCGGTCCAACGATGCTTAGTGCGCGCCTGCGCCAACGCACCAAGAACGTTGGAGGAGCGGGCGAGGAGGATTGCCAACCCCCGTCGAGCAAGTGTGACTCGAGTGTCCCCTTGACCGACAAAGAGGTCGAAGCCTTCGCCGACCGAAAAGATGCGGGCGAAGGTAAATACGTAACCAAGCTTTGTGTCGGTCACCCATACACGATTGAGGGCTGAAACGAGGTCCAACGGCGTGGGTACCATGCCTGTTCGGAACACATTTTCCTTGTTCATCTTGTCCCGAAACCAAATCGCCACGAAGGGGACATTTGCAGCGGACGATTCCCATCTATCGGCGGCACGTTGGAGATCATCGATCGTGAACGAGCGGGAAAGGCTGATCTGTTTTTTTGCTTTATCGACGGCAGAGAGTGCGATCAGGGCGAGACGGGCGTTGGCCGGAGGTCGCGATTTGCCGTGCAACCAAGCGCGGACTGGGGCGGCGAGCTCACGAAAATCACGATCATTGAACTCAGGCGTTTCGGCGCCAAAGAGATCGGCCAGTGGAACGTCGAGCGATGGGGATTCTACGAGATAGACGACCAGTAAGTCGCTTTTGTCCGACTGCGCGCTGGGTATCGGATGGCAGCTGATATGACGTCGCTCATCGGACGCGAGGTAGAGCAGTGCATCACTCATCCGCTGAACCAAGTCGGCATTGACAGGGAAAGTGTCGCTGCCGCCAAGACCGTACCGGAAGAGAGCAGGAATCTCTTTCGTGTTAAGAGCGAATAGCCTGAGATTCCCAAGTAGGGCGACTTTTGGCTCGGGGTGGGTGTCGGCTAATAAGCCCGTGAGCCCAAAGGCATCGCGCTGCAGTGATGACGCGGCGCCGGAGGTTGCAACCATAGCCGTCGCTCTCGTGTGCATGAGGTGAGCGTTGATTGCCCGGCCGGTAGAAGCGTGGGCGACAGGGCGAAGCCCTTCGGCAAGGTGGGCAAGATCGAGATACAAGGAGAGTTTCTTGCCGCCCTTGTTCGCCGCTGCGTCTTGTTCTGCTTTGGCAGCGACGTAGGCGGTCGTACCCGGCGAGAATGATCGCTTTTTCCAATCAAGAACGCCGAATAGCGCGGCGACGTTGAGCCTGAGTTCGTCGGACTCCACAAACTCGCAGGAAGTGAAGAGGCAGGCGCTGAGTTTCGAAAGGAAATCCGAAAGCTGCGGTGGGTGACTGCACAATAGATCGAGCAGGGCGGTGAACGACGCTGCGTCGGCCGAGGCGTCCGCAAATGTGGTCCGTAGGTTCTGGACGTGTTCGTGTGTTGAACGGTCAAACTGACGCGACTCAGCCGGCGTCGGTGTGCGAGGAATAAAATGAGGCCGCAGCTGGCTAATCGTCATCCGGATCGCCGCCATATCGAGCTTCTTGGCCGCGAGCTGATGGATAAGAATCATCGTTTGATCACTGGGGATTCCGGCTTCATGCAAGGGGAGCTCGCACGCCGGCAGCTCCAAATTAAAGCCAGGGAAACTCGTGCCTGCGGATTCGTGATTTACTTTCAAAAGCGTGGCGCTGGTTTCGGAATCGATCCAGTGCACCTTGAATGGGGCACCGTCCGCCCCAAGTGAGATAACCAGTGTGGGCTTGTTCTTACCGAGAGGTTGAATTGACCGGTGCCGCGCTTCGACAGTGACACCAGCCCTGCGCAACGCTTCGGCGATTTGGGCTAGCTCATTGAGCATAAAGCAAAACTCCATTGGTGACTTTGAGACCGGCGACGAAGTGAGGATCTATTTTACCGGCCTGCGGGGCGTCGAAGACCGTATGAAGCATTGAAGGAATCTCATGATTTTCGACCGCGCAGGGTTCGAGATCAGGACGCGGAAGGCCGACATATGACGGAGCGAATTCCTTCCAGCCCAGGCTTGGAGTCGTAAACCAGGAGCCGTTGGCCAGTCTGCGAGCAAAGGCATCTTGGTAGGCGTGAGGTGCAAAAGTGCCGTCCGGTGCGCGGGTGCGCTCAATAATTTGAGCAACGAGTCGGTAGCGTACGTTGATGAGCACGGTAGCGAAAACTTGATGTGAGGAACCGGATTTTACAGAAGAGGTTGAGCGAAGCGGGCCCCCATAATTGGTAACGTAACGATGAAAAACAACCGGGCTACATATCTCAGCACGAAGCGGCCGAATATCGACCGACTGCCACCGGAGTATGCTCTCGAAGATACCTTTTGCGGCAGAATACGTTGGGGCGACGTAGCTGGTTGGGGTCGCGCCTGTGTCTGGCCTCGACCACATCGCTGTCGGCCCTGAAATTTCTATAGCTACCTCATATGTTTTCATTTTCATCGAACTTTTTTACTCAGCACAGAATAATTTTTTGAAGCATGGAGAATTGTTTTGCGGCCGCGGTGACGTTTTCGAGGTGATTGCGGAGCGGTTGCCATTTGCCAAAGGATTCCGGCAATCAATTCCCTTCAGGGTCTTCGTTGGTGTGAGTGTATAAATCATGCGAGAAGAGGATCCTTTAACGCATGATATTAGCGGTCAGGCTGGGACATTAGCGGGGACAGGGAGAAGTTTTTGGGCGGGGGTGGCGTAAATTGGAGCGAGGCGGATTCATCTGAACTTAAAAAGTTAATCCATGCAAATTATGACCAAATTACCTAGATTGACTCTGTCGACAAATTAGTAAGAAACATGATAGCCACGGAAAATATCATTACACGTCTTGCAATACCTTAATACAGGGAGTAAAATAAAAAAGTTTTAAATATTTTTTTTACCATTGTTTTATTTAACTACAACCTGTTGCATATTTATTTACCAAATACGTAGTTAGTAGTCTAGACCAAAAATGAAACTGTGAGCCACAGCTCAAAAAAACTAGCGAAACTTTTGTCTCCCGTATGCACACCAACCCCGGCAGAACCCTGCCTGCGGATATGCTCAAATTGAGTACGCATCAAACATAGCCGCAAGTACCAAAAACTGAGGCCAACTTTTCAGGTTTCTCCTATGAGAGCTCTAAAAAAAGAATGCCCCCACGGGGAATCGAACCCCGGTTAACGAATTGAGAATCCGCTGTCCTAGCCGCTAGACGATGAGGGCAACTAGCTGAAAGGAAGAGCCTCCTAATTTTACCCATTAGGTCAAGTGTCTTGTCTGCAATAG